>CALOEX010000015.1:0-36581 GCA_942492555.1 uncultured Bacteroidota bacterium | reverse complement strand
TCCTATAGTTTTCCCTCTGCTATGCAGAAAAGTGGCCATTCACTCTGCAGAAAGTAAGTTTAAATTTTTAATCTATATATTTTTGTATTTATAACTATGATTTTTTGAAATAATAAATGTATATATTATTTTTAATTTTTATACAAATAGTGGGTCGGCGCTTTTCTGCATAGCAAAAGGCTTTAATGGCATGCGAAGCGTTGTAAAAATAAAAAAAGCGTTTTATAAAACTTTTATATAATATAGGTATAAAATTTTATGTTTTTTTTTTATTTACAGTCTTAAAAAAAAATAGTCTAAAAGGTGCTTAATTTTAAAATCTCTTGGTGTCTAATTTTTTTTGTTATAGATTGGACATTTTAGAAAATTTGACATAAAAAGTGTGAGCTAAATTTTAAAATGCTTTGCTGCGAAGCAAAGCTTCGCGGAGAAGCAAAGCTTTGCGGAGAAGCAAAGCTGCAAAGCAATCCACTTAATCTATTTCAATCTATTTCAGAGAGACTGGATTTGAACCAGCGATTTTTGGCTCCCAAAGCCAACGCGTTACCAGACTGCGCTACACTCTGTATACTATACAAATAAAAATAAATAATGATTTAGCAATTCCAAATTTCTGCCTGTTATGAATGTATAGGTTAGCCTAGTAACTATCCGCCCATGCCGCAACACAAAGTGCGCCCAAGAGGGCAAAGAATAGGACAGTAGCTCTTTGTCCGAGAATTACATATGGTCTTTCTACGGGTTGCTGCCCGAGATAAGTCTACAAAAAGAAATCTCCGATTAGCGCAAAGGCCTACACTCTGTGCAAAGAACGGAAAATTGGACCTCGAGCATTGGGTTTGTGCTAATATGGCTAAGCAGCCAATGCTGCGAACACCTATCCAATCGCAGCGACACCTCTCTACTTATTTGGAATACTACGAAGAATAGCGTATACCCACAAGAAATACCATTCGGGTACGATATGGGCAGGAGTGGAGTAGGGGTTTGTGGGGATATTATTGTCGGGATGCCCCAATCTCTCAGGATAAAAGCAGACCAAAAAACTTCTGGCCAGCCTCAATCTCAATGTTCTACCCAAATCTTTAGAGTAAAAGTACGATAGGGGTCAGAAGGTGGGCCTTTAAATTTCCACAAACTGCCCTCCGAACCGTACGTGATAGTTTCCCATCATACGGCTCTCCAGTATTTCTTTATGTTTAGTGTTTGCACATAATCATTTCTTGGAATTAACCAAGTTCTTACAGCCTTTTGCAAATAGTTCTCGTTCTGTTGGAGTAAGTGTATTTTTGTTTACTGCAGTGTGGTGTCTTTGACACTAAGGAAGCTGCTTTCGGTTGATTGCAGCCATCTGCATGGAAAACTAGTCCAAGTCTTTCTTTTTTAGGCTTTTCACACTGCGCTAGTGGTCCATCTGTACCTGGATGCTTCCACAAATAATACATGTTTTCCCCAAGTTGCTACAGGTGAGCTTATTTTCCCAGCTTTTTTCAAGGCTCTCCAATGTGACAATTCCTATTTTGAAATGTCGATTTTTTTTGAAATTTGGAGGACTGTAGAAACTAGTCCCAGTTTGTTTACATGCCTAGTTCTTGCCAAATTCCTTGAAGGCAGCTGCCATTGTGCGTAGCTTAAATTTCTTGGCCTACGTGCATCTACAACTGAGACGCAAATATTCAACAATGGATCGTAGTCTATTAATGTTATCTACGAAGGAGTAGTAGTTCAATAGTCCTCGAACTACTCTATTGTAGTATTTGATAATATCAGCATGATCAAAGTTAACCATGCGGTTGAGTCCAACAGCAATTGCTGCCTTACCATTAGGAGCCCATTTAAAGAGCTTACAAACTACAAATTTGTTCACCTATTTGGTAATTGGTCTATTCAAACAAATACGGGATTGTACTCGTACTTTTTTTCTACTTTGGAGTTTACTCCTCTTACGCTAAATCACCTTTTTATCAACACTGGCATTCCAGCTGATATCAGTACCTAGGAAATACGCTTTGCTCTTTCGAGCATGAGTTAGCTTGGTTTTACCTTTATTTAGTTCTAGGTAAAGGTAGTTTTTGAGAAATCTTCCCACTTTTTGCATAATCTCATTTGCAGCTGTACGAGGACCAATCACACTGATAATAAAATTGTCAGCGTATCGTACATAGGATAGACGGCGGAATCCTCTATCCATAGGATCTCGTCTAGGCACTTTTTGGTATTGCTTACGCAATTCCTACTATTCCCTAATTGTCGTACATTTCTTACGAAGGTTCATTAGTTTATTGTACTGAGAGGAGACCTTATAGCCTTTGCCCTAATGGAAATAGGAACAGAGCTCTTGCATATACAAGTCTAGCTCATGCATGTAAATGTTACATAGGAGAGGACTCTAAATACTTCCTTGTGGTGTCCCAAGCAAACTCTTGATGCCAACTCCACCTATTTGAATGTGACCAGTTTGCTAGCCAGATTTAATTATTATCAATGTTTTTTCACACTGTACTTTCTTTTTTAGTACATCAAGCTATCGATCGTGGGGAATGGTGTCAAAGCATTTTGTAATATCTGCTTCAATAAACCAGACCACTCCTTTGAACTTTTGATCAATATATTGAAGGGCTGTGTGGCATCCCTTCCCTGGGCGAAAGCCATGGGAAGTATCCTAAAATGTATAGTCATATACAGCATTGAGAACTAGTTCCATTGCTTTCTGTACAAGTTTCTCTCGTGGGTTTACAATTTTTAGAAGTCGTTTTTCCACCTTTCCAGGTTTAGGAATAAGAACTTCTTGGGCTGGATTGAATTTATATTGTCCACTGAGCAACTATTTGGAAGTCTTATAAATAAAGTCCTTGCTTCTCTGCTTTGCTTTGCTTCGCATGCTTTGTGGCAAGCAACGCTTTGTGGACCCATCCAATGTTTCAGGAGTTGTTCCTTTGGTCATATTTCCGGGTTTGGACTTGATCTATTCATAGGCCAATGTAAGAGTTTCAGGGTGTGCAATTGTATAAATTAGGCCTTGAAAGGCTTTATCTTTGTACTTCCTCGCCTAAACATGTAGAGCTTTTAGAGCTTCCGCACCTCCACCTTTTGGGCTTTGGATCATGGAATTCTTACTTGCTCTACCAGAGAATACCTGCCTCCCTTCAGTTGCATATTGGCGGTTACCAAATGCCAAGGCAGGTTTCCCTGCCCTACCTACTATGGAGGCTCTCTACCCCAATCCCAATTTGGGATTGGGCCATGCCATAGTTCCGCTACTGCCCCAATTGTTCGGTTTAGGTTCTTGCAATCCTTGTTCTTTCTGAGAGAAAGTTGTAATGTCTACTGCATATAGATTAATATCTCTATCCGTAATCTAACCATGACATTCATTATGCATTAGGAAGTGTGGCATAATGGGCTGGACGACGCCACATGGACTGTGAATCAAGTTTGTTAGCCTAACCATGCCGAACTTAGCTAGCCTGTGCTTCTTCCCCTTACTTCCAGGGCTTACACGGCATTTACTCTAGCTTGGCACTAGGGGTTGCCCCCAAACATGCCTAGAGTAAGCTTTACAGTATACAATTCCAATGGAAGTGTAAATGCAGCGATACTGGTTCTAATACTAGAACAAGGACAAGTAGCAGCTCAATGGCGCACGATAGAAATCCACAAGGTCTGTTTGTGCTTGAATTCCCTAAGGGTTGGTGGAACCATATTGGTGCAGTGCTGCAAGGTGAACCAAACTCTATGCTGCCTACAAAAAAGGAAACAAGTAGTGAAAGCTATAAAAGCGGTTCTATGTGGGGTTATCTACACAGAAACCACCCCAGAGCCAAGAAACAATACTGGTTCCAACCACAGGAAGAGCGCTTGCCAAACTAGTAATTACGGTAGCACCCCAAAGAGACATTTGACCCCATGGCAATACATATCCGATGAATGCGGTCAAAATCATAATCAACTAAATAACCACTCCAACAAGCCACACAAATTCTCGAGGGCTTGCGTAACTGGTGTAGTACAAAGCACGAAACAAATGCATATAAACAACAACAAAGAATAGAGATGCTCCATTTGCATGCAAATATCGCAAAAGCCATCCATTGGGAACATCACGCATCAAATGTTGCACACTATGAAAAGCCAAATCTACATGAGCAGTGTAGTGCATAGCCTAAAAATTCCGGTCAAAATTTGCAAAACCAAACACTATCCAGCCTAAACTCCCCAGTTATAGTTACCGTTCAAGTTAGAAGGAGTAGGATAACGAACCAAATGATTTTCAACAACTGTCAATACAGGTTGTTGCCAAAGACTACCACGCAATTTCATATGAGTTCTCATTAATTAAAAAAAATAAATATTGACTTTTTAGTTACTGGATTATTCTAAGGCTTATTTACATCTTTAATTTGACTAATTTCAACTAGTCCTTTCTGAAAATCAGCATAGTGTTGAGCAAATACATCATAATCTGGAGCTGCAATAGGTCGTTTTAGAGTTAGCCCCACTGCACCAATTATTGCAACCAACAACAACAAACTAGCAATAATCTACAAATCTGGATGTACTCCATACTAAGCAATTCCCTAGCTAGAAACAGGACTAGAAGCAGTCCTATTATTTCTCCAAAAATTATAAGAAGTATCAGTTTTAGAGGTAGAACTATAAATTCTACTAACCTCTGTTGTGTAAATACTGTCAGAAAGAGGTTGCCAGAATGCCAAAAAAGCACATGCAAAAACACAAAGCCCCAAAACTCCTGCTACAGGATATGTTCCGCGTTGATGTGCCAAAATTTCAGTAGAGGGAATATCCTATAGCATAACAACAAACAAAAACAAAATAGCCAAAGCTCCAACATAAACCAACAATTGAAGCAATACAAAGTATTCAAGACCAATCAATACCAAAAGTCCGGAACAATGAAGAAAAAGCAATACCAAATAAAATACACTGTGTACTGGGTTTTTGCTCTTGGTTATCAAATAAACACTAGTTAGCGCACCCGTAGCTACCAAAGAAAAAATCAAATACATTCTAATAAAAAAATTCTAATAAAAAAATATGAAAAAAAATTTATGAGCCAGAAGGGATTTGAACCCATAACCTTCGAGTTAAAAGCTCGTTGCTCTACCATTGAGCTACAAACTCATAAAAAATAAAAATATATGTGATCTCTGTCGCGGACCTGCTTCTCCGCTTGCTTCGCAGTGGTCCGCTTCGCAGCGGTGGTGAAGCAGATGCCTACTTGTCTTTTTTACTCTACACCTCATTCTAATAGAATGTTCTAAGGAGACAAAATACACCGCTTTGCAAAACTGCTACAATAGTTTCCAAAGCACTCAAAGCCATCAAAATAGTGGCTGCAAAAACAGAAACTGGTGCACCAGCCTAAAGAGGTAGAGCCTATACAGGTACTAGGGACTAAGAGGTAAACAAGTGTAGCAATAGATGCCCCCTAAACATGTTACAATAGAGACGTGTTCCCTAACTGATTGCTCGAAAGCAATAGCTAATAGATTCAAGCTAAATAAACAAAGGTGCCATAGGCCAGCTAGGACCACTAGGCTAAAAAAGGCGTACAAAACGAATTCCTTGGCGTCGAATTCCAGAATAAGTAATAGCAGAAAGAAGTGCAATGCTCTAACCCAAAGTAAAGCCTGCTCTACCTGTAATTGCAGAAAGAAGTGGCACCAATCCAAAAGCGTTGCAGACTGCCAAGAGAAAAAACAAAACAGACAACCATACTACTGTTGTTTTTCCACTGGAAAGAGAATTTCTTCTCCAAGCAGAGGGCAAACGATTAGTAGAAGAAAGTCTAATAGTCCTATTATTATTTCTCTATCTATCAGAAAAGCTATAAGAACGAGCCATTCTTTGGCGCCATTTCAAATGAACGCGTTCCAATGTTTGAGTGTTCCAAAAAAGACTAACAGATTTACGAAAACCAGAAAATCCACTATTGAGAGAGAGAGCTCTAGAATGATTACTAGAATGATTTCCTCTCAAAATCAAAACAGCGATTGCCACAGCCTAAAGCCAATTGTTTAGGCTGAAAATTGCACCAATAAAGGGCAAATGAATGGAAATCAAAGGAGTGCTATGCCATGCTTCTGTTGCAGAAGCAAAATAAAAAGAAAAAATAAAATCCATTTGTACAGAAGATAGGTTTCGAACCTACACCATTAAAAAAAATGAAAAGCTTTTGAAGCTTTCGCGTCTACCATTCCGCCACTCCTGCAAAAGCATTTATTTTTATGCACTCTGCTTGTAATTACGGGAGACTCTATCAGCAAAAGAGCTGCTTAGATGATTAGTGTGGTCATGTTTTATTTATGGCAGCTATAATGTATTATGTTAAAGACTATTTACGAGAAGAGAGACTTGAACTCATCAAATTCATAAAGAATGAAAGCTTTAGAAGCTTTTGCGTCTACCATTCCGCCATCCTCGCATTTAGTACTTATTGACCTTCAGCCCCAGACTGCACAATGCAAAATCTAAAAAAAAAAATTTATTAGCTTGAATATTTCAAGAAAGAACTCCAATGAGTGCGAAGATTTGTTCTAGGAATTTCTCTCTAGGGTGCTTCTTTCAAACTAATCCAAATAGAAGTAGCTGGTACCAAACTAAGCTATGTACACCAAATAGCAGCTTGAGCCTATCTAGTGGCATAATCAACCATCCATCTATTTCTATGTCCTGTCCAAATAAAAATAGCAGAAAAAAAAATAGCAATAACAGTAGTCATTTTTATTTTGAACCTTTCATTAGAGTAATCAACTCCACATCCTAGGTAGAACGCAAACGAAAGTACAAAACACAAAGTGCCTAGCCCTAAGCTGTTTCTGCAGCTGCTGCTGTCAATACCCAAAGAGCAAACTATTGTCCATTCAAATCATCTACTGTAACACTTCTTGTCAAAAAAACCAAATTAACAGAAAGCTACATTACTTCAATACACAAGAGCATAATCAAAAAATTACGTCGGTTCTAGTAACATCCTACTATTCCCATTCCAAACTACAAAAGACAAACACTCTAAAACAAACCAGAAATCATTTTTTTTTTTTTAATAAAAACAAAAAAAATATAATATAAGAAATAAATAATTTATAGGCTTATTTGATACAGAAAGGGCAACCATGTGTGTAGCCTAAAACAAAGAACTTCCAGTCCACAATCCAATTAGTATAAAAAAAACGCTAATTGCAATAATGTAAGCTGTTAGGGGAGAAACTTTACCATAAGAAACTGGCCTGGTCCTGTTATCTACATAAGCAATTTTCATTACTTTCAAATAGTAAACACTTCCAATCATTGTATATCTCAAAGCTACTGTTACAAGAATAAAAAGTCCATTAGTTACTCTGTGCCAAATAATAGAAGCTTTTCCCAAAAAGGAATAAACTGGAGGTAGTCCTGCCAAACTAGTCATAAAAACTGCCCATCTAAATGCTGCTCTAGCAGAAGTTTTATTCTATCCTTTAAGATCCCAAAGGAATTGTGGAGCTGCTCTTCCGCTTGCTAGTTTGCTAGCTAGTGGACTGCTTTGCTTTGCTTCGCATCTGCTATTCTGTGCAGATACAAAAACAGTGCTTTGTCCTCTTCTTGTGCTGTCCGTTGTAGATCTTCTAAAAAGAGAAACTGGTCGATAAATAGGCCAAAACTACATTCCCCAAACACCTACATTAATGATTACATAGATAATTATATATGCCCAAAGTACACCAATAGAATCAGCGGGAGTACCCATAAAAATTTCAAGAGCACTTTGCGCAATGCCACTATTCCTAATAGTTCTATTTGGTCTAATTCCAGACTGGTTTCCACACAAAGGCATAAGAAGTAGACCCATATGCCCAACACTACTATATGCTAGCAAACGTTTGATGTTTGTTTGGGCCAAAGGCGCAATTCTACCTACAATCATAGAAAATGCTCTAAACAAAATCTATGCACTTCCAAAGGACATACTCCAAATTGCATGCCAGTGGTGTGTCCAGAATCCTAGCACTGCAATTTTTGGCTATACTGTAATCCACAAAGATACACTAGACCAAGCTCCCATATATACATCAGGAACCCAAAAGTGCAAAGGTGCTGCTGCCTATTTCCAAAGCAATCCTGTAGAAATAAGCCAAATACCAAGAGCTGTAACCAAAGAAGGAGCCCTAATTTTTCTTTCAACAATCTTTTCAATGTGAGGCAAAGAAGTTTCTCCAGTTTGCCAATAAACAAAACCAATACCCAAAAGAATCAAACAACTTCTAAAAGCACTCAGCAAAAAGTATTTCATTGCTGCTTCAAGAGAATATGCACTTTTAGAATTCAAACCACAAAGAACAACCAAAGAAAAACTTTGCAACTCCATACAAAGGTAAACAGACATCTAATCTGTTGCCATAATCTACTAGTATTGACCAATCAAAGCCAACAGTGCCTAATAAACATATTCAGTATGACAAATTCTCTAATTTTTTGCCAACCGTAAGATACTCTCAAAACAAAAACTCCAGATAGAAACAAAAGTCTACATACATTCTAACTGTATGCATCTTTTTGAAAAGATCCACCCTAGAACACAGTGTGCATTGGGCTACTAACGCAAAGCAAAAAAGAAAGAAAACACCAAACAACTGCCCACAAAGTCTATCCAGATGCTGGGTGAGCTGGTCCTCTGCATGCATCTAGTGTACTATTGGATCTTAGAAGTCTATTAGAAATAATAGGAGTTAGGGGCCGAAGGCCTACTCTTTTTTCACCATTTCTTCTATTTTCTTTTTTATAGAAGGCTTGCTAATTTGTAACTGTTAGAATTTCTGCAACAGGAGTTACAAAATTTCCAGTACCATACCAAAGCAAAACAAAAAAACTAAAAATCAAAAAAAACTCAGGTCTAAAAAGAATCAAATCCAAAGTCATTTATTTTATGTAATTAAATAGGAAGTTTATTTTTCGCTGTATCAATCCTCCACCACCTGCCTGCAAAGCAGGCAGCATAGCAGAAGGAAGTTAGGCGCAATGGCAAAAAAGGGACTTGAACCCTTAACCATATGATTATGAAACATATGCTCTACCATTGAGCTATCTTGCCTACCCACTATCACAGGAGCTTCTGCTTTATGTATGTGTAAGCTTGTTGCCACAAAAAAAATTGCTCCTTCTACACATCTATACTATGCAGACATGTGTTATAGCGTTTGCGTTCTCTCGTTTGCTAGCAAATGCTAAAATATTAGCACACCAGTTACGCTAAGCAGGACTTGAACCCACAACCCTTGCATCCGTAGTACAAAACTCTATCCAATTGAGCTATTAGCGCAATTAGGCTATTTAGCCTTTTTAGCCAGTCCTCCTCACGCTGGATTTGAACCAGCGACATTTTGATTAACAGTCAAATGCTCTACCGCTGAGCTAGAAAGGATAAAAAAAACACTCGTATTTTTAAAAGTATCTACTTCTCATATAGCGATTCTCTATTATTATTTTAGTCTATTAATACTCTTCACAAAATACAAAGGTATTTTTGCTTAGAGACCGATTAACTCTACACTGTTCTTGTAGAAACCAATGGCATTACGGCCGTCTATTGCCAAAATTAATAGAAATTTAGCCAGACTATTGGCTACTAATGTGAGCATATTCACTCCAAAGATCTCCATGTTGCCAGTAGACAACACTTTACAGATATGTTAGACGGTTGGCTACCTTGCATTTAAATATATTTTTGGTTTCTATCATAAGTATTTGTCTTTGCCTCCGTGTGTCTGCCGGCAGGCGGAGGACTGTTGCTTTGCTTTGCTTCTCCACAAAGCTTTGCGGAGAAGCAGGCGAATGACAAGATTTGAACTTGCAACCTTTGGATCCACAGACCAATGCTCTACCCTTAAGCTACAATCGCTGTGTCAAACTTTTGACATAAGGTGCAACTATAAAAATAAAAAATATTGGCTTTTCGTATACCCCTGCTCTTTAATTACAAAAAGAATTATTTACATAATTATACATGGTACCGATAATGGGGGGTCGCCGACCCCCAAAAAAAGAGACATGTTTTTGCACAACTTTTTAGCTCTAGATGCCTTCAGCTATTCTGTTTACACACTTAGCTGCTCAGCAATGCAATTTTAGTTACAACTGATACACCAGAGGTGTGGAGTTTAAGGTCCTTTCGTACTATAAACCCTATGCAAATAGTCTATATATCCTTTCACAGAGAAGAGCCGTGCTGTGTCACCACGCACTGAACCCAGCTCACGTACCGCTTTAATAGACGAACAGTCTAACCCTTCTTACCTTCTTCAGCAAGAGGACGCGATGAGCCGACCAGTTGTATTATCGAAAAAGTGTTTATCTTTTTCTTCTCCCTTCCAAATCAAAATAGAATTAAATTAATTTTTTTTTTTACCTTAGCTTTGATGTTTCTTCTTCTGATGGTTGTTGTTGTATACCCAATATAAGCGGCCCCGTGGGAGGGTTATTGTTGGGAATACTCCCCCTCTAGTCGTTGAACATTCTTTTCCCCTTCCCCATAAAACACAGAGAATATATACATAAAATATTATATATTTACCAGAAACCCGCTCGCTCCTTTACTCCACTCTCCGCCATCCTCCATCCCCCCCGCCCCCCCCCCCCGGGCCGGTGTGCCCGCTGTTTTAGTCTATAGTTTTGATGCAGACTATTTTGTAGTCTTTTTTGTGTGTTTTTTCCTTGAACTAAATTTATAAAAATTCTTTACACAATTATATATATATAAATACCCAATTCACCCAATGCAAACTTTTTTTTCACAAAAAAAGCGGACTATTGTAATTAATCGAGGTCAGTAATTATTATCGTTTGAGAGTTTACTTCAAACTTCTACCACTTCACACAAAAAACTATTGGGCCTTTGGCCCCCACAGATTCTTTATTATACAAAAATGCATAAAAGTTGTGCTTATAGATAGCTTAGACTATGTCATATACCAAAGAAACCACTATTTAGAGAATAATATATAGCTATAAATAAGACCGTTTTTATAAAAGAGCTGTATCCACTATTGGGTAGAGCAATCTTACTCTTCAAAAGAAAGTAAAGATCTTCCTTATTCACAGAGGAATTCCACCCATTTGGGAATTTGCGGTGCATTACTAGAGGCCAAGGCCTCTTATGCAAAATTTCTATCACAGTTGGTGTATCTTTTGTTGGAAAATAAATCATATAATCACCGCTACTGCGTTTCATAGGATAGCAGTGCAAGTTAAACTTCCTATTGAGCTCTTTACACATAGCTTCTTTTTGGCTCAAACTAAAAGTCTCTCTGTGCAAAGTATAGTAGTTAGACCCTTTATTATAACTTCCATCATCAAACATCCAATATGCTAGTCCAATTTCACACAAGTGTTTTGTAATAGAACCTGGTGCGTAACCCTTAACCTCTATTGCTCCTCTCAAGAAAAAGCAATCTGTCAATTCTTTCCACCTTTTGTGTTTAAAGGTTTGAAAGTGGTAACTGTGAGGCTAACCTTTACGTTCACCAGACTTTTTTACATACTAACTTGGGTAACTATACCACGTCCAATCTCTAAAAATATCACAGATGTGATACGTATAATACTCTTTATCTTTGTGCCCATACTCAAACTTGATACTTGCACTATCTGTACCTTTGTAAAAAGTTCTATCACCCAACCCTAGACCAAGTCTAATGCTAAACAAAGTTTGGGGTACAACAGCTCCATTCATAAACTTGCGATACCTTCTGCGAGTCTTATTGGATAGAGGCTTTTTGTTGTCCTGCAAGACTTGCTAATGTTTTGGCACACCAGCATAAAAACGCTTATTTCTAAAAAATATTTTCATATCTGTTTTTTTAGCTATTCTCTAATAATGATACTCTCCTATAACCCTTTGTTTTTTGGTGATTTTATGTACAAATTGGAGTATTTTACTACTTTTTTATACCAAAAAAAGGTGAGTCTATTCTGAAAATATACATACTTTTAACTTTAAAGTCTATAAACATATGTATTTCCCATATTGTTCTTTGGCATCAGGGCGCTCATGGAGAGATTATTGTTAGCAGAACTCACTCTCTAGTCGTTGAACGTTTACTCACCATAGCATCTACTAAGAGAAAACTCTGCCGATGAGTACTTCGCTGCAAGTGGACCACTATTATATATTAAATAATGGTTTTCCTTGAACTACAAAAAGAGAAAAATAGAAGTTAATTCTATCTCGCTCTTACTGTAGCAGTATACTTTGTGCATAAAAACACACTAATACACTCAATTCACCCCATGCAAAATGTATTATTACTAATACAAAGGACATTTCTGATATTTTGTCAATCCCGTCCGTCGATAGGAACTCTAAGGACGGATAAACCTGTTATCCCTGGCGTATCTTTGATCCGTTGATCAACACTTCTTCCACTAACAAAGTGCTGGTTCACTACCGCATACTTTCGTATTTTATTTATCTGATAAACAGATAATAAAGGCTAAAAAAGCCCCTGCTTGGCTTGTATGCCTAACAGTCAGGCATGGTTAACTGGTTGTAGAACAATTTACCGCAATATACAGTGATTCCATACCTTGGCACGCCCCTGATATTTTTTTAGAGGCCTCCGCCCCAGATAAACTCCCAAGCTCACGGTTTCTTTAAAAGGACCTTTTTCTTTTAAATAGTTTGTTAAATATTTAATGGTAGTATCTCAATTTTGTTTTTTAATCACATCCTACCTATTACTGAAAAAAAATATTTATTTGAAAGCACTTCTGCGCTTTGCAGTAAACAACATAAGCTTAGAGTAAAGATGCACAGGGTCTCATTGTCCCGTGAAAGTTTTATCGCCTCTTCACGATAATGTCAAATTCGCCCACACCCCAGCAGAGACAGCAAAACGGTGATTACGCCATTCATGCAGGTCGACAATTATTCGACAAGGAATTTCGCTACCTTAGGACCCTCAGAGTTAGGGCCGCCGTTCATCGGTCCTTTCGTTTTTTTGCTCTCACAAAAAATACGTATCTCCCGACACTGGGCAGGCGTCAGGCTTTATACTTAGTGTTTCCACGTAGCAAAGCCCTGTGTTGTTGTTAGACAGTTCCCGCTTTTTATCTGGTGACCCCAGTATACCGCAAAGTGGTTCACTGGGTTTGCTTATTCCGAAGTTACGCAAAAAATTTGCCGAGTTCCTTTGCTGGGGCTATGTGTTATCCTTAGCATTTTCTGCTATGCCACCTGTGTTGGTTTTTGTACGGTTTATGTTTTTTATATGGATTTAGAGCAGTTCCCCGCCCCCGCAAAGCGGAGCGAAGCAAAGCATAGCAAAGCTTTGCTTCGAAGCAAAGCAACGTCAGCAGAGTAGCCGGCGTGTCAAAGGCGGTTGTGTGTTCTGCTTTTTGTATTTATACTTTTTTTTTAAAGCACACTTAGAGAATTTTTCCTGGCCATAATTGATGGAAATTTTGGGAGTTGAACCCAAGACCTTTTACTTGCAAAGCAAACGCACTACCAACTGTGCTAAATTCCCATTTGCACTGTCTATAATAATTTAAATAAAAATAAAAATATTGGCAAATGCCTACACTTTTTAGCTTAAGCAAAAGCAATTCTTAAAGACTCGCTCACTCATGTTGCAAAAGGCACACAGGGCTATTAATATAAAAGAAAAAGCCCTATTGTATGAAAAAATTGAGTTTCAGAACTATTTCACTGAACAACTGTGGTTCTTTTTTTCACCTTTCTCTCACGATACTCGTGCACTATCGATCATCCAGTTCTCTTATTCTAGAGGGTGGATCCCCTTTATACTATTTATTGGCTAGTTTATTTTCTATTTATCTTCGCCAGAAAATGGGTGGGCTGTGGCCTTTTACTACGGGACTATTACCCTCTTTGGTTTCTTTTTCCAATTAGAATTCGAATGGCCATAAAAGTTCATATCTAAATGGCTAAATATTGTTATTATGAATAAAACCGATTTCATTCGCCATTACTTTCGGTTTCCCTGTTGGTTTTTTTCTCTATAGAGGAAGTTTCCTGTTTAGAGTATAATTTATTTCTTTGTTTCCTATAGGAAATCTGCTTTTATACATAGAACAAAGCAGCCTTTTCGTTTTTGTACGTCCTTATTCACTGGTGTCTAGGCATCCACTCAATTTCCTTTAAATATTTTAGCGGATAGAGAGACTCGAACTCACACAACTAGTTTGGAAGACTAGGACTCTACCATTGAGCTATATCCGCAGAGCGGACCGCAGATATAAAAACAAGTGCAAAAGGAGTTGAACCCATACCAACGGTTTTGGAAACCGTTACTCTACCATTGAGCTATGCACTCCTTTATTTTTATTATAAAAATTTATTGAGTACAAAAGGATTTGAACCTATAACCCCCTGTTTGTAAGACAGATGCTCTACCATTGAGCTATGCACTCAGTTTTTTATTCTTCTTTATATACTTTATTTATAATTTTCTTTAGGCACCTTAAAAAAAAAAAAGTGGGTAAATAAAAAAATTTGACTAAATGGAGCTATTCCAGTAATAAACAGTAGATCTCTAAGAGTCCAAAATATAACCTGGTTTAATACCAAACCATACTCTAAGAAAAAACAATACAGCCAATGTCCACCATTCTCGACGATTCTAATCAGCCATACTAGCCACATATACTCCTTTAGGCATTCCATGAACTACTCGTGCATATGCCCACTAACTGTATACTGCACTAAGAATTACTCCAATCTAAGAAAGCACCTAGGAAAAGCTATTTTGTGCAAAAATACCACACAAAGAAAGAAATTCTCCAACAAAATTGGGTGTTAGAGGCATTGCCATATTGCACAAGGTAAAGAAAAAAAACCAAATGCTAAACAAAGGCATTGCCGTAGCACAGCCCCCTAGATATTTCTAAGCTTTTGTGTGAGTACGGTCATACAAATAACCAACACACTAAAACAATGCAGGACTTCTAATTCCGTGAGCCTACATTGTGAAAATGGACCCAATAATACCCACTTCATTCATTGTAAATAGTGCAAGTACTACCATACTCATATGTGCTACACTACTATATGCAACAATTTTTTTCAAGTCTACTTGACGTAGTGTTGTCTAACTAGCATAAATAATTCCAACCAAACAAACTGTGCTTACAAAAGGATAAAAGTATGCACTTCTGGCTGGGAAAAGATAGAGATTAAAACGCAGCAATCTATAAGTTCCTAGTTTCAACAATACTCCTGCCAACAATACAGAACCTGCAGTACTTCTTTCTACATGTGCTTCTGGCAACCACAAATGGAGAGGCATTAGGGGAACTTTAACTGCAAAAGCCTAAAAAAACCCCCACCACAAAATGTATTCTCGACTTTCAGAAAGCCTAAAATGTCTCAACAATTCATAGTTTGTTGTACCTGTTCTACTATACAAAAGCAATAGGAGAGGCTACATTGCCAAACTTCCAAATAGAGTATATAGTACCAACAAATAAGCAGCTTTTACTTTACGAGCACGACTTCCACCCTATCCAATAAGCAAGAACATTGGCAACTAAGCACATTCGTACAATACATAAAAACAAATCTAATCTGTTCTTGTAAAGCACCTAAACTAAAAAGTTGTTAGAATAAGAAGAAGAGCATAAAAAGAACTAGAATGCCCCTTTTGTGTAGTCCAACTAGCCAAAATTGCCAAAGGCATCTAAAATGCAGTCAACAATATCATCCATAGGCTCAATCTATCCAAACCAAATTCCAAAGATACTGTAAAAAAACCTCTCCAACCAATTTGATAAGACACTAGTTGACTAAATGGTCTACTAGATCTATCAGGAAAAACAGAAGAAAAACCAGACCACAAACGCATACACTAAAGCTAAGTTCTCTAACTAAACAAAAGTGCAACGAGCCGATGTGTTTTTCTTTCTTTGCCTGGCTAAATGCACTAACAAAAACTTCCAACAGCTGGAGTCTACTAAACAACAGAAAGCAAACCTTTAAGTGGAATAGAAAGAACTAGTGCTGTTCCCTAAATACAAAAACAAAAAACCTAAAGCCACATGTGCAGCAGATAGATTTGAACTATCGCCTTGAGATCATGAGCCTCACGAGGTATACCACTCCTCCATACTGCAATTTTACATATATGTGCAAATTTTTGGCTCAATGGTTGGTTTTTTGGGCCTTCCAAAAAAAACCAAAAACAAGAAAAAACAGAATGCAAAAAAAAAAATAATTTATATGAAACACTAATTACATAGAAAAAGAAAAGCAAAGTAGCTGTTTTAAAACTAAAAGATAGCCCAATGCTATTCATATCCTAAGAAGACATGGGATATGCCAATAGAAGAAGTCCAACTACAATTAGAATTTGCAAGAGCAAAGCATAATCATGCACAGCACCTGTGCTAAACTTTTGTACAGAAGGTACAATCCAAGAAGTCTAAGTTGTTGTAATTCCACGAGGACCCTATAGTTCAAGTACTCCTTTATCAATACTTTTCCAAGTTCTTCTACCTGCCATTAGAACTTTAAAGCTAATTTGGCTATTCCAAACAAAATCAAAGCCCCAACGAGTTCTTAGAAAGATATAAAGGCTCTTAAAAATTTTAGTTTGGCAAAAAGCCAAAGGTCCTCTATAAACAAAGACAGTAGCAGCTCTCTAACCCAAGAAAACAGTCATATAAGGCAAAGCAGATACCCAAACAGGAATCATGTGACTTCTAACTCTTCTGTTTGTACCAGGAGAATAAAGAAGACTAGTTCCCCAGAAATCTGTACCCCAACCAATAGTTCTGTCACTCAAAAAGTAACCTCTAAAAATGCTAAGTCTTCCAAGAATGCACTATGGTCTAGTCATAGAAAAAGGAACTCCAGGAACTCTCAATCTATTCTTTTTAGCAGCTGCTGGTGCATAGAAGACTAGAAGCAAAACTCGAAAACTATAAGCACTGGTCAATAGTGCTACAGTCATCTAAATCAAATGACCATAAGCAGAAAGAGCTCCAGAACTCCTCAAAGATACTTCCTAAATAGCATCTTTACTATAATATCCTGCCTAAAAAGGCCAGCCCAAAAGACTCAAAGACCCCAACAAGAGGACCGCCCAAGCCAAAGGCTAAGCAGAATGAGCTCCACCAGAACGACGCATATCTTGCACATCAAGACTTGCATGAATAACTACTCCAGCACCCTAAAACAACAATGCTTTAAAGCAAGCATGAGTCATCAAATGGTACATTGCAAGACCGTAATGAGACATAGACTATGCAACCACCATATAACCCAACTGGCTACAAGTACTATATGCAATAACACGTTTTACATCATTTTGCACTGTACCCATTGTTCTTCTCATCAATCTAGTTACTGCACCAATAATTGTCTATACACTTCGACTGGAAACACTCTATTCCCAAAGAGGGTTGGTTCGAGCAATCTAAAAAATACCTGCTGTTACCAAAGTAGCAGCGTGAATCTAAGCGGAAACGGGAGTAGGCGTTGTATACTGTGCTTCCACCCTTTTTTGGTGGAAATACAGTAGAGGACTATATCATATAGTAGCCATGATTTAGCAAATCTGCTACTATTTTTGCGTTTAGTCTCTGAGAGGCTAACTAAAAAGCAGCTTCCCTGCTGATTGGCCTATTTTTTTGCAATTTTCACTATAATCTTATAGTATGCAAAAAAAAGCTGTTCCAGCATATAGCAAAATTTAAGGAGGGCCCTACTTCTAATTTGTTTTTACTGAATTAATAGATTTATTTACTAGTTTTTTGTAGAAAAAAAATAAAAAATGGTAAAATTACCTAAATTTAACTCTGTGGGGACCAAATTTATATACCATTTTACTATGCATATGAGGTTTTACATAAGAAATCAACTTTTCTATGTTTTGCGCCTTACCACAAAAGCGCAAACGCTGACCACCCAAGAATTATGTTTCTCTGCTACGCTTTTTTGTGGTTCTAACTAGACCATACTTTACGAATAGCTACTTAATTAGACGTTACATTTCCTTTTTGCTAAAAGATTCAGTGCAAAGAATAACCATACCGTCCCAATACCCGTCATTGATAATCCAATGAGCCAAAGAAACTTAATTAAAGTTCTTTTTCTAGTATGCAAGAGTAGGTACCTTTTTAATACGTTTTCCATTTTTGTACGTATACCACAGGTCGTAGATCTCTGTGAAAACAGGCAAACTGCGAGAATGCAAACTATATTGCATTGGATTTTCCTTTGGGTAAGGATACGGGGGCGTTCTAGTATAGTATCTTTTAAGCTAGTCACAGTGCAACCAGTTCAAATAATACTATACATTCCTTCTTATGCATATAGCTAGACACTTATTTCTTCCGGGAGAAGTGCCCTTACTCTAGCTGCCATCCCTTAGCATCAAACCAACCACCACACCTATTTCAAACTTAGTAAAACGTATTTTTTCGTTTCTGCTGGCGCTTGCACTAGAAGAGAAGTAGTGATTACCTACAGGAGCGCTAAACCCATAAGATACTACTGAACTATATGGAAACACTATTCTCTACTCGAAGCCAGTGTAGTTGAAGGAATATTTGTATAGCAAGCTAAAAACCCCCAAAAAAATAGAGTAAATAAATCTATAAACCCAAATTAGTCTAAAAAAACCCTCCATGGCATCCGCAAGCCACACATGCAATCCTACTTGAGCACTCTTACCCTAAGCACCTCCAAGAAGGAAAAGACAAATAAGGTCAGAATATTCAGCAGATCTTCTTACTGCTCTAATCAATGTTGTATCAGTAGATCCCTAATGCCACCAGCAAAAAAACTAACCAAGAAGCAAAATAGTATCGCTTACGCGGTTTACCTACATTGCTTTTTGCCTAGCTTTTGTTCTGCTCAAACGATGAAACCAGAAACCAATCTACAAATAACTACAAACACCAATCATTTCCCAACCGACCAAAAGAGTGACCAAATCATTTGCTCTAACCAACAACTACATGGAACCAGTGAATAGACTCAAATAACTCAAAAACGAGGCTAATGTGGATCTCTTTGCATATATCCCATGCTGTAGATATGTACGCAAAAACTAACTGTAGATACGGTTACCATTATGGACGCCGTCAATGCATCAAAAGACTAGAGCCAATCCACCTGTACTGTGTGCGCTCCAAACCAAGAAGCTAGAGACACAACTACAGGAGAACCAAGAACTAGTACTTCATAAAAAATTAGGTAACTAAAGACTATGCTTGTAAATAGTCCAACAACAGTCACGATGCCGGACCCGCGAGAACCAATCCAACGACCCGCCAATCCTGCGAGTGCACTTGCCTAAAAAGGCGCAAAAAGAGAAGAGAGAATCATTTACAAGCCCTGTTAGTTAAAAATTGCCTAAATTAGTATAAAGAAGAAAAAAAAAAATGTGTAAAAAATAAACAATATTATAGATAAATTGAATTACTATCAGCCTAAAGCAAGATTTCTCTTTGCTTTCTCAAGCTGAAATCAACACTTTCTCGTAGGGCGTATTGCCAATACCACTGTCGTCCAACTACCTTAACCGTCAACATTGGCTTTGCTACTAGGTCATCATAAGTGAAAATCTAAGAAAGACTAGGAAGTGCAATGGCTGTAACAATAACACTAGGCAAAATAGCCCATACAAGTTCAAGGGACGTATGATGATTAAAACGCTCAGGCACTGGCATAGACTTGTGGTGGAATCTATAAACAATACGGAAAATGAGCCACAAAACCTAAATCAAAATAACAATCAAAAAGAAATGAATGTCTCTATTCAAATCTCTAATACCTTCCATTACGGAAGTAGCAGGGTCTTGCTAGTACATGCCCCACGCAACAGGTCTATCTCTGTACACTTTAAAAAAGGAAAACATTGGTATAATAAAAATAATATAGTGAAATATTAAAAAATTAATTGAAGCTGTCAAAAAAAGATGTGCCTTTCTGTCAGAAAGAACCACACTGAGAGCACAAAGGCCATCAGCACAAGCATCAATTTCGTGTGCAGGGAGTGCAGACCCCCAAACATAAAGAAGGACCTACTACTATCTCCATACAATATCTACAAAGTGCCAGTAGGTTACCGCCTAATTAAATGCAACTGCTTTGGTGGGGGTGGTGCTGGGCAATACAACATAACAAACTGCCTAATAGATTGCACCAATAAGTACATGAAAACCGTGAAAGCCTGTAGTCAAATAAAACGCACTTCCATATACAGTATCGCTAAAAGTAAAAGATGCAGAGGTGTATTCTACATATTGGCAGTACATAAAGAGCACCCCCAATCCAATAGTAACAAGCAAGTAGAAACCACAAAGATTCTTTTTATAATTGTCCAAGGCATGCTTAGCAGCATTAGCTGTAAAGTAAGAGGCAAGCTAAATCTAAGTGTTTGTTTTTGGCAGTCCTGTCCAATGCAAAGGTACTACACCTACAGGTGGCCAGGTCATGCCGACCTGAATTGTAGGCATAAGCCTTCTATGCATGAATCTCCACTACAAACCAACAAAAAAGACAGCTTCACTAACAATAAACAAAATCATACCAAGCTGAAGTCCGTTAACTACTTTAGCAGTGTGATAGGCTAGAATTCCTTCTCGAGTTACATCACGCCACCACAAACTTGCTGTGTATCTCAATCTGAAAAACGCAAAAAGCAAAATAGTACCCGCTCCATTGTACTGATGAAAAAACATAACTGCAGAAACAGTCAACCACTAAATGCATAGCGCAGTCAATGCAGGCCATGGAGAAGCATCTACCTAATGATATCCATGGTGAGGGACAGCTTTTACTCCCCTTTGCATATTTCTCTTTTGCATAAAAAATGGACTACTTGTATTTTTATTTTTAGTAAAAAAAGTCATTTTTATATTAAAAATAAAAGATAAATAAATTAAGGTAAAAAAAATTTAATAATTAAATGAAGTCCAATCCAATGCACCTTTTTTCCACTCAAAGACAAAACCAAGAAGCAAAATTACCTAGAAAAGTACAAAGGTGAAAAAACCAACATAACCGGTGCTCACCCCACCCAATACCCATGGCTAAAGCATTCTTGTCTCGATATCAAAAATGAGGAACTAAATTCTTACCTAGTAGAAACCAACATCAAATGGAGAACGAGCTTCTCCAAATGGTTCAAACCCACACTCATAAGCAGTAGCCTTTTCAAGGTCAAGACGGCGAGGCCTAACTTTTGCAGCTGCAAAGAGAATAAGTCCTCCAAGACCTGTAGCAAATCCAATATACAACAAAACGCCGACATATTCCGTCATTTTTTGGTAACTGCTACTGCTTGCTACTGCTTGCAGTAGCAAGCAGCGGGGGAGCGCAGCAGGCTTACCTGCAAAGAAGAGGCAAGGTAAAAAACAGGTTTTTACCTTGGGCAAAATAGGACTCGAACCTATAGCCTCAAGATTATCGGTCTTGCGCTCTACCATTAAGCTACATGCCCAAAAATAAAAAAATTAAGCTATTTAATAATCATTCCAGCTCCACGTTCCCGTAGAACTACCATGTTACGACTTCGTTAAAATTGCCATACAAATGTTCAAAGCTTTTTACAAATAACTATTTGTGCCGGGTTACAGTAATGGCTATTACTCTTAAAAAATAAGCAAGGTAAGCCTTTTTCACAAATAATTAAATGCGCTAAACTTTTTCTTACACGCACAACTTTCCCAACGTGACGGGCGGTGTGTACTCTAGAGAAAATACTAAATTTCACCGTGGCAAGCTAATCCACGATTACTCATGATTCCAGCTTCATTCTCTCGAATTGCAGAGAAAAATTCGAAAAAAGAATAATTTAAAAAGCCCTTTTTGCTATTAAAAGGGTATATTTTGTTTATTCCATTGTAACACAGGTGTATCCCAATATATAAGGGCCATGATGACTTGACGTGAACCCAAATTAAGAACTAGTTCAAGTGAAAGAGTCCCCCAGATAAAGTATTTTAGAGATCTGGAAGGGGAATTGTCCGTAAAATGCAGCTATAGCTGCAAAACGGCTAAGAGCCACGGACTGACGACAGCCATGCAACACCTGTATCTATTTAGATAAATAAAATATCTGCTTCTCCGCGAAGCGGTCCGCTTGCTTCGCAAAGCTTTGCTTCGCGGTCCTCTGCGAAGCAAGCTGCGGATGGGGCCAGTCCAACCAAAGTTTCACACACACAGGTACTACTATTTGTTAAAAAAAAGCTAGAGACATGTAAGCAGCTCTTTTTCCACTTTTTTTATAAATGTTCTGGCTTTACAGTTAAAAATGTTCATTTGTATAAATAAAAGTTTTTTACTAACTAGTGATGTTTATAAAATAAATGCAAAAGCCGTATTGGTAAACTGCTCTGGCCCCGTTTATATTGAATGCTATACCTCTCTCTATATGAGCTATTACGCTTTCATTCCTAGATGGCTGCTTCAAGCCTACCTTTAGAGGGTTTTTGAGATAAAACTTTTTTTTCCACTAAGCAGTTGTTTTAGGACCTTAACGAACTCTCAGGGCTGTTTCCCTTTTGGCTGTGGACCTTTGCACCCACAGCCTTTCTATTAGTTAAATTATAGAAAAATTAATTGTTTTCAAAGGAGCGTAGCAGCTTAGACCCACCCACACCTATGAATATGGATAAATTTTCTATATATTATACTAATGCGACACCTAAATGTCTTTCGCTCAACAACCAGCTATGCGCAAGCTTGATTAGCCTTTCACTCCTAAACTTAAGTCATCTGAAACTATTGCCACAGTTACCAGTTCGGTCTTCCGCAGCAGATATTAACTGCTCTTCAACCTGCTCAAACCTAGGTCGCTTGCCTTCGGGTGCTTTAAGAATTACTGTATATATTATATATATAAAAATAAAAATAAAAATATAAAATTACTTACGGCTATGTAAATAATAAAGGTATAAATATACAAATATTGGTAAGGTTTTAGACGTTGTTTTCAATTATAACCCAAGGTTCCACTATGGGTCTCTCTAACAGTCAATTCTTTTGAGTTTCTGCCTTGCGACAATACTCCCCAGATGGAGTGCTTATGCATTTCGCTTATTTAATATAAAACTATACTAAAAAACACTCAACGTTGACGGTATGGGCTACTGGGGTTTCTAATCCCATTTGTTCTCCACACTTCCGCAGCTCAATGTCTAAAAATTATAAGGATACATCCTTCGTTATTGGCGTTCCAACCTGTATGCTCCTATTCTACCAGTTCTCAGGCTATTCCATATCCTCTATAATTTTTCAAGAAAAAGTTTTTCTTTATTTTTGTTTGACTAATCACACTAATTAAAAAAGAAGTTCTTTTTCCATCTACCTGCGCTTTACACCTAGTCCATGTGCTAAACACTTTCCCTCCCTGTATTACCGCGGCGGCTGGCACAGAGTTAGCCAGGGATCTTATTATAAATCTCATATATAGCTATTTGTACATATAATGTGAAAATTTAAATAAACAAGGTTTTCGACAATTTGCCTTCTCCTTTTTGAGGAAAGTACATCTTATACAATACCTTTAGCAGAAATGCTTTATCAGGCTTTAGCCCATTGTAAAAGATTCTTCACTGCTGCCGCAATGCGGATGGGCCTTGTTCCAGTCCCACTGTGGCCATTATCCCATTAAGGAAGGCTACGGATCTTTGGCTTGGGCTGCTGTAACCATCCCAACTACCCTAATCCGAACTGAAAATTATAAGTATGAGTAATACTATGATTAATGTTATAAGGAATTTATCCAGTCTATACTTAACTTTCAGTTTATACTCACCCGTTTGCTCTTTAAAAAAAAGCTTGTTTTTTTAAAAAACTTGCATGTGTTAAACTTTCTGCACGCGTTCTAGCTGGGCCAAGATCAAACCCATTTTCGAGAAAGAGGGGACTCGAACCCCCGACCTTTAGTGTGACAAACTAATGCGCTAACCTTCTGCGCTACTTCCTCTTTAAATATCTTATTTTATATTTAGCTTTTAAGATATTTATAGATACTTTTTTTTTATTATTACTTTGTTCGGAAAAAGTTGGATTCGAACCAACAATCCTTAATGGAACCAACCTTCCAAATTGGCGCAATAACCATTCTGCCATTTTTCCATCTCCGACGGCCAGCAGGTGTATGGAGACCTGAATAACTTCTTTTATAATGATTTTTAGAATGGCTGGACATTCTAGTTTATTTTATAAAGGGCCACATCTTTATAGGCCTAATAAAAAAAATATATATAATTAACTACCTACCTGTTTAAACGAGCCTTTCTTTTAAGGTCTGCAGCACTTGCTAGCTTGCTAGTGTTCCGTTTTGTGCGTCGAACCTTAAAAGAAAGACCTTTAGAAAAAACAGGATAAATAGTAGCCCTAAATGGATAAGAATAGATTACTGCATTTGTTTTTTTATAAATAACCTTTTTAGAAGTTTTAGAATGACCTTTTATAGTTTTATTAATGTATTTGGTTTTTAGACCACATTTAGTAAAATGCTTTGTTTTTTGTAGTCTGTCAAGTCTCTTTATCCAAAAATGACTAAGCCCATTTTTTCTGATGTAGGCACAAAAGGTAGAAGCAGACTAATTTATTCTTCTACGCAATGCATATGGATTTTTACGATGAGCCATTGTTATAAAAAAATTGAGTTTCATCCGCCATCCATCCGCTAGCTAGCGGATGGCGCTATCTATATTTCTTTTAGCCGTTTTATTAATGCTGGGGAAGAAGGACTCGAACCTTCGAATCATAGGATCAAAACCTATCGCCTTACCACTTGGCTATACCCCATTTATTTTATAAAATAAAAAATAAGATTAGACTTTCTTAAAGATTTTAATGCATACATACACTTATCCATATCAAAAATTTCTCCTAATGCAAAAATACCCATCTTTATTAGCCCTTTTATTTCTTTTAAACAACCTAAAATTTTTTTTTTGGACATAGTTACCATTAAGAAGATAATATTTTGTGAATTCTTTTAGAGAAGATTGAGCAGACCAATTAGGAACTAGTCTACTTTTACGCATACTGCTATGGAATAGAGAATCCACTTGCATTAGAACAGAAAATTCCAGACCCCTGTGGTCCGCTCCTCCGCATAGCGGTCCGCATAGCGGATAGATGGATGGATCAGTACCACACCCATCTGCTTTGCGGACAGGCAGACGAAAAGAATAATTTGTTTTTCTATACTACTTTACAAAAGTTTTCTACCCCAAATTATAGTATCTTTTAAAATCTCTATAAGAACAAAAGATTTTCTTATAAAATTTGTTTTTTTTAGAAAATCCTGTGGACAATTTGTTGTTTCCTCCGGGAATTGGAGCTGCTTTGTCCATATACCAAGTTTTTGTATTGAAAAGACGACTAGATTTTTTAATATTTTGGTTGGATGTTCTAATAATAGTTTTAAAACCAGAAAATTTTTTAGAGGGAGTTATAAAAAATTTTCCAGTTTTAGACTAGCCAATTTTGCGCCCAATTTCACCAAAGTAAACATAGTGGTTAGGATAGCGAGTTTTTTTAAAACTTTGTATAGCTTTTTTGTTTTTTTTAAAAATTTGATTTTTACTAAACAATCCATAATCTAGAGAATAGAGTTTTTTTTTAATGGAAACTCCATCCACTACGCGGCATCTGCTAAGCAGGTGCGTATGCTAAGCAGGTGCAAAGCTTTTTTTCATATCTTTCATATTATTTATTTATAATGAGGCGTGCCACTTTTCTATTTTTCATATAATTAAACACACATGTGGCTTTATTTTTATTAATGTATCTTTAGCGAGATTTGAACTCGCGTTTCTACTGTGAAAGAGTAACGTCCTGACCACTAGACGATAAAGACTTAAAAATTTTTATTTACATTGGACAAATGCAGAGCCTTACGTTTATACAAATAATTATAGAGATTTTATATAAAAAATGAGGTTTAATGCCAAAAGTTTGAATCGAACAAACCACACAAAGATTTTCAGTCTTTTGCTCTACCGATGAGCTATTTCGGCAGCTTTTTTGCTATATTGCCTATTAATATTTTATGTACGAAGAAAGAATCGAACTTTCACAGCTGATTTAGAAGATCAGTGTTCTACCATTGAACTATACGCACAGAAGCTAAAAATAATCTGTTTTTATGAAAAAATATTCTCGCTGGTGCTTGCGGTGCGAAGCAAGCACCGGTGCGAAGCAAAGCTTTGTGGAGAAGCAAGCAGAGGAGCAGGCCGACAGAGAAGCAGTGAAACAGGAGCCAAAGGAAAACAGCTACTACTATATATTTAATTTTTTGGGACTTTATCTATAAAATTTCTAATTATAAAATTTGTGTCTACAAAGTAGTAAAATATTTTCTTAATTTACTTCTAGAATGGGGTAAATTTTGAAATCTCTCCATCTATAATCTTTTTTTTATGTCATTACACATTAAATTTTTTTATCAAACAAAACTTTGGGCTTAAAATGAGTATTTTAGCCTTTAGGCGTTTATCATAAGATGCATAAAGGATTAACATAAAAAAAATAATTAAATAGTTTGAGCGCAAAAAACAAAGACTGCATTAGCCACAAAGCCAGACAATGCTAGAGGTAGAAGACGTTTCCATCCCTATGCTATCAACTGAGTAAATTTGTAACGAGGCTAGGTTCTTCGCACCCACACATAAAGAAAGACTACTGCAGTTCTTTTTGTTCTAAGCCAAAAACTATAAGGCAAAAAAGACTAAAAACTTACCGGCCTTAGCCCACCTCCCTAGAAGAGCTAAGAGGTAAGTGTTCTCATTGCAATCATGTTGGCGTATTCTCTAATAAAAAAGAGCGCAAAACCTATGGATCTGTACTCAACATTATAACCAGCAACCTATTCTCTTTCAGCTTCTGGAAGATCCATTGGTGCACGATTAAGTTCTGCCAAAGAACAAATAACCCAAAGAATTGCCATTGGCCACATTGGAAACTAAAAAATACTATTTTCCTGAGAATGCACCAAAACACTCCAATTTAGACTATTAGCAAACATACATCTAGTCAAAACAATCAAACCCATAGGCAATTCATAACTAATCATTTGTGCAACAGAACGGCAACATCCCAAAAAAGCATACTTACTATTTCTAGACCAGCCTCTCTACTAAATACCATAAACTCCCAAACTACCAACAGCAAGAACATACATTGTACCCAAAGAAAGATCACTAACAGCTCCCGCATTACTTGTAGGAAGTCTTCTCCACTAAATTTGACTTGTCAAAAAAGTCAAAACAGGTGCCCAAAGGAAGAGTCTATTATCAGCTCTGCTTGGAAGAATGGGCTCTTTAAGAAAAAGTTTTGCACCATCTGCAAATCTCTGCAGAACATTATAAAAACCTACAGTGTTGGGACCAACACGACGTTGCATGTGTCCCATTACTTTTCGTTCTACAAGAGTAAGAAATGCTACTCTTAGCAACAAAGGCACTACAGTACTGATAACTATTACAAAAGTATACAAAATCATTTATATAAATTATTAAAGTTTTTTGTAAGAGATCCATAGTAAAGAACACCCTTCTTTGCGAACCATTTTGTGAACCACTTTGCGGTATACTGGAGTTTTTTGCACAATTCTTTTTTTTAGAGTAATTAGACTTATTTTGCCAAAGCCTAGATATTTACCTGCTCTTACCAAATCACTAAACTCTAGAACTTAAGCCTTACTTTGTTCTCTGCCAGCGCATCCGCTTTGCGGAGAAGCAACGCTTTGCTTTGCTTCGCAGCGAAGCAAAGCAACGCTTGCAGACAAGCGGATGCAACACAAGTAAACAAGCAAAGTAGGGGCCGCTGCATGCTAACTTCTAAGGTCTGTTATCGCTCCACAGAGTGGACCAATGAGAGTATCAAAAGCTAGGTATTTATATGCTTTTTGAATAACAGCATTTCTTTGAATTTTTCTATTTGTAATGGTTTGATTTGGTTTTGTATAATGTTTAACTCCTGGCTTACAGCTTTTTGCTATAGTCTAGTGGCTGGGAATCATCCTATCATAGTATCTCTCTAGAGCAATAAAACGTTCTCCTTGTTCTTGGTTTTCTTTTGTTTGTTCCATAACTTCTAGAATACAAAGAACCCAGTCATCCATACTATAAGCCCTATTTTGTTTCATTTTTCATACTCTCTCTCATAAAAGAAGGGTGGCAATGTACGAAAGGATGAATGTGTAGGCGTTTAGCGCTTCCTACTCAAGCCTTTTTGGTGGGCAGATGTACAATCAAATAAATACCACAATAGCCGTAGCACTCAGTTAGTTTTAGACATACAACTGGACTAGACTTCAGCCCCAGCTCTTTCCAGAAGCTGCTCTCCAGCTGATAGAAATGCATGTGGGCTAGATCTCTTTTGTTATTCTTTGGCACTAGGTTATGCAAATGGATTGGCTATGGGACTTTTGCCCTGTACTTTTTAGGTGTCATCTCCACTAGTCTCTACCACTAACTCTTACCAGCTCAGCTATTGCTCTATTTGCATTAACTGTGGATAGCTCTAGTTCTCCACAAGCTCTTTTCTTGTTATTTAAGAGTATTAGCTACTATAGCATCCTATTTTTCTCTCTTGTTCTGGTGCCTAGGATTTTTAGTATAGTAATTATATAAGAAGGCATAATCCTATTTGGAGAGCAAATGCTCTTCATATTTCTACGCAAGACTGTGGTTTTTAGCATTATTAGGGCCAACTAGATAAAGTACTTTAACTACAAAAGAAGAAGGTCCATACTGGTCTAGATCATTAGCAAATGCAATTGCCAACATTTTTTTATAGATGGATAGAGGTGGTTAAAGGGTCATTTACCCAAATTGTTAGTGCTACCAATATATGCACGGTTTATATTTGTACTATACCAGCAATACACCCCAGAGCTGCCTCCATAGGTTTTTGTCCAGTGTAGCTTCTATACGTTGTCACTCCCTAGCAAATTGGCTTTGATATTATATAGTAATTGCACCCCTGCTCGTTTAAAGTGGCTACATTTAAAGAGTGGCTTAGTAGGATCGTATCTAGCTTCTGCTAGTTTAAGGTATACTTTTTGGTTTAAAATGTGATCAACTGCTACACTGTGCTAGAATTTTGTTGCAAGAAGTTGTTTCCTCTCTAGTTTTCTGCTTTTTTCAGCTTTATTTTGCCCTTTATTTTCTACATGGAGAATGCGTACTTCCCAAGCACTAGGATTAGCACATACATCTTTACTGAAGACGGTGACCAGCTGCCCATTGAGAACATGTCTAAAGGTTTTTCTTCCTTTAATTAGTGTAGCTCTTGTGGCTATTTCAACCAGAGCAAATACACCCATATTTTAATAAAAAAAAGAATCAAAATCATAAGGCAAAGAGCAGACTCGAACTGCTATAATTGGTTTTGCAAACCATTGCCTAACCTTTAGACTACATTGCCTTGGACTCTCTAGCAGGAGCCATCTGCAAATGGGCACAATTATCAGCTCTGTTGAGCCAGAGCTGATACATAGGGGTTCAAAGAACCTAGCTGCAATTATATAAAATATTAGTACAAGAAGAGAGACTTGAACTCTCAAAGTTATATTAACCAGTGGTACCTAAAACCACCGCGTCTACCAATTTCGCCATTCTTGTTGTATACTATAAAAAATAATTAAATAATTAAATTGATACCTATGCGGGCGTAGGACGGATTACTGGAAGGCTGTCACCGTACGTATGCCATGCGGGCGGAGACGGCTATACCCACTCAATTCCACCGCAAAGCGGAGCTCCTTGCTCTCTATCAGATCTCCAAGGATTTGCAGCTCTCTTAGGACCATATGCGAGGGTTAGATAGACAATGTAAAAGAAGTATACAAAGCTAAGAGCACTTAGATAAGACCCATAGCTACTAATAACGTTCCACCCAAGGAATGCATCAGGGTAGTCGAGGTAACGACGTGGCATACCTCTCTAGCCAAGAAAATGCTGGACCATAAAGGTCTAATTAACTCCAATAAAAAACAAGAAGAAATGAGCTTGCCCATGGTGTTCAGGGTATTGGCATCCTGTAAGTTTTCTAACCCAAAAGTAAAAAGCAGCAAAAATTCCAGTTACAGCTCCCATACTCTAAACATAATGGAAATGCGCAACAACATAATAAGTCAAATAAAATTGCAACTCCTGTTACCAGAAGGATTGGACTCTCTCTTATTAAGGCTTTAGAACTTAATCTGCCTTAACTATCGCGTATAGTCTCTACGGATCCTACTAACAATAAAGCTCTACTTTTATTGTATTGGTTTCCACGGGATTGCCCAAAAACATTTTTTGTTGGTTTAGCGAAAACCAGTCTTTGGGTTTCCCCGTTAGCTATTTAGGCTATTATAGCCCAAACAACCGAATTTAGAATTCTAAATTCATAGCGATATGACAGCACGAGACTTAATGTTTGTAATATAAGTAGAAATAGTAGTAGAGACTGACTGCTAGTTAATGGCTTTTTTATAGGTAAAGAGTTTTGTGCTTTAATATATTTGGTAAAACTTTACAAAGCTATTATATTTTTCTCCAAGTAGTGGATAGTTACTAAAATGGGCTTTCAAAAAATGGAGAACAGACTTGTTGTACACTTCAAATACAAAGCAATTTCCTTTAATTAGACGGATTTTATTTTCTGCATTTGTGTAGGTCTTAATTCTTTGGAGAATGTATAGGTCATTTTTTTGACAAATACTAAAAGATTTATTTCCACACTTTCGAACAGAAAAACAACCTTCTGCTTCAGCAAAACCACTAAACCATCTACAAAAATAAGGTAGAGTTGCAATGTTGCCCCTGGGAATACTTTTTTGCACAGCCATTTTGTATTTAGCCTGTCGAATAGCCAAATAATCCCTCACACTAACATTATTGGAAAAGTACATTTTTTTAAAAAATGCATACTGCATAGTCAAACGATTTGTTAATGGTGGGTATTTATCAAAAATTGCCATAATTTTTGGCATTTTGTGTATACTATTCTCAACCCATAGAACCCATAGTCCATCTTTGGAAATACGCACATTACCAATACAGAGCTCTTTATGCAATTGGAGCAGCATTTGGTGATTTGCAATGGTGTTTTTTATTTTAATAACAAAACGATACTGCAAGCTTTTACTACGCCAATGATTTACTTGAATAGAGCCATTACCATCCATCAAACCTACAAAAAATATCCTGTAATAAGAACTAGCTCTACTATTAACTAGTCCAGCTCTGCCTACTATTCTACATAGCATTTCTCTATCGTGCAACGCTACGTCTACTCCAGCATTTGCCAATACAATACCAGTGAGACCCCCAATAGTAAACAATACCAAGAATCCCAATGCAAAAAGCATAGGAGTAGTTAGCCACAAAGAACCACCATAAATAGTTCTAAGCCAACTAAAAATTTTAATACCAGTAGGTACTGCAATAATCATGGTTGCACTGGTAAAATAAGCACGAGTATCTACATCAAGGCCAACAGTATACATATGATGAGCCCATACAAGGAAGCCCTAAACAGCAATTGCACCCATGGCATTAACCATTCCCACATAACCAAATACTGGTTTACGTGCAAAGAAACTCTACACATGAGATACAATTCCAAAAGCAGGGAGAATCTATACGTACACTTCTGGGTGCTCTCTCTAACCGCTCTACTACTCATGGATATTTAATAAAAAATTTATTGAAAAATTTAATAAAAAAAAAAGAATAATAGAGGAATTAAGAGATGGGCCATATCTTTTACAACTATTTATACTCAGCGCAAAGTTTTGCTTCGCGGACCCATATGAATTTGAAAAACTATGCCATTTTTTTACAATCTCAGCCCAAGCTTTTTGGAGAGTGGTGGATTTTGTGGTTTTTAGATGTCTTTTCTGCCTTTTAAGAAGATGAATATGTGGAATTAGAAACTATTTTTGTCGACGATAGCTATAAAGAGGAAAGTGTTTAAAATATTCTACTATTTGAGTAATATGGTTTTTGCTCTAAATTGCCCAAGTCCAATAACCATTTTGAGACTTGTCAAAGTAAATATTTCCAATATTCAAAGTATTTTGGAAGTAAAGTGGAATTTCTTTATACTTTTGAGTTACAGAAATTGTAATTTGACCAGTCTCTTTTAGTGTTACTGTACCATCAGCATCAAACATCCCTGCAAACCAACCATGTTTAAAGTTCTATACATCAGGACTTTGCTAATCCATAGAAAGTCTTTGGAGTACTTTTTGAAATTGTCTCTAGCGAATAGGGTGTCGAATATAACCATTTACATCTCTGCACAATTTTTTTATTCCTTCTTTGTTATGCTATCGGTAACGAAGAGCTTTCTGTCCAGCACGGGCTTTAATACTTCCACCATATTTGTTTTGAATCTTTCGAAGCATTTCTTCGTCTTTATTACTTGTTGTAATTTCAAGAGAAGTGTACCCTCTTTTACTCAAAAAAAAACATCCATCACCATCAATAAATCCAGCCAACCACTGAGAAAAACGTTTTTTTTTATCTCTATCGGAAAGTTTTTTATTACCAAAATCAAATTGGTTAATTTTCTAAATAGTTGCAAATAGGCATACGGCCTCTGGGGTTCCTACTAGTGCATATAGAATTTGATTGTACATATTCAATACCACGTTGGTTACCTGCTGATTGCATTCACATAGCATTATTGTTACAGAAGCGGGATATTTAAAATCACTTATGCTCTCAGTAAATGCTATGTTGTAGTACATTTCTTTCTTAAAAAAGAATAGAGTACTATTAAATGGTTCCAGCTTACAGCCTATTGCAAAATCACTTCTCACAAAGTGAAAGGGCCACTTTTGACCAAAAAACCAGAACTAGTGCTGATACTACACTACATCTCCACCACCTGCTGGCTAAAAGAAAGATGTGTTAAAGTTTCGATCAGTAAGAAGCATAGTCAATCCAGCTGCAAATACTGGAAGACTTCCAATAAGGAGGATGCTAATGAAACAAATAGACCACACAAACAAAGGGAGACGATACAATGTCATTCCCTGTGCACGCATATTTGCAACAGTTACAAGGAAATTAATGCTACCCAAAATAGAACCAATACCAGAAACATGAAGACTAAAAATTGCCAAGTCTACAGATGCTCCAGAGTGGCTCTATGCGCTACTAAGAGGTGGATAGGCGGTCCAACCTACTCCGGGTCCTTGTTCTACAAGAGCACTAAATACCAACTAGGTCTATCTCATCGGCAACAGTAGGGGTCAAAAGAGTTACACATACCTACTTTATTTCAGATACATAGAGGTATATCTAAACTGCCCTCCGAACTCAACGTGCAACTTTCATTGCATTGAGCTCTCCAGCATACTCTACTGATAATTTCAGAGCTATTAATTAGCATACTCTAAAGCATAAATAAATATATATTAAGTAATTAAACTAATAAACTTTTAGTTAGACCTGATAGGTAGGAGTTTTTAATCCCAATGACATATCTGGTGCGCTCTCTCCTGGTTAGCTTATTTGCATGAACCTTGTCATGACAAATATTGCAAAGAGGGACTTTCGGTAGATTGCAGCCATTTGCATAGTGAACCAATCCTAATGGAGTCGTTGCTTGAGTTCACGGATCTTTCGAACATGGTGTGCATTGGCTACAGGATTACCACAGATCGCACATCTTTTAAGCAAGACAGGTGAACTTTTTTTTTTTTACCATGTTTTGTCCTATTGTCTAATTCTGGGAGTAGGATTACTAGTTGTATTGAATTTACCAGTAACTTTAAAGCTTTTGGGCATTTGCTAAGTAGAATTGGTGGTAGGATCCTTCAAATCTTTCCCATATTGGCAATATAGCTTTCGAGTGCCAATGAGTTTGTGCTTTCGTGCTAGGGTCAAGGCACAGGATTTCTTCAACAAGTGAAGAATGCTTCCAAGCCCATTCATGTTATCCACAAAGGAATAATAGTTAAACTATCCATGAATCACAGCGGTGTAATATTTTACAATATTTCTGTGGTCCCAGTTCACTAGGTGACCTACAGAGGTCCTACGAAGTTTTCTATGTTTAGTCCATTTAAAGAATTTCTTTTCTACTAGCTTTTTAATGATATTTGCCAAAGGTACTTTAAGGCGAAGCTTTGCATTGATTGCACTTTTTGTAGTCTTACCAGCCAATTTCTTAGCCACAATCCATTTTTCACCACGTTTGTATTTCACAAATTGAGTACCTAGGAAACAGAAGCCATCATTTTGCAGATGATAGACTTTTGTTTTAGAGCTGTTGAGCTCAAGCCTATATTCCTCGTGGAGGAATCTTTCGATTTCACTCTTGATTATATTTGCAAATCTAAGAGGTCCAGTAACTCCAACAACAAAGTCATCCGCATAGCGGACATAGTACACTCGACGAAAGTTTGGGTCCTTTATATTGTACCTGGACATAGTCCATTTTAGCTTTCGAAGTTTGTAACCTTCATCAAAGTTACCTTCTGCAAAGCCTTTTCGTGTCCTGTGGTCCACTTTGAAGTATCTATTGTTTTTCCTACGACGATTATTTAGGTTATATTTACCCTGCAATTCTTCCATTTTCTTGTCTAGCTTATCCAAAAAGATGTTACAAAGCTAGGGACTAAGAACACTACCTTGAGGAGTGCCCTTATCTTTGTTCTCAATAAATTGAGACAAGTTGATGTAGCCTGCTTGAAGCATACGTCGAATGGTTTTAATGGTCAATTTGCACTTAATTTTCTCTTTAAGAATATTAAGTAGAATTTCGTGGCTGATTGTATCAAAACATTTAGTGATATCCCCTTCAATTACCCATGTTACATTTTGAAACTGTGTTTTAACCTGTTTCAATGCTGTGTGACAGCCTCGTCTTGGACGAAATCCATGACTGTTGCTGCTAAAAGTTGGTTCATACAAGAGACTCTATACTAGAGTCACCGCTTTTGGATAATCTTTTCACAAGGAGAAGCTATTCCTAGTGGGCGTTTTTCTACTTTACCTGGCTTGGGAATCCAGGTACGACGTGCTGGCAAGAATTGATACTTGCCTTTACGAAGCTTTTCAGATGCTCTGATAAGACCACTGAGACTAATTTCATACAAAGTGACTTGTTTGTCAACGCCAAGAGTTATGTTACCTGGTTTGGATTTGATTACCTCATAGGCATAAAGTAGTGTATTGATGTTTGCAATTAGTTTAATTAGATTATCAGTAGATGCCAAAGTACTTATTTCCTCACTCAAGTTAAACTTGAGGTCTACTCTGTTCTTATTGGCTGCCTGGTTTCCTTTAGACATTGCATTTTTAACAGCTCTATTGCTAGAGCTTTTTGTACAATATCCTACTATGAAACCTCCGTTCTCCTAACCCTTTTGAGTTAGGTTGAATCGCAAATTCTTTTTATCACTGCCATTGGTTCCCTTAGAGATGTGCTCTCCCTACAACAACTTCTCGTTGCTTGCCTAGAGATGTCCCTTCCTGCTATATCTGGGCGGATAGCAGTTATCTCTAGCTTGATCCATAGGCATGATTCGGATCAAGGGCTCAGCTATTCCGCTAGGAGAGTGATCACATTCGTTAGCCTACTCATAGGAACCGTAACTTGCCAGACAATATTTGAGCTAATTCATGCACTCATCAGTTGGCTTTCTACCCTTGCTTCGCTCTCTGCAATTACTTGCAGCAAGACGTGGTAGTGTTTTACAGATATTAATGATAAGCTACATATACATACTGCGTTTGCCTGTGAAGATCACTAGGTAGCTATGAGATATGAAAAATATCAATGGGATCAATCTGACAGCAAAGCTGCAACAATGATAAAAATTAGATGCCGCGCCCCAAAAGCTAATGTTATTCATACGTGGAAATGCCATGTCCGGTGCTCCGATCATTACAGGCACTAGCCAGTTACCAAACCCGCCCATAAGTGCGGGCATTACTACAAAAAACAACATTAGCAATCCATGAGCAGTAATCAACACGTTGTAGAGTTGACCATTACCACCCTAAATCCCAGGACCTACATTGCTGAGTTCCATACGGATTAGAAGACTCATTGTTGTTGCAATAACACCAACCCATCTTGCAAAAGACTAGATACATTATACCAATGTCTTTAGCATTGGTACTACAAAACCATCGAATAAAAAAAGAGTACCACTTAGAATTTTCTTTCATTTAGTTTGAGCTTCTATAATGACTAAAGGCTTATTCTTTTTATGTTAACTCAGATACTTTGCTTATTTATACCTCAATTGCTTATACTCACAAGTTTTTTTAACTTGATCATTCAACTCAATTGCTCTCTGATTCAAACAATCAAAATATGCTATGCTTTATTGCAAACCATTGTGGAAGTACGCTTGTAAAGTAATAGCTATTATCTATGTTCTATCCATCATTTTATATCTCTTTCCACCGACAGCTTTGCGGCAGTGGTGGTTTGTTTTTTACAAAAACACCTTAAACGCGGAGTATTTCAAAAATTATGCTACAAAAAGTACTATAAAGCCTCTATCTAAATGCAGTAAAAAATTGTAAAATTTTATGCATAAATTATTGCTCTCTGTAAATAAACAAGGGGGAAAGTT
>CALOEX010000014.1:0-217783 GCA_942492555.1 uncultured Bacteroidota bacterium | reverse complement strand
CCAAAGAGGTGGATGGCGTTGCTACCAAAGGGCTTTTTGAGGGCCTTGCTATTAGCAAACATCCCGAGGTGATGGCATTGCAAGGGCAGTTTCCGGTTATCTTTTTAACATTGAAGGAGGTACGTGGTAAAAATTTTGAAGAGGCTTATGCACGTACACAAGAAGTAATCGTTTTGCTCTTTAATCAATTTAAATATCTCATAGATACTCACATTGACCAGTATGACAAAGCGTTGATAGATCGCATAAGAAGTAAGAACGCGACACAAGCAGAATATGAAGGATCCTGACAATTTCTTTCTCGTGTTCTTTTTCAACACACAAATCAAAAGGTCATGCTTCCTCCTTGATGAATATGACACACCTTTACTGATGCGCATGTGCATGGTTATTATATGAAGAGATGCGCACTTTATTGCCACGCTATTTAACAAAGCTTTTAAAGGCAATGACTACCTACATAAAGGTTTGATTACCGGTATTTTACAAATTGTTAAATCCTCTCTTTTTTCTGAGCTGAACAATGTAAAGGTATACAGTATGATTTCCTCTTCAAGATATGCGAATTGCTTCGGTTTTACACCAGAAGAGACAGATTATTACTTAGATCAAGCAGGATTACCACAAAAAGCACATGAACTCAAAGAGATGTACAATGGCTATATTGTAGAAGGTTATACGCTGTACAACCCTCTTTCCATTATTATGTTTGCTGATCAAGCAACCAGCAACACGAAACCCATAGAAAAAAGTTTAGACTATTATTGGTTTGACAGTGGTGGTACAACCATTATCAGGGATCTCATTGCAAAAAACATCACGACAACAGTATAATAAAACACATTTACAACCCCCAAACACATGAAAAAAAAATACCTGCTTATATACACCTTCCTCCTCACCCAGCTACATGCCAGTAGCCCCCTCCTACAACAACCCACACCCATCCAAGTACAAAACTACACAACCTACCACAGCAAAAAACAAATCAACAATACCATCTCAAACCCCAATATTCCCCTCAAAAACCTTGCCAAAGACCTAAAAAAAATCATCCCATACCAACCCGACAGCCATACCTTCCTATTAGCCATTTTAAGCAACAACCCACCCCAAAACCCCAACACTCCACTCATCTGCAAAAAATACATCCTTTCCTCCATTGGCAACATCCCCCCAGCAACACAACACATCACACACAAACTATTCTACAACATCATCCAAACACAACCCACCCACATCATTCCCACCCTACTACAATGGCTAGCAATAAGCCCAGAAAAACACCCCATCACCCTCACCAGCAACACCCCCCTTTGCCTTTCCTGCCACTACCTCCTCACAAACATTATCGGCTATAGCAACAAAATACCCAAGAGTCCCCAAGGATGCAAAAACAACACCATAATATGGGAAAACATACCCCCTCTTGCCAAAAAATACCTCAACAACTACATAAAAAAAACAAAAAACCCCCTCCAAAGCATATACCAACTCCTCACGCAACCACACAAAACAAAAGCCACCTTCAACACCCATATTTTAGACCTCAACAACAAACACATAAACGATCAACCAGCACTCCTCCAAGCACTTGCACACCAAGTCCACCAATCCCCCATATTCAAACAAAAACTCTTCAACTATATAGAAACCTCCAAAAAAGATCCCAACATCGCCATTACCGCTGCCAACAGCGCCACCATCCTAGCCACTGCAGACATCAAACTCAACAACGTCAATTGGCAAGGCATCCGTATACCCGGCGCTAACCTGGATCAAGCCTTTCTGGCACATACCAACTTCTCAGGGAGTGACTGTCGCAATGTAAGCCTGAGACAAGCCTACTTAGAAAATACTATATGGAACAACGCTCAAGTACAAGGAATTGATTTTGGTGAATATCCCTATTTGCAACATACTGCTACAGTAACCTCTGTGAGTTGGTCCCCAGACGGGAAAAAGCTGGCCTCTGCGAGTTACGACAACACGGTGCGCATCTGGGATGGTACCACAGGCAATGTCATCAAGGCATGCACGGGGCATACGGATAAAGTGGTGTGCGTGCGTTGGTCCCCAGACGGGAAAAAGCTCGCCTCTGCGAGTTACGACAAAACGGTGTGCATCTGGGATGGTACCACAGGCAATTTCATCAAGGCGTGCACGGGGCATACTTCTTGGGTTAATTCCGTGAGTTGGTCCCCAGACGGGAAAAAGCTCGCCTCTGCGAGTTACGACAACACGGTGCGCATCTGGGATGGTACCACAGGCAATTTCATCAAGGCGTGCACGGGGCATACTCGTTCTGTAAACTCCGTGCGTTGGTCCCCAGACGGGAAAAAGCTCGCCTCTGCGAGTGACGACAACACGGTGCGCATCTGGGATGGTACAACAGGCAATTTCATCAAGGCGTGCACGGGGCATACGGCTGGAGTAAACTCCGTGCGTTGGTCCCCAGACGGGAAAAAGCTCGCCTCTGCGAGTTACGACGACACGGTGCGCATCTGGGATGGTACCACAGGCAATTTCATCAAGGCGTGCACGGGGCATACGGCTTGGGTTAATTCCGTGAGTTGGTCCCCAGACGGGAAAAAGCTCGCCTCTGCGAGTTACGACAAAACGGTGCGCATCTGGGATGGTACCACAGGCAAAGTCATCAAGGCGTGCACGGGGCATACTTCTTGGGTTAATTCCGTGAGTTGGTCTCCAGACGGGAAAAAGCTCGCCTCTGCGAGTTCCGACAACACGGTGCGCATCTGGGATGGTACCACAGGCAATGTCATCAAGGCGTGCACGGGGCATACGGATTATGTAAACTCCGTGCGTTGGTCCCCAGACGGGAAAAAGCTCGCCTCTGCGAGTTACGACAACACGGTGTGCATCTGGGATGGTACCACAGGCAATTTCATCAAGGCGTGCACGGGGCATACGTATTATGTAAACTCCGTGCGTTGGTCCCCAGACGGGAAAAAGCTCGCCTCTGCGAGTAACGACAAAACGGTTCGCATCTGGGATGGTACCACAGGCAATTTCATCAAGGCGTGCACGGGGCATACGGCTGGAGTAAACTCCGTGCGTTGGTCCCCAGACGGGAAAAAGCTCGCCTCTGCGAGTTACGACGACACGGTGCGCATCTGGGATGGTACCACAGGCAATTTCATCAAGGCGTGCACGGGGCATACGGCTTGGGTTAATTCCGTGAGTTGGTCCCCAGACGGGAAAAAGCTCGCCTCTGCGAGTTACGACAACACGGTGCGCATCTGGGATGGTACCACAGGCAATTTCATCAAGGCGTGCACGGGGCATACTGCTGATGTAAGATCCGTGCGTTGGTCCCCAGACGGGAAAAAGCTCGCCTCTGCGAGTGACGACAACACGGTACGCATCTGGGATGAACAAAAAACATACGATCTGTTGGTTGTCTTAGGTGATCATGGTGCTCTATCACTAAAGGGAGCAAATTTTCAGAGAGCTATCGGGCTTTCAAATACTCATCAGAAGCTTATCAAACAACGAGGCGGTATACTAGAAAACGATGGATGCTTACTGATGTAAGGGAGTGGATAGGTCCCCCCCCCGCATGTGACTTTGCCACATGCGGGGGGGGCGAATGAATCATGCACAATAAAGGGTAACAGATCAGTACAAAAGTGTATGCATGTGTTCTGTTTTTTTCACTTACACTAGGTAGCTTCGTAGCAAGTTTATTATCTTTGACCTATCATCCTTTACAACATACCTATGGCTTCATACATGTTTCCCATTGGCGTTTCTGATTTTGCAAGACTTATCAGACACAAAAATACCGATAAACAAGCCTATCTCTTTATAGATAAAACCTTGATGATCAAAGAGTTTATCGATGCAGGTGATGAAATTGCCCTTATCACCCGCCCGCGTAGATTTGGCAAAACGCTAAGCCTTTCCATGATGCAACACTTTTTTGCCAAAGAGGTGGATGGCGTTGCTACCAAAGGGCTTTTTGAGGGCCTTGCTATTAGCAAACATCCCGAGGTGATGGCGTTACAAGGGCAGTTTCCTGTTATCTTTTTAACATTGAAGGAGGTACGTGGTAAAAATTTTGAAGAGGCTTATGCATTATTACAAAATGTTATTAAAAAGCTTTACAATACACATTACTATCTTCTCGATGCAAAACAAATTAAAGAACATCAAAAAGTAGACTTTAAAAAATATTTGGACCAGACCGCTAGTCAAGCTAGTTATAAAGATGCTTTATTATACCTAAGTGAACTTTTATACCAAGCACATGGTAAAAAAGTTATGCTTCTCCTTGACGAATATGACACACCTTTACATGATGCGCATGTGCATGGTTATTATGAAGAGATGCGCAGCCTTATTGCCACGCTATTTAACAAAGCTTTTAAAGGCAATGACTACCTACATAAAGGTTTGATTACCGGTATTTTACAAATTGTTAAATCCTCTCTTTTTTCTGAGCTGAACAATGTAAAGGTATACAGTATGATTTCCTCTTCAAGATATGCGAATTGCTTCGGGTTTACACCAGAAGAGACAGATCATTACTTAGATCAAGCAGGATTACCACAAAAAGCACATGAACTCAAAGAGATGTATAATGGCTATATTGTAGAAGGTTATACGCTGTACAACCCTCTTTCCATTATTATGTTTGCTGATCAAGCAACAAGCAACACGAAACCCATAGAAAAAAGTTTAGACTATTATTGGTTTGACAGTGGTGGTACAACCATTATCAGGGATCTCATTGCAAAAAACATCACGACATTAGAAAAAGATTTATCGCAACTGGTCAACAAAATACCCATACAAAGCCTTATCAATCCCAATATCATTTTAGGTAAAAGCTTGAAGACAGATCGCTCTTCTTTTTGGAGTCTCATGCTTTTATCTGGTTATCTAAAAATAGAAAACAAGCAGTTTATCAAACCTGGTATGTATGCTTATACACTCTCTTTTACCAATGAGGAAATACGTGTTAGCATGGAAAATATTATAGAAGAAGCGGTATCCAATAATGAACAAGGGCAATATTATCAAGCGATGCAGGATTTAGTCACTGGCAATGTGGAAGCCTTCCAGGTTTTTTTAGAGGATTATCTGGTACGTGTGCCTAGCTTTTTAGATAAGGGAGGCAAACATTACGAGCAGTTCTACCATGGGCTGGTGCTGGGGATGAGTGCTTGTTTAAGCCATAGCCATATAGTCACTTCCAATAGAATCAGCGGAGGAGGGATTTATGATATTTGCATAGAGCCGAAAGATCAATCGCAATATGGTATTATCTTGGAGCTTAAAGTCGCAACAAAAACAGAAAGGCTCCAAGAGGTGGCGGATGCTGCATTGGCACAAATTAAAACGTTGGCCTATAAGCGAGATTTGACACAAAGGGGCATTAAGAAGTTTATTCTCATGGGGGTATCTTTCAATAAATCGGAGATGGAGATACGCTATGAGGTTGTAGGGTAGATGAAAAATGAATAATGAAAAATAAAGACAATGTTGCCTTTTTCTCTATACCATCATGTAAGGCGGTTTACAAAAATGTACTTTAATAAAGGAAAAACAAATGATGAATAGTGAGCAATAAACAGTAACAGATCAGTACAAAAGTGTATAAAGAAATGAATAACGAATGATGAAAAATGAGGAGTAAAAAGTAAAAGGATTACATCCTTTTTCCTTCAAAATATTAAGAAAAAGGAACTTCTCCTTCAGAAGAATTCAATGGAGGAAAAACAAAAACACAAATGCCCGTAAGGCCCACAAGTAAAAAAATGGTACATCCACAACACAATATTTCTTTGTATGCCACCAAACATCGTCTATAGAGAGATGGTCTTAATGGAGTAATGGGCAAAGAAGGAGGTTCATATAAATAACGTGCAATGACTTTTGATAGATCAGGAAAAACTTTAATGTTGCTTTCTTCGCACAATTTCTTTCGTGTGTAGCCTTCAACCAATAAAAAAATACGGAGAGGAAGTACAAAATATTTTGTTTCTTTTTCTTCCAAAACAGGGACAACTACAGAGACATCATTTTCCAATAGTTGCAATCTCATCTCTTTCTCTGTAGACTGCATCTTGTTTACAGCAAAGGAAAAAAATAAACAGGCAAAGAGAATACCACATACTTTTATTGTTTTCATAATAAACAAAAATTTGATATTTAACAGAGGAATATACACTTCTTTGCAAAGCTAACCCCATCCTTATATAAAATGTAACATCACTATTTTTATCACCAATAAAAGGGATAACAACCTTTCCTAGCTGTGGATAAAAAGTGGAAAAAAAAGCATGTAAAAAGAAAGAACCCCCCAAAGAAAAAAGTTTTGATTTTGCAAAAATTCTTTTACTCAAGTTACCAACAATAAAAAATTGTGGATAAATTGCTCATAAAATTTTTGTTTTTTTAAAAAACATGTTTACACTATTTTTAAAGGGTTTTTTTAGACTTGATTTAAAGAAAAAACAGGAAAGAAAAAAGAGAGTTCCCCCCGGGCATTTGGGGGAAACTTTTATCCCCGAAAACACCAAGCTAATAATAAGATATATTTAAATATATTGATTTATTTTTTATTAAGCTGTTGAAAACTCCAGTAGCTTTTTTCCATTTGTGATACTTGAAAAAACAGCTTAGTTTTGTCTGCTTATGACGAATATTTTGATTTTCAAAGTCTTTCTAACAAATACCTATGCAAAAAGAACTCTTAGCACCCGGATGGGAAGATAAATGGTATGCCTATTGGCAAGAAAAAGGTTTTTTTCAGTCTGACTCAACATCAGAAAAAGAGGCTTACACTGTTGTGATGCCTCCTCCAAACATTACAGGAATCTTGCATATGGGACATGTTTTAAACCAAACAGTACAAGATGTTTTAGTGAGAAGAGCACGTATGCAAAACAAAGAAACATGTTGGGTACCCGGGATAGATCATGCTTCCATTGCTACAGAAGCGATGGTATCAGCTAAGATTGAAAAAGAGGGGCTTTCCAAACAACAACTGGGAAGGGAACAATTTTTAAGGAAATCGTGGGAGTGGAAAGAAAAGTATGGGTGTATTATATTTTCCCAATTAAAAAAATTGGGAGTTTCTTGTGATTGGGAGCGAAAGCGCTTTACCATGGATCCAGAAATGACAGAAGCAGTACTCCGTGCTTTTGTAGATCTTTATGAACGAGGGTATATCTATCGGGATAAAAAAATTATTCATTGGGATGTTGTGCGTAAGACAGCTTTGTCAAACGAAGAAGTTATCTTTGAGGAAGAGGAAGGAACACTTTATTATATTGCCTATAAGCAAGTGGATGGAGGTAAGGATGTCGTTGTGGCTACGGTGCGGCCCGAAACAATTTTTGGGGATGTTGCCATTTGTGTTCACCCAGAAGACGAACGTTATTTTTCTCTACATGGAAAAGAGGTTTACGTACCTTTAACAAAACGAGTTATCCCCATTATCACCGACGAATATGTTGATAAGTCCTTTGGAACGGGATGTCTTAAAATAACGCCTGCACATGATGCAAACGATTATGAACTTGGTCAAAAACATGGTTTACCCATCATTGATATATTCACAGAAGAAGGAAAACTAAACAAAGAAGCAGGATATGGTATTGGTAAAGACCGTTTTGATGTTAGGAAAAAGGTAGTCACAGACCTTTCGGCTTGTCTACAACTTGTCAAAGAAGAAAAGCATAAACACAGAATAGGTTATGCGGAGCGAAGTGGTAGTATCATTGAGCCTCGTATTTCAATGCAATGGTTCGTACGCATGAAAAAACTTGCCATTCCTGCTATACAAAGTGTAAAGAATGGAACGATTAAATTTTATCCTTCCAAATATGTAAACACCTATATGTCTTGGATGGAAGATATACGGGATTGGTGCATTTCACGTCAACTTTGGTGGGGGCAACGCATACCTGTTTATTATTTGCCAGATGGCGCATATGTTGTGGCAATGAATGTTGAAGAAGCCGTGATAAAAGCTCGTTCATTAGGAGATCCCACCCTTGAAGAAAAAGACCTCCAGCAAGATCCAGATGTGTTAGATACCTGGTTTTCTTCTTGGCTGTGGCCCTTTTCCGTTTTTGCAGGAACACTTTGTCCAAAAAATAAAGACATCTCTTTTTTTTATCCTACCCATGACTTGGTAACCGCTCCTGAAATCATCTTTTTTTGGGTGGCGCGCATGATTATTGCTGGATATGCTTTTATGGGGAAAGAACCCTTTTCCAACGTTTACTTTACTGGAATTGTACGCGATGAAAAACGTCGTAAAATGTCCAAGTCTTTGGGGAATTCTCCTGATCCTATTGCCCTTATGGAAAAGTATGGAGTAGATGGTGTGCGTGCTGGTATTTTGTTTGCTGCACCTGCAGGCAACGATTTGCTTTTTGATGAAAAACTATGTGAGCAAGGGAGTCATTTTGTTCACAAAATAAAAAACGCTTTTTTGTTACTACAAAGTTGGCAACAGTATCAAGGTGAAACATTGCCGGTACAACAGCTGGCTATAGACTGGTTTTCTTCTCGTTTTGCTCAGGTGGTGCAGAAAGTTTCTTCTTTATTGGCACAATTTCGGCTTTCTCAAGCACTTGTGACTATCTATAGATTGTTTTGGGATGATTTTTGCGGGCATTATTTAGAAATGATAAAACCTCTATCTGAAAAAATGGTTGCAGATGTAGTATATGCAAAAACCAGTTTCTTTTTCGAACAACTCATGCAATTGCTACACCCTTTTATGCCATTTATTACCGAAGAGATATGGCAACGTCTTTCCCCCCGAAAAAAAGGAGATACTATCGTCCTGGCTGCTGCCCCAGAATCCTCTTCTTTCAATGAAGCAATTTTAAAGCATGCAACCGCTGCTTTTTCCCTCGTTGCAAAAATTCGACAATTACTAACAGGTTATCATAAAGAAAACCTTAATGCTTTAAAACTTTTTTTTGTTGGTGAAGAACCAACCTGGTTACGTATTTTTACTCCCTATATTGTAAAAATGATAAAAATGCCTATTGAGCAGTTCGAAGCTATTACTTATAAAGGCTATACTTCTTTTGTTGTTGAAAACATCACATTTTCTTTGCCGGAAGAATTCTCAAATAGAGAAGTATTGCAAAAAGAACTCGCTTATCAAAAAGGATTTCTTTCCTCCGTAAATAAGAAGTTAAAAAATGAGCAATTTGTGGAAAAAGCTCCTGCAGAAGTAGTAGAAAAAGAAAAAAAGAAAAAAAGAGATATTGAAGAAAGAATAACAATGTTGCAAGATCTTTTGCGATAGTTTTTGTGGGCTTGCATGGAGTTGAACCATGGACCTCTACATTATCAGTGTAGCGCTCTAACCAGGCTGAGCTACAAGCCCTCTAACTTTTTTATAGCAACAACACGTTTCTTTGGATACAATATTACGCTGTTGTTGTTTAAAAAAAAAGGTTTTTGCCTTTTTGATTCACTTATTGAAGTTGTTTTTCTTTGGTGTTTTTTATCTTTTAACCTCATTGCCATAGTTTTTCACGATCTAGACTACGGTAGGCAATAGCCTCGGCAATATGTCTTTCATAAATGTTTTCTTGGTTATCTAAATCAGCAATAGTACGTGCTATTTTACGGATGCTATTATAGCCACGTGCAGAAAGACTAAGTTTGTCCATAGCTTCTTTCAATAAATTTGAAGCTTGTGGGGTAATAGCACAAATTTTTTCTAATAGCTTTGGTGGAATCATACTATTGGTGTGAATATGCGGAAATTCCTTAAAACGTTGTTTTTGTATTGCTCTAGCGTTTTCTACATTTTTGCGCATGATTTCACTGTTTTCCGTAGTGGTTGTTCGTGTCATATCTTGCCAGGAAACAGGCGTGATAAATAACTGAATATCAATGCGATCAAAGAGAGGCCCACTGATTTTACTCATATATTTTTTTCGTAAGAGAGCTGTGCAGGTACAGGGTTTTTCTTGATGGGTGTAGTAGCCACAAGGACAGGGGTTCATGCTTGCTACCAGCATAAAGTTTGCTGGGAAACGCACATTTAATTTTGCACGCGTGATATAGATCTCTTTGTCTTCTAGAGGCTGTCTGAGAACTTCAAGCGTACTACGTTTAAATTCTGGTAATTCATCCATAAAAAGAAGCCCATTGTGGGTGAGGGATATTTGTCCAGGTTGTGGAATGGATCCCCCTCCTACTAGTGCTACGTCACTGATTGTATGGTGGGGTGCGCAGAAAGGGCGTTTTGTAATGAGTGCTTGTTTTCCCATTTTTCCTAAAACTGAGAAAACACGACTTGTTTCTAGTGCCTCTTCTAATGTTAGTAGTGGGAGGATGCTGGGAATGCGTTTGGCAAGCATTGTTTTTCCTGCTCCTGGTGGCCCTATCATAACCATATTGTGTCCTCCTGCTGCTGCTATTTGGATGCTACGCTTCGCTAATCTTTGCCCTTTAACGTCTGCAAAGTCAATGTCGTAGTGGTTTGCTTTTTCTGTAAAGATTTTTTCTACATTTATTTGTAAAGGTTTTATAACCGTTTTTTTATTGAGAAACTCAATAGCTTCAGTAATGTGCTGTATGGGTATGATGGGCAAATTTTTAACCACTGCAGCCTCTCGCGCATTTTCTTTAGGGAGAATAAAGCCTTTGAAATTTTGTTTTGATGCTTCTATGGCAATGGGAAGAACGCCACGAACAGGGCGGAGCATACCGTCTAAAGCCAGTTCTCCCATGATGAGATACGTATCTAAATCTGTAAATCTTTCTTGTTTTGAAGCGTGTAAAATCGCAAGAGCTATGGGTAAATCGTAGAAAGCACCTTCTTTACGTATACTTGCAGGAGCTAAGTTTACGATAACACGTTGTCTTGGCATTTGTTTGTTGAGTTGTTTAAGGACAGATTCGATTCGGTGTTCACTTTCTTTAATAGCGTTGTCTGGAAGCCCAACAATGAAGAATTTTGTGCCGTTGATAATATTGACTTCAATGGAAATGATTTGTGCGTCTATACCGTAAACAGTGCTGCCATAAGCTTTTGTGATCATGTATTTTTTTTGATAAAAATGAGCTTGTTGATATAAGGTAGGCAATCGGTTGCAATTGAGCAAATAAATAGACTTTTTATCTCGCGGGGTATCGGCCAATCCTACTATGGCACTCTTTTTTCCTTAAACACGCTATTGAAAAAATATCGATAAAATCAATGAGGATATGCCCATAAAAAATAAATTTTTTTGCAGGTAAGTAAGAGCAATAGACAACGGTGTTGTTTCACCAACAATATTACTTGTTTTTTGATATTTTTTTATAAAAAACCTATATTGCTCACAAGTACAAAATACAAAATTATGAACAATAAAAAAGCCCTCTTCTCGTTATTTTTTGTAACCATCATCATCACATTCATGCAGGTGAACTTGGCTGCACAAATAGCTAATACAGAAGAAGTCCAAGAAGAAAATCAAAAAAGAACGGAAGAAATCTTTAAACGTATTGACAAAGAGTTCAATGAATCCTTTGTGAAGGGTAATAGATTTCAGTTTACTTTGAAGGAACAAAATCACATAATAAAGATGACAGAAATGAATATGCTCCAACAAAATCAAAAAAGACTGAATCAATGTTCTGTTTTGCAGAAACTTCAAAAATACTATAAAGTGCTAAAGAAAGAGGTAGAAGAAATAAATACAATAGATCTAAATAAATTTGCAACATTAGATATCAAAATAGATAAAGTTTTGGGTCCTGACAATAACGCACTATCCTTTTTTTATGAGAAAAAACAAGATTTATGCAACATATATAAGCAAAAAATATTTTTATATATAGATCTCAAACAAGGATATCTGAAAAAAATAAATGATCTTTTGGAAGATCTAGCAAATGCTTTCGGTATGTTGAAATTTTTTGGCATCAATGAAAAAAAAGATGAAGAGGCTAACAACAATCAGCTTGCTCTTAGTAATAAACCTGAAGAACTACTCATGGGTAATTTTGTGGAAGAAATTTGGAAGGTAAAAAAAATCAAAACGGAGCTAGGAATTGCAATGTTCACCTACAGCGAAAAATTTAAAGACTATGTACATCTAGTAATGAATGTATGGTACTTGCACCCAAAAGGGCATTATTCAAGACAGCAAGTAAAAGATGCGCTACGATTTTACCTAGAAATCGAAAACTTACAAGAAAAAGAACAAAAAAAGCAAGAGATGTCTCTTATAGAGAAAGGAATGTTAAATTTTTTATCAACATGCACTGGATCCTTCTGGAAAAAAAGGTTAGCAGAAGAAGACAACAGTTTAGCAAAACTGTATGAAGAAGTAAAAAAAGAATACAAAAATAATAATATTTCCGAAGATGAAAAAGACAAACATGAAGATAGTGAAGATAGTGGAGATTGTACCATCCAGTGAAAGCCTCTAAGGAATTTTATTATTTGTTACAATACATCAAGAAACAGTATGCAAAGCTAAAATATTAAACATTTTTGTACAAAAATGTTTAATATTAGTTTCAGAAATGCATTTTTAGAGATGATAGCATGCTATAAATGTTGATTTATTAGGTTTTTTTGAAAAAAAACCTAATGTTCCTATAAGTGTTATTCCTAATTTCATTCTTATGAAAAAAGTCTATTGTTTGGTCTTTATATCTCTCTTTTCTATTTCCATGAACATATACGATGCAACAGGCTTTCTAAGTTCTTTTTTTACAGAACCATCTATTAAAGATACAAAAAGAGCAGAACAAAAGAAATTGTGTTTGGGTGAACTCTCAAATTTTTTTACAGCGTACTCCCAGGATTTTGACGAAACAAAGAAATGTCAATATGTTTTAACAAAATACTCCACAGTAGAACCTTTCTATACAGAACTGGTAGCGTTGAATAATAGTGGACAACAAGACCAAGTATCTGACACTGTAGTGAATGGAGAGACTTCCAAAACAGCAGCTGAAAAATTAAAAAATATTGTGACGGAGTGTGTGGACTATTGCCAAAAACAAGCAAATTTTTTAGATCTAAAACCACAGGCGAACAATGATGGATCATCTTCAGGCATTTATCAGAAAATTTATTCTGGAATTTCTACTGTCCAGTGTTATATAGAAGGGGGTAACCATAAAAAAAGCGCTCTAGATAACTTATGGGATGAATGCTTATCTAATATTAGATCAAAAGAGCTCGCTTTGGTAGAAAAGTACAAAGAGATCGAGCAAATCAGAGAAAAATATCAAGATGAGCATAAGTATTTTGTGACCACTGAAGATGAAAATGAAACATCAATACAAGCAGTAAAAAACGGGGGTGAAAATATTATAAACATGTTAAAAGAAACCTTAAATCGAGCAGAAAAAATAATAGGTAAAAGCTACTATTGGGTTTATGAGAACTCCCTTAATCGTAGCAAAAACATCTCATTAAAGATGTTAATAAAAAAATATGAAAAACTGCAGGAAAAGATTTTGAACATATGGGATCCTTTCATTTCATATAAGATGTATCTTTTCTTGCTAAAGAACCTCTCCTTCTTTGACAAGGATCTTCTAAAAAATGAACTATTCCCATACTTACATAAGACTAAAGAGAACTTAAATAAAGAAGCTGATGATCATTATTGGAACACTTCTTCTATAGTTCCTATAGTAAAAAACAATAAATTTAAAACTCAATCTTTTTTGCCTAAATCCAAGAATAAAGAAAATCTTCTCTTGCAAGATCAATTAAAAAATAAACCTAAATTAAAAAAAAAGTAATGAGTTTAAGGAATGGTTCAAAAGGGTGTACGAAGCAAATCTGTCACGAGAGGAAGAAAAATTAAGAAAAGAAATCGGAAAAATGTCATATTCCCCAGAAGAATTAGTCTTTTTTAAAGACATATCTGAAGATATTCTTGGAAAAGATCTTAAAAATAAACTAAAGGAACAATGGGAGCAACAAAATAACAAACAAAAGATTGTTGAAAAATTAAATGATCATAGTTTTCATGTAAAAAATAATAATAGCAATAACAATAAATTTGAGCAAAATGTTGATAATTCTTCTTCACTGCTATTCAGCAATTTGCCCAATGGTCCTCGTGTAAAAAATAAACAATCCGCTCACAATAATGTGGATCTTACTAGTACAAAAAATGTATTGCAAAAGCTTCCCTCTGAGCAAAGTTCTATAACCGATGCTACAGAATTAGGGTTTCTCAAAAAAAGCATTTTAAAAGGTATTGGATTAGGCTTTTTGATTGTTACGGTTGTAGGCATACCATTGGTGCTTTTTAAACAATACCAAGATCACACAGCTTAATAATTTTTCAAAAAAAAACAAAAAAATTTTTGCGGAGATGTGTTGCCCGTGCAATCGTTTTATTGAGTATAAGGAGAATACAACGTAAAAACACTCGTTTCCTCATGCATCCTTGAGGCAAATTTATGTAACTTTTTATCATTTTAAAGGCAGATTAGATCCAGCATTTACTATGAGATATCACATGAATCAATGAGGGGTGACACATTTGTTTACCCAGACTTTTTTTATAGCGAAGAACAAATTTTAAATACCGGATTTTAATGTGGAAGATAATAGTTATAATTGCAGTAATATCGGTACATTATGAGTAAAAAAAAACAAACATACTTAAAATGCTCGATGGTATTTCTCTTCTTGTGTCTCATGATGGGTGCAATTTTTTTCTTGCAACCTGAAAATGACACGGATGTATTATTGAAAAACATTGACGTTTTACGTACCCAAAAAAGCAATTATGACAATCCAAAATCTAAAAAAGCACTCAAGCAAATAGCAGATATACTACAAAAAACCCTCAACATTCCTCCAGCGAAAAATAAAAACAACAAGAACGAGTTTGATAAACTCATTGCTTCGTACACAAAAGAGTCTAAGCATGATATAATAATCCCCATTTTCTTGCATGCTTTACAAACCTGTCATGCACTTCCCCAAGCAAAATATTTGCATACCCATGCCATAGAAAACGAAAATATGATCTTTGAGCAACATCAAGCAGACCACCTTGAAACAAAACGCGCCAAACTACACAGCTTAGGTAACATTTTTGCTCTTTTGGAAAATTACCCACTTGCCTGCGATTATTACAACAAAGCCTTAGCCATAAAACCTACAAAAGAAAAAAAAATTGTTGCACAAACGTGTCACAACATGGGAATCATATCTCATAAGCAGGAAAAGTATCAGGAAGCTATTCTACAATACGAAAAAGCCCTACAAACCATAGGAGAAATCCAAGGCAAAGAAACTCTTTCCTATGCTCAAACCCTCCAAGCTCTTGGTGATGCCTATGCAGGTCAAGAGCAATTTGCCAAAGCTATCCCAAAATATGAAAAAGCACTACAAACCAAAGAAAAAACAATAAGCAAAGAAACCCTTTCCTATGCTCAAACCCTCCAAGCTCTTGGTGATGCCTATGCAGGTCAACATCAATTTGCCAAAGCTATCTCCCAATACCAAGAAGCACTACAAACCAAAGAGGAAACAATAGGCAAAGAAACTCTATCCTATGCGAACACCCTCCATGCTCTTGGTAATGCCTATGCAGGTCAAGATCAATTTAAAGAAGCTATCACCCAATACCTAAAAGCGCTACAAATCAAAGAGGAAACAATAGGCAAAGAAACCCTTTCCTATGTTACTACCCTTCGTGCTCTTAGTGATGAAAGAAGAGGTCTAAAAAAGAAATATGCAACAGATATCATCCTCCAATACGAAAAAGCCTTACAAACCATAGGAGAAATACAAGGCAAAGAAACTCTTTCCTATGCTCAAACCCTCCAAGCTCTTGGTGATGTCTATGCAGGTCAAGAGCAATTTGCCAAAGCTATCCCAAAATACGAAAAAGCCCTACAAATCAAAGAGGAAATAATAGGCAAAGGCACTCTATCCTATGCGAACACCCTCCATGTTCTTGGTGATGCCTATGCAGGTCAACATCAATTTGCCAAAGCTATCCCCCAATACCAAGAAGCACTACAAACCAAAGAGAAAACAATAGGGAAAGAAACCCTTTCCTATGCTCAAACCCTCCATGCTCTTGGTAATGCCTATGCAGGTCAACATCAATTTGCCAAAGCTATCCCCCAATACCAAGAAGCACTACAAACCAAAGAGAAAACAATAGGGAAAGAAACCCTTTCCTATGCTCAAACCCTCCAAGCTCTTGGTGATGCCTATGCAGGTCAACATCAATTTGCCAAAGCTATCCCCCAATACCAAGAAGCACTACAAACCAAAGAGAAAACAATAGGGAAAGAAACCCTTTCCTATGCTCAAACCCTCCAAGCTCTTGGTGATGCCTATGCAGGTCAACATCAATTTGCCAAAGCTATCTCCCAATACCAAGAAGCACTACAAACCAAAGAGGAAACAATAGGCAAAGAAACTCTATCCTATGCGAACACCCTCCATGCTCTTGGTAATGCCTATGCAGGTCAAGATCAATTTAAAGAAGCTATCACCCAATACCTAAAAGCGCTACAAATCAAAGAGGAAACAATAGGTAAAGGCACTCCTTCCTATGCAGATACTCTTCGTGCTCTTAGCGATTCTTATAGTGATGTCCATAGTGATCAAAAAAATCCATTTGCAACAGATATCATCCCCCAATACGAAAAAGCCCTACAAACCATAGGAGAAACACAAGGCAAAGAAACTCTTTCCTATGCGAACACCCTCCATGCTCTTGGTAATGCCTATGCAAGTCAAAAGCAATTTGTAAAAGCTATCCCAAAGTACGAAAAAGCGCTACAAATCAAAGAGGAAATAATAGGCAAAGGCACTCTTTCCTACGCTGATACCCTTAGTACTCTTGCGGAGGCTTATTACAAAAAAGACAGGCTCAAAAAAGCGCTAAAAACTTATAAAGAGGCACTAGCAATCAAAGAGGAAACAATAGGCAAAGACACTTTTTCTTATGCTGACACCTTCATGGGCATCGGACTTGTATATATTGCACAAGAGAAATGGCTAGATGCAATAGAATCCTACCAAGAAGCTCTACAAATTTATGCAAACACAATAGGCGAAAACACTTTTTGGTATGTTATGGCCTTGTATATGCTTGGGTATGTATATTTTAGAAAACAAGAATACGAAACAGGAATAAAAATCACCCAATTAGCACTAGAAATATGTGAAAAAAAATACGAAAACATTCGATTAAAAGAAATGATAACAAAACAGTTAAAATCGTATTTAGCATGGTGTGGAAATCGACAATAAAAATCGGTACAAAAGTGTATGCATGTATTCTGTTTTTTTTAACTTACACTAGGTTGCTTCGTAGCAAGTTTATTATCTTTGGCCTATCATCCTTTACAACATACCTATGACCCAACACATGTTTCCTATAGGCATAGACAATTTTGCCTCTCTGATACAAGATACCAATACAAAAAAACAGCACTATCTCTTTGTAGACAAAACGTTGATGATCAAAGAGTTTGTTGATGCTGGAGACAAAATTGCCCTTATCACCCGCCCGCGTAGATTTGGCAAAACATTGAGCCTTTCCATGATGCAACACTTTTTTGCCGAAGAAGTGGATGGCATTCCTACAAAAGGGCTTTTTGAGGGACTTGCTATTAGCAAACATCCGGAAGTGATGGTGTTGCAAGGGCAGTTTCCGGTTATTTTTTTGACGTTGAAGGAAGTACGTGGTAAAAATTTTGAAGAGGCTTATGCACGCATAAAAGAAGTAATCGTTTTGCTCTTTAATCAATTTAAATATCTCATAGATACTCACATTGACCAGTATGACAAAGCGTTGATAGATCGCATAAGAAGTAAGAAAGCGACACAAGCAGAATATGAAGGATCCTTACAATTTCTTTCTCGTGTTCTTTTTCAACACACAAATCAAAAGGTCATGCTCCTCCTTGACGAATATGACACGCCTTTGCATGATGCCCATGTGCATGGTTATTATGAAGAGATGCGTAGCCTTATTGCCACGCTATTTAACAAAGCTTTTAAAGGAAATGACTACCTATACAAAGGTTTGATTACCGGTATTTTAAAAATTGTTAAATCCTCTCTTTTTTCCGAATTAAATAATGTAGAAGTGTATAGTTGTTTCTCCTCACCCCTTTATGCGGATGCTTTTGGTTTTACACCCGCAGAGACAGATGACTTTTTAGATCGAGCAGGGCTACCGCAAAAAGCACATGAACTCAAAGAGATGTACAATGGTTATCAGATAGAAGAGTACATATTGTACAATCCTTTTTCTATTGTGTCATTCACGAAAAACGCTTCTATTTACCAAAAAAAAGGTGCTCCTATGGAGAAAGCCCTTGTGCCTTATTGGGTTAACAGTGGTAGCACGGACATTATCAAGGATCTCATTGCCCATAACACCGAGGAATTAGCGCAAGATCTTGATAAACTATTGCATCGGGAAACCATTGCCATACGCATCAATCCAGATATTATTTTGGGTAAAAGCCTAAAGGCCGACCGCACTTCTTTTTGGAGTCTTATGTTGCTTGCAGGTTATATGCGCATTGAAAAGACAGCTATGGGCAATTTTGGGGAAGAGGTCTATACCCTCTCTTTTGTGAATGAAGAAGTGCGGGAAAGCATGAGGAAAATTGTTGTAAATGCGGTAACGAATGGCAGAAAAGATCAATATTACAATAGTATGGATGCTTTGATAAGAGGTGATGTCTCTGCTTTTCAAACTTTTTTAGAAGATTACCTCCAGTGTGTGCCTAGTTTTTTAGATAAGGGAGGCAAACATTACGAGCAGTTCTACCATGGGCTGGTACTGGGGATGAGTGCTTGTTTAAGCCGTAGCCATATAGTCACTTCCAATAGAATCAGCGGAGGAGGTATTTATGATATTTGCATAGAGCCGAAAGAAAAATCGCAATATGGCATTATCTTGGAGCTTAAAGTCGCAGCAAAAACAGAAAGGCTCCAAGAGGTGGCGGATACTGCACTAGCACAGATTAAAACGTTGGCCTATAAGCGAGATTTGACACAAAGGGGCATTAAGAAGTTTATTCTCATGGGGGTATCTTTCAATAAATCGGAGATGGAAATGCGCCATGAGGTTGTAGGGTAAATGGAAAATGAATAGCGAAAAATAAAAAATGCATCATGAGGAGTAAAGGGTAACAGATCGGTACAAAAGTGTATGCATTTGTTGTGCTTTTTTTTTCACTTACACTAGGTTGCTTCGTAGCAAGTTTATTATCTTTGGCCTATCATCCTTTACAACATACCTATGACCCAACACATGTTTCCTATAGGCATAGACAATTTTGCCTCTCTGATACAAGATACCAATACAAAAAAACAGCACTATCTCTTTGTAGACAAAACGTTGATGATCAAAGAGTTTGTTGATGCTGGAGACAAAATTGCCCTTATCACCCGCCCGCGTAGATTTGGCAAAACACTAAGCCTTTCCATGATGCAACACTTTTTTGCCGAAGAAGTGGATGGCATTCCTACAAAAGGGCTTTTTGAGGGCCTTGCTATTAGCAAACATCCGGAAGTGATGGTGTTGCAAGGGCAGTTTCCGGTTATCTTTTTAACGTTGAAGGAGGTACGTGGTAAAAATTTTGAAGAGGCTTATGCATTACTGCAAAATGTTATTAAAAAACTTTACAATACACATTATTATCTCCTCGAGGCAAAACAAATTAAAGAACATCAAAAAGTAGATTTTAAAAAATATTTGGACCAGACCGCTAGTCAAGCTAGTTATAAAGATGCTTTATTATATCTAAGTGAACTTTTATATCAAGCACATGGTAAAAAAGTTATTCTTCTCCTTGACGAATATGACACGCCTTTGCATGATGCCCATGTGCATGGTTATTATGAAGAGATGCGTAGCCTTATTGCCACGCTATTTAACAAAGCTTTTAAAGGCAATGACTACCTATACAAAGGTTTGATTACCGGTATTTTAAAAATCGTTAAATCCTCTCTTTTTTCCGAATTAAATAATGTAGAAGTGTATAGTTGTTTCTCTTCTCCTCTTTATGCGGATGCTTTTGGTTTTACACCCGCAGAGACAGATGACTTTTTAGATCGAGCAGGGCTACCGCAAAAAGCACATGAACTCAAAGAGATGTACAATGGTTATCAGATAGAAGAGTACATATTGTACAATCCTTTTTCTATTGTGTCATTCACGAAAAACGCTTCTATTTACCAAAAAAAAGGTACTCCTATGGAGAAGGCGCTTGTGCCTTATTGGGTTAACAGTGGTAGCACGGACATTATCAGGGATCTCATTGCCCATAACACAGATGAACTAGCGCAAGACCTTGATAAACTATTGCATCGGGCAACCATTGCCATACGCATCAATCCAGATATTATTTTGGGTAAAAGCCTAAAGTCTGACCGCACTTCTTTTTGGAGTCTCATGTTGCTTGCAGGTTATATGCGCATTGAAAAAACAGCTATGGGCAATTTTGGGGAAGAGGTCTATACCCTCTCTTTTGTGAATGAAGAAGTGCGGGAAAGCATGAGAAAAATTGTTGTCAATGCGGTAACGAATGGCAGAAAAGATCAATATTACAATAGTATGGATGGTTTGATAAGAGGTGATGTCTCTGCTTTTCAAACTTTTTTAGAGGATTACCTCCAGTGTGTGCCTAGTTTTTTAGATAAGGGAGGCAAACATTACGAGCAGTTCTACCATGGGCTGGTCCTGGGGATGAGTGCTTGTCTCAGCCGTAGCCATATAGTCACTTCCAATAGAATCAGTGGAGGAGGGATTTATGATATTTGCATAGAGCCGAAAGATAAATCGCAATATGGCATTATCTTGGAGCTTAAAGTCGCAGCAAAAACAGAAAGGCTCCAAGAGGTGGCGGATGCTGCACTAGCACAGATTAAAACGTTGGCCTATAAGCGAGATTTGACACAAAGAGGCATTAAAAAGTTTATTCTCATGGGGGTATCTTTCAATAAATCGGAGATGGAAATGCGCCATGAGGTTGTAGGGTAAATGGAAAATGAAAAATGAATAGCGAAAAATAAAAAATGCATCATGAGGAGTAAAGGGTAACAGATCGGTACAAAAGTGTATAAAGAAATGAAAAATGAATAGTGAATAATGAAGACAATGTTGCCTTTTTTGCTATACCATCATGTCAAGCCGTGTACAAAAATGCATACTTTCTTTATGTTATATATACCAACAGACAATTTAAAAAGTACATCATTCGATATAAAAACCTTACTTTTGTACTAGCTGAACCAAAGTAAGCACCTATGGAAAAAAAACTACAAAAAATAAAGGAACGTTATCAAGAACTTCAGCAACAACTCAGCCAAGACAGTATTTTACAAGACCAACAACAATACGCTCAACTCAACAAAGAATATAAAGAACTCGCGCCAATCCTAGAGCAAATACATAAAAAAGAAAAAAACCAGCAGCAAACGAAACAAAACCAAACGTTCCTCACAACAGAAACAGATCTTGAACTACTAGAAATGGCTAAACAAGAACGTACAGAACTAGAAGCACAAGCCCAAACAATAGAGACAAAACTCAAAGAACTCCTCCTTCCTAAAGATCCAAACGATAGCAAGAACATCATATTAGAAATACGACAAGGAAGTGGCGGGCAAGAAGCTACCATCTGGGCAAAAGATCTTTTTCGCATGTACCAACGATTTTCAGAAAACAAAAAATGGAAACTAGAAATTCTCTCCTATACTGAAAGCCCTCCCAACGGATACAAAGAAATTATCGCCAGCATCACAGGCAATAACGTATATAGCCATCTCAAATACGAATCAGGCATACATCGTGTACAACGTATACCAGAAACAGAAACACAAGGACGCATCCATACTTCAGCAGCAAGTGTAGTAGTATTACCAGAAGCAGATACTGTCGAAATAGACCTTAATATGAACGACATAAAAAAAGAAACTTTCTGCTCTTCAGGACCTGGAGGACAATCTGTAAACACCACTTACTCTGCCGTACGAATCACACATATTCCCACGGGCATTTCAGTCTCTTGTCAAGACGAAAAATCACAAATAAAAAACTTAGAAAAAGCACTCAAAATACTACGTGCAAGACTTTATGAGCGTGCTCTCAACGAACAGCAAACAAAAATAGGGCAAGATCGAAGAACAATCATCAGCACAGGTGACCGATCTGCAAAAATACGCACTTATAACTACCCACGTATTACCATCAATGACCACCGTATTAACTACACACAGCAAAACCTCCCCCATGTACTCAATGGAAACTTAGATGACCTCATCCAAGCTTTACAGCTAGCAGATAGAACAGCACAACTCACAGAAAACAAACAAAAACCATAACATATTCAAACCCAACAGCCATGGCAGGACACAGCAAATGGGCAAATATCAAGCGAAAAAAAGAAATAAAAGACACAAAAAAAGCTAAACTTTTTACCAAAGCTACCCGAGAAATACTCGTTGCTATCCAAGGAAATCCAAACCCCCAAACAAATTCACGCTTGCGCATCGCTATACAAAACGCAAAATGTATCAGCCTACCAAAAGAAAACATCGAAAGACTCCTTAAAAAGGCAAACAACAAAGAAAGCACCACCTACACAAAAGCTTCTTACGAAGGCTATGGGCCTCATGGCATTGGTTTTCTAGTAGAAACCATGACTGACAACATCAACCGTACTGTTGCGTATCTTAGAACTACTTTTAATAAAAATGGAGGCAATCTTGATAAAAGAGGTGCTATCAGCCACCTTTTTGACTATAAAGGACTTTTTATCATTGAAAAACCACCAATCCCTCATTGGGAAAACATTACATTAGAACTCATAGAAGCGGGTATTGACAACATTGAAGAGGAAGAATATCTTTATATAACATGTCCTCCAGGCGGTTTCCAGCAAATACAGAACATCTTAGAAAACAAAAATATTCCATTGAAAGAAGCAGGTCTCAAATATATCCCTACTATCACTACCAAGCTCGATGCTATCCAAACAGAACAAATTTATAAACTTATTGACGAGTTAGAAGATTTGGACGATGTACAATATGTCTACCACAACTTAGATATTGAATCGAACTAGTGCAACTATCCTACATGTTCACACAATAGTCAAAAATTTTACAATACCCGTACTAATTTTTAAATATTTTCCAACCTACACACATAGGAGATTTGCCCATATACAAAATAAAAATTAACTTTAAGAAAGAGCTACAATACCAACAGCACACTATGGGTCTTTATATAAAACTTACACTTCTGTTCAGTACACTGATGCTAAGCAATACTGTCTTTGCTACTACACTCGTTCCTAATACTCCCTCTACAGATAATAATATGACGCCAACAACTGTAATAAAAGAAACTGAAGCTCTTTTAGATATCCTTGATGACTTGAACAAAAACAATCCTTACCGGTCAAACAAAAATCATAATAACAATGCTTACAGCCCAAGTACTTCAAACTATAGTGAAAAAAGCAAAAAATCTTATTTGCAATTATATCAAACAACTATAAAACAAAAAAAATTCAATTATTTTAAATTGCTACTTGTCATATCTATTTTGATATGTATTGTAGGAGCAATCAGCTTTGTTGTTAAAATACGAACAAAAAAGAACTCTTAAAAGCATTTATATAATCTGACGTAAAATTGTGGGTCCAGTAGGACTCGAACCTACGACTCCCTGCGTATAAGGCAAGTGCTCTAACCAACTGAACTATGGACCCTAAACAAACAACACAAATATACGCACCCAAAATTAACATAGCCAAAACAAAATAAAAACAGGTAAAAAAAGCACGAAAAATGAATGTTTTAAAGTAATTAAATAATCAAAAAAATAGTGTATATTAGCTTGGTTCTTACCAATAAAAAACAAGCAAAGAAAACCATCAAACAAAAGAAAAAATGGGGTCGACTTGGCATTGACGGTAGGCGAAAAACAAGAAAAGCATGTGTGGCGTTCGTTGGGTATTGCCACAAAAAACAACCTAACATACTTGTCTAAATGGCAAAAAAGTAAAAAGTCGCGAAAACAATAACATTTCATTGTTGGATAAAAACAAATTGAATGCACCGTATTCAGTAGCTACTGCCTAGTAAGTAGTAGCTTGCCTCCCTAGTTAAAAAGTGTCTGTTAGCTAGCAAGAGGTAGACATAGATAAAGAAGCACTCGTATCGGTACCTGGTGTGTTACCGATATTAAATAAAGCACCTCAAGGGCAACAAAATGGTTGGCTATGCGCCATTGTTGTCACAAAAAACAAGCATAACTAAGCATGTAGAAAGCTTGTTAGCAACCTAATACGGACGAGGGTTCGAATCCCTCCGACTCCACAAAAGTAGAAAAATTTTATCGTATCATTGATAATTAGCTCTTTTTGATGTAATTTGCCCCGAACAAGCGATAGCAACTATGGATACAAGCACAGCAATCACCATGAAAGTCAACGCAGCAAACTTATTAAAAGCGATAGCTCCACTCAGTAGTCTTGTAGCAGGAAAACCCATTGTGCCTATTCTCAAAAACTTTCTATTCGACATTACTCCACAAACTCTTACTATTACTGGATCTGACTTATACACTTCCATTACCACGCAAATACCTATCACTGCTTCTGCAAAGGCAAAAATAGCAGTGCCTGGAACTATCTTAATAGAAACACTTCGCAACATTCCTGATCAACCTCTTGATATCACTCTCAACAAACAAAGCTATAGCATTACACTTCACACCAATAATGGCCAATACCAAATTGCTTGTGAAAACCATGTTGACTTTCCACAAGTTCCTATTACAAATGATACCAGTACGCTTAAAATACAAGGAAAAACACTTAAAAAAGCTTTTAAGCAAACAGGTTTTGCCACAGGTAAAGATGAAATGTTCCCTCGGCTAAACGGTGTCAATATGACGCTAACACCCCAAAACATTACTTTTGCAGCTACGGATGGGCATAGGCTTGTACGTTATAACATTGAACAATCTAATCTTACGCTTCATAAAACACATACACTTACTGTTCCCAACGCTTCAATCCAAATACTCTTACAAATCATCCCTGATAGCGATGATGTCGTTCACTTTACCTTTCAGGAAAAACACTTTTTTTTAAAAACGCCACAGCACCATATTGTAGTAACCATCATAGACGAAGAATTCCCGGACTATGAAAGCATTATTCCAGAGCAAACCCAAACAAAAACGATATTAGAAACAAAAGCACTCCAAAAAGCCATCCGTCTCATTGATTATTATGCGAGTGAACTTACTCACGAAATAGCCATTGAAATCAATCAAAAAGAACTGTGTATACAAGCAGAAAATCTTGAATTTTCTAACAGAGGAGAAATGCGACTTGCTTGTAATCACCAAGGTGAAGGTATTAAACTACACCTTCATGCAAGTCTTTTCGCAGAAATGATTAAAAACATCCCACACGAATCCATTATACTCCATTTACAAGATTCTGAAAAAGCCATTGTTATCACACCAGAAAAAAATGAGGGTAGCGAAGAGCTACTCATGCTTATCATGCCTATTTCTAGTCAGCAAGCATAAAAAACATATGATAACACTTTAATTTTTACATCATGAAAAAACTAACCATTCAAGCATTTCACAGAACAGAGCTTTATGGGAAAAACGCTAGGAAAACTATACAAAAAGGTTATGTGCCAGGAGTACTCTATGGGGGGTCAAAAGAAAAAAATATACACTTTTATCTGCATGCAATCGATTTGCAACCCCTTAACTATGATCCTTATTTCATAGACTTACAAGTAGAAAAAGAAACCTATCCCTGTATTCTCCAAGCCAAACAAGTACATCCTGTTAGCGACATACCCATTCACATAGACTTGCTACGCACTACAAAAGATAGCACCATCATCATGGAAATACCTGTAAAAATAACAGGAAAATCTATAGGGGAACTCAAAGGAGGATTGCTTATTAAAAAAATACGCAAGCTCAAAATACAAGCTCTCCCAGAAAATATGCCAGAAATAATTACCTTGGACGTGTCACATCTAGATCTAGGGCAAAGCATTCAAGTAAAAGAGACTCCTACAGATAATTTCATTATATGTAATGCTGCTACTTCACTTGTTGTTACCATTGACATTCCAAGAGCATTACGAAGCAAACAAGACCAAGAAGAAGGCAAAAAATAAGCAGGAAAGACATTCTATAAACAATGAAATATTTAATTGTTGGTTTAGGAAACATAGGAGAAAAGTATACCTATACTAGGCATAATATAGGCTTTCTGATCCTTGACTTTCTCGTGCAAGAACAAGGTGTGGAATTCCAAAAGGAAAAGCTAGCCTACATAGCTATGCTGGCTTATAGAGGACGTCAGTTGTATCTGCTTAAACCTACTACTTATATGAACTTAAGTGGCAATGCTGTTCGATATTGGCAACAAAAATGCAAAATACCAGCAGAAAACCTCCTCATTATTACAGATGATCTGCACTTGCCACTTGGGAAAATACGACTTCGTACTAGAGGAAGTAGTGGTGGGCATAATGGTATTGCACATATAGAAACAGTACTAGGGAACAATCACTTTCCAAGATTACGATGTGGTATAGGCAATAATTTTTTGCCAGGGCAACAAGCTCTTTATGTTTTAAGTAACTTTACGTTAGAAGAAGAACAAACACTTACACAAACCATAGAAAAAGCTACGCAAGCCATTAAAGATTTCACTACACAGCCTATACAGGCTGTTATGCACCAATATAACCAAAAATAAATTTTATTTAAATTTTATTTATAATTCTTCCAGAATGCTGTTGTTGCCAAAATGAGTTGCTGGCAAGTATCTTCTAAAGAATCATGGGAAATTGCACCGGCTGCATTGGTATGACCACCTCCTTTAAAGTAAATTTCAGCAAGTTTATTCACAGGAAAATCACCAAAGGAACGCAAAGATATATGCACGGAATTGTCTTTTTGTTCGGTAAGTAAACCAGCTACATAAACATTACGCACATTCAAAGCATATGTAATAAGACCACCTGTGTCACCGGATTGTAATTTGAATTGTTTCATATCTTCGCGTGTGATAGCAAAATATCCTAAATGACATTTTGGTACAATGACTAATCTATTTTGAATAGCATGTGCAATAAACTTTAAGCGACGCAAACTCATATTTCCTGTTAACTCATGATAAATGTGATTGGCATTAACGCCTAAAGCCAACAACTGAGCAACCATTGTATGTACATCTGAATTGGTATTGGCATTACAAAAAAAGCCAGTATCAGTTGCGACTCCTACATACAAACAAATGGCTACGTTTAAATCTATTGCTTGCATCATATGCAATTCCATCAACAAATCATACAAAATCACAGCAGTAGCAGAAACATTAGGTAAACAAAGCAACATAGATGTTATTTTTTCACCTGCAATTGGATGATGATCTATTACTATTTTCAAGGCTTGGGATGTCCGCACGATATCAGCAATATCCCCCAATCGGTGATACTCTGCAAAATCAAGGCAAAAAATAAAATCTGCCTGAGTAACAATATCACTGATAAATTTCTTAGTGGTTCTTTCTGCAATCACTACTTCATCGATTCCTGGCATCCAACTTAAAAATTGAGGGTATATTGTAGGAGAAACTACTTTTACAGTATGGCCATAAAAACGCAACACTTTTGCCAAGGCCAAAGAACTCCCTAGGGCGTCTCCATCAGGACGTTTATGCATTGTAACGACCATATGTTTGGGTGGTCCAATAATGATGCTATGAAATGTGTTTTTGAAATCCATAAAGGTGCTTAAGATACAAAATTATCAATTCTTTTCATAATAAACATTACACGATGTTGAGGTAGTGTATGGCCATGCAATAAAAAATTATAATAAAATAGATTTCGGTCTTTTTCTTATGGGTTATTATGCAGATATTTTTACCTAGAGGAAAAAGCTATTTTAGCAAGGGAAAACGTGCTATAAATCTTTCACTATTTATAGTACACACATTAGCATATCTGTTGCTAATGCATAAAAGTGTGATTTTTCTTTTACAGATGATTGTTTTGATTTGGATGAACACCACCTAGTTTTTTCTATGTCTTGAATGGAAATGTAAGGAAAGTGCCTTTTCGTTTTTTTGATTAAAGTTTGTTTGTATGTCCAAATATAGATAGATTTGTATCATGTCTTCCTAGCTTTAGGAATTCCGAGCGTATCTAAATATTTGTTATGTTTAAAAGTTTTTTTTTCTTCTTAGAGACAAATACATCTGAAAATACTTTTCCTTTGAGTCAATACCTGTACATTATTATACCTGTTTTCATTGTTTTTGTTCTATTCATTGTGATTGTATTGAGCTTGAAAAAAGTTCCCCAAGGTGAAGAATGGACGCTGGAGCAATTTGGTCGTTTTGTGAAGATTATGAAACCAGGGCTTAACTTTATGTTTCCTATGGTACAGCAGGTAGGATATCGTATTAGCGTTAAAGAGCAAGTATTGGATATTCCTCCCCAAGATGTCATTTCTTTGGACAATGCTATTGTAGGAGTGGATGGGGTTGTCTTCTATAAAGTTTTTAATGCACAAAAGGCAGCCTATATGATTCAAAATCTTAATTTTGCTATTACGCAATTGGTCATGACCAATATTCGTACTGTTTTGGGGGAAATGGAGTTAGATGCCATGTTATCCAACCGAGAAGTTATTAATGAAAAGCTACTTAAAGTAGTAGATGAGGCTACAGATCCATGGGGTGTACATGTATTGCGTATTGAAATCAAAGATATTAAACCACCTCATGATTTACAAAAGGCCATGTCTCGTCAAATGGAAGCAGAACGTACCAAACGTGCTTTGATATTGCAGGCACAAGGTGAGCGTGATGCGGCTATTCTAAAGGCTAATGGTGTAAAAGAAAGTACGGTGCTTGAAGCAGAAGGTCATAAACAATCTGTTATTTTAAATGCGGAAGCAAATAAAGAACAGGCGATTTTGGAATCTTTGGCACGAGAAAGAAAAGCGGAAGCAGAAGCAAATGCTATTCAGATGGTTTCTCAAGCCTTGAAAAAAGGAGATTTGAAAGCTGCCAATTACTTCTTGTCTGAGAGGTACATACAGTCCTTGGCAAAAATGGCATCTGCTGACAACAGCAAAACTATTTTCATGCCTTTCCAAGCATTGGAAACTGTTGGTGGTTTAGGAAGTTTGACTGAGTTAGTGAAAGATATGATGGGAAAAGAAAAGAAAAAATAACGTAGTCTATCAAAAATGGTTGCTAAGAAAAACAAAACAACCTAGTATTTTTATGTAGCAGTGCAGTTTTTTATCCATTGGCATCAGGGAAATATAACCCATGCAAAGTAGCTTATGCTTCTCCACAAGCTTGCCAAAATCCATTTAAAGCTACCATATTCAACGCTTCATTTTCTGCTATACGCATTTTCTTTTCATCCAAAGCACAACCATCGTCATAGCCCAAAAAATGCAAAACCCCATGCACTATCACACGCGCCAACTCTCTTTCAAAACTCACCTTATAAATTTTAGCATTTTCATGTACTCTTTCAACACTTATGTAAATATCTCCACTAATGACACCTGGCTCATCTGCATAGTCAAAAGAGATAACATCTGTGAAGGTATCATGCTGTAAATGTTCTATGTTCAATGCATGCAAAAAATGATCAGTACAAAAAATATAGTTGATATCTCCTGTTTTTTTACCATGCTTGACAATAACGGTATCAAGCCAAGCCTTCATCAGCTCCACGTGAGGGAGTACATTGATTTCCTCATAGAAAAAACAGATAGGAATGTCTGGTAATTTATTATTTTTCGTCATATATTTGCGGTTTTGACTATAAAAACACTACAAAGGTAACAATAACATTCATATTACAAGATGGGACGTATAAAAATAAAAAACATCATGCAAGAAACGGTTGATACAAAGACATTTTTTTTTGATGTTACTCCGTATAGCTGGGAATACAAAGCAGGACAATACATTACTTTTACCCACATCATAGACGAGCAACGCATATACAGAAGCTATTCGTTAGCTACTAACCCCTATCACGATCCTTATCCTGCCATTACTGTCAAAAGAGTAGCCCAAGGAAAATTTTCAAACTACCTACATGATCATGCAAAAATCGGAGATTTTTTTATCTGTTCTAAGCCCCGGGGGAATTTTACTATTGAAAATATCCCAGCAACCGTAGAAGAATTTGTTTTTTTTGCAGGGGGTAGTGGCATTGTACCTATTTTGTCGATGATTAAAGCAACTTTGCAGCAAAAACCTCATATGCGCATTACTCTTGTAAACATCAACCACAACGAAGCGTCCATCATTTATCATGCGAGACTTATCACACTGCAAAAACAGCATGCTCAACAACTAGATATCATCGATATACTCACCAAGCCAACCCAAGTTGTAAAAGGTATTAGCAAACGTCCAACCGCAAAAGACTTTCAGGCTATTATACAAGGAAAAAAAAATGCATTTTACTGGTTATGTGCACCTGAGGGGTTAATGGACCTGATATACAGCACACTTTTTTTAGCGGGTGTAAGCACGCATCATATTCGTCAAGAACTTTTTTCACCCCTTGTAGAAACCAATGAAACCATAGGAACATCTGCAACAGCCAGGGTACACACAAGAGGGGAAACGCATACCATTACCATAGCAAAAGGAGAGAAGTTACTAGATGCTCTTTTAGATGCAGGATTAGAAGTACCTTTTTCATGTTGTGGAGGCATATGCAATACCTGTCGTGTAAAATGTATCAAAGGCAAGGTCCATATGCTAGTTACGGAAGGACTTTCCAAAGAAGAAGCAGACCAAGGGTACATCCTAAGCTGTGTTAGCTATCCTACGACAGAAGAGCTTATTATAGATTTAGACGATTGATGAGCATTTTCATCGTCTCTAAGTAACGGTATGCTACAATCTAATTTTTTTCAGCTACTGCAATGCTGAAGGTAATTTTTAGATATCTTGATTTCTTTTATCTTTTTTTAAAAATTACTAAAATAGGGGTTGCAATCTTTTAATTGCAAGAAAAAACATATTTTTTAGCTCTATATTGAATTTTAACTTCAGGTACATGACACATCTTCTCAACGATATCATTGGTTGCATAGAAAGGAAAATTCCTCTGAACCATCAAGAAACCTATGATAATAGTGGTCTTCTTATTGGAGATTCCCAGCAGAAAATTACTGGGGTCTTATGTACACTTGATGTTACTTTATCAGTATTACAAGAAGCGAAGGAACAGGCATGCAATCTTGTTGTTGCTCACCACCCACTCATTTTTCAGCCTATAAAAAAAATAACGCCAGATACTGTTGTAGGAAAATGTATTCAATATGCTATCCAACAGAATATAGCTATATATGCACTGCATACAAATTTGGATAACAATCCTAAAGGTGTAAACTATGCGATTGGTAGGAAGCTAGGTTTACAAAATCTCGAGATATTATATCCCCAAGAAAGCAAAGAGATGCTTCTTACTTTTTTTGCACCTGTGCAAGAGGCTAAAGCTATACGTCAAGCATTACACGGTGTGGAAGGAGGGTCTATCTCTCCTTATGGACATTGTAGCTTTACAACTATGGAAACAGGACGTTTTATGTCTAGTAAGCAAGCGATGTCTTATAGGGGTGAAAAAGAACGATTAGCGCAAATAAATGAGGAGCGTATCGAAATGATTATACCTTCACACTTGCAAAGCAAAATAGTGAAAATGCTTTACAAAGTGCATCCTTATCAAACGCCTGTTTATTATTTACAGCCTCTTTCTAGTAGTTTGCAACCAGTAGGGAGCGGTATGGTAGGCACATTTTCCAAACCTTTTTCCGAAAGTGAATTTCTTGTGCATTTAGCAAAAACATTTTCTCTAACCAATTTTCGCTATACTTCTTTTAATCGGCCCATTTATAAAGTTGCTTTATGCGGGGGGGCTGGTGCGTATTTACTCCCTCATGCAATAGCACAACAAGCGGATGCTTTCATTTCTGCAGATGTACGGTATCATACTTTTTTTGAGGCGCAAAACAATATTTTACTAGCAGATATAGGGCATTATGAAAGCGAAGTTATTGCTATAGCAGTTATGCAAGAACTATTGCAAGAAGCCTATCCTGGTTTTCCTGTTTTTAGAACAGAGATCAACACAAATCCAATAGATTGTTATAATGCATATAGCAACTATCTGGATTAACTTAAAAGCTTCTCAGTTAGGGAAAACCTCATTAACATATGCCATGTACTCTTCTTCGTCTATTTCTTCTGCTAGAAATAACTCAGTAGCAGGCACTATTTTTTTGTATTTTTTAAATAAGGAATACTTGATTTCCCAAGCGGTATTACATATTTGGCATTCTAATGCATATCCCATAAATCCCGGTATTATTGGAATGAAAAAAAATGTAGACCATTCGCGCATTTTTTTCAAATGCATAAAATTTTCTTTTCCACACTTATTACACTCCACAAGGTAAGCAGGTCCAAAATCTTTGCGAGAGTACCACGTACCATAAATAATGAACATAATATGAATGATGTAAAAATAGGTGTCAATTTTATAAAAAAAAGTGAAATAAAAAAGTTAATGGCTTTTTTGTCTAGAAACATCTCAAAGTACCCTTATGTAATACCTAAAATAGAAAAAATTTAAATCTCTAAAACAAAGACTTTAATCGAAAAAAATCATTAGTTTTGCAGATAGTACGTACTATTCATTACCAAAAGGTAGTACGATTAAAAAAATAACAAAAAGCTACTATGAGCAACGAAAAGCTAGTTGAATCCATTGCAGAATTTGCTGCTTCAAAGAATATAGACCGCCCGACTGTCATTCACATGCTACGTGATGCGTTGCAACATTTAGCGGAAAAAAAATTTGGTGCAGAAAATGATTTTGACATAGTGATAGATCCTAAAAAAGGAGATTTGCAAATATGGCATACCCGTATTATTGTTGCTGATACTGATCTTGATAGTGATAGCCATAATAAAATCAAACTTTCGGAGGCAAAAAAAATAGAGCCTGACTTTGAAATAGGGGAGGAGGTCGTGGAAGAGGTAAGTTTGGATATATTTGGTAGGAGGGCTGTTATGGATGCTTTGCATTTTTTTATACGTAAGAAGGAATTATTGGAAAAAGAACAACTATACGAGCAATACGAAAGGTGTACTGGTAAATTGATCAATGCTGAAATTGGTTATATAAAACCTAGTGTAACTGTCGTATACGATGGAGAAAAAAATCCGCTTTTTTTGCCAAAAGAAAACCAAATACCGAGAGAGCGCTTTCACAAAGGCAATAATATCAAAGCTATCATTGAGGAAGTAAGAAAAGAAAACAGCAAAATAGAAGTTATACTTTCACGTACAAGTCCTCTTTTTCTCAAAGAACTCCTTACTTTAGAAATACCAGAAATCTTTGACAACGTTGTCATTATCAAAAATATTGCTCGCATACCAGGTGTACGCTCTAAAGTCATTGTAGAAAGTCAAGATGATCGCGTGGATGCAGCGGGTGCGTGTATAGGACGGAATGCAAGACGCATACAAACTATTAGCAAGGAATATCTCAATAATGAACGTATTGACATCATTACTTATACCAATAACCTAAACTTATATGTCAAGCGTATCACCGGGCTAAAAACGCCTGTGGAAGTCGAAGAGAAAGAAGATAAAATTTTGCTTTACATTAGACCTGAACAATTGCATATTGTACACTACAACGTTCCCTTTCTACAACAAATACTCAACAAAGAAATACAAATTAGCACAAATCAGCCACAACCTCAAGAAGAAGATGTGCATCTAGATGAATTTAGCAATGAAATTGACATGAGTATCATCAATGCTATCAAGGAGGCAGGATTTGCAACAGCAAAGAACGTATTGAAAACAGACAGGCAAAAACTTATCGAAAAAACAGGTATAGAGGCAACTGCTATTAACAATTTGTACAAAGTCCTCGAAGAAGAATTCCGTCGTTAAAACAGAGTATGCTCTCTTTTCAATGGGCCTCTAGCCAATTTTTGCCAACTCCTATGCTTACTTCAAGAGGTACATCCAAAGGAAGAGCATGTATCATGAGGCTGGGAATATTTTCACTTAGGGCATCTACTGCGGATTTATGCACTTCAAAAATCAGTTCATCATGCACTTGCAAGATCATTTTTGCAGGTAATTGTGTTTTTTGTAACCAACTATCCACATCAATCATAGCACATTGAATCAATTCTGCAGCACTTCCTTGAATGGGCATATTGATGGCATTACGTTCTGCCATGCCACGCACTGTGGCATTTTGGGAGTTAATATCTGGTAAAAAACGCTTTCTGCCCAACAATGTAGCAACATAGCCTTTTGCTCTTGCACCTTCTACTACTTGTGTCATATATTGCTGGATAGCAGGAAATTCTTCAAAGTAGGTTTTGATAAGATTAGCTGCTTCTGTGCGGGAAATACCCAGTCCTTGGGATAAACCAAAAGGGGAAATGCCATAAATCAGTCCAAAGTTTGTAGCTTTTGCAACACGTCTCATCTCGGGGGTTACTTTTTCTTCAGAACATTTAAAAATATGTGCTCCCATTATTGTATGAATATCTTTTTTTTCTTCAAATGCTTTAATCATTGACTGATCTTTAGCAAAATGGGCTATCATCCGCAATTCTACTTGGGAATAATCTGCTGACATTAACATATGGTCCTGTTCTTGTGCTACAAACGCTTTGCGTATTTCTCTTCCACGTTCTGTGCGAATGGGAATATTTTGCAAGTTTGGTTTTGTTGAGCTTAATCGTCCTGTTGACACAAAACCCTGTTGGAAAGAAGTGTGTAGGCGTTCATCTTTTCCGAGTAGCATGGGTAATGCATCTACATAGGTTGACTTTAGTTTACATAGTTCACGATAGGAAAGTACTTTTTTAACAATAGGGTGTTTTCCAACCAGTTTTTTTAGTATGGCTTCATTTGTAGCAAACTGACCTTTTGCTGTTTTAGTGGGTTTGTTCTCTATTTTTAACCTATGAAAGAGAATATCTCCCAACTGTTTGGGAGAAGCTACATTAAAGGTACAACCAGCATCTGTATAAATACCCTCTTCCAACACATTTATTTGTTCTCCTAACTCTCCAGAAATTTCATGTAGCATATCTGTATCAATAGCAATGCCTGCTAACTCCATTTTAACAAGAACGGGGAGTAGTTGCATTTCAAGATCATAAAAAATTTTATCCATGCCTTCCTCTCTAAGTTTAGGAGCTTCTTTTTCGTATACACGCCAGGTAATGTCTGCATCTTCACAAGCATAGACCACTATTTTTTCCAGCGCTACATCACGCATAGAAAGTTGTGTACTTCCTTTTTTTCCAATGAGTGTTTCAATGGGTATAGGATCGTATGCTAAATACTGATTTGCTAATACTGTGAGGTTATGACGGGAATAAGGGACTAGCAAATGATGTGCTATCATTGTGTCAAAGAAAGGACCTGCTATTTGCATGCCATAACGTTGTAAGACCAACATGTCAAACTTCATATTTTGTCCTATTTTCCTTTGGGTTATGTTGGCAAAAATAGGGGCAAAGACCTTCAATTGTTCACGGCACGCTTCAAAATTTGAAGGCATGGGTACATAATATGCCTTTCCCGATTCATAACTCAAAGCAATTCCCAACAAATCACTATGATAAGGATCAAGACCACTTGTTTCTGTATCAAAACAAAAAGCTTGTTGTTTTTTAATGGTTGCGACAAGATCTACAATAGCATCTTTTTCTTTTACACAGCTATATAACACTTGAGATGCTTCATACCGTTGCAAATTATCTGTAACAACCTCAGTGTTATGGGGGCGTATATTATGTTTTGCGAACAAAGAAAGTTGTTGTCTTGGCACATTGCCAAAAAGACGCTTTCGCAAACTATTAAATTCAAGCTCTTGTAAAAATTCATCTAGTAATTTTTTATCAAATCCTTTATATAGGCTATTTTCAAAATGAAAATTGAGATCAACATCTGTGGAAATAGTGGCTAATTTTTTTGAGAGTAATGCTTGTTCTTGATGTGTTTGTAAACGGTCTGCAAGTCCTTTTCCCATTTTGTCACATGCTAATATCTCTTCTAAAGACCCAAAGCTATTCATGAGTTTCTGTGCTGTTTTAATGCCTATTTTAGGTACGCCTGGAATGTTGTCAGAGCTATCTCCACACAATCCCAGCATATCTGGAATCAAAGAGACTTTACTAATACCCCAATAATCTAGCACTTCTTTCTCTCCCCATACCATGGCAGGCTTCTGGCCACTACTGGGTTTGTAAAGCCAAATATTTTTTTGCACTAACTGTCCTAGGTCTTTATCTGGACTTACAATATAGACTTCAAAATCAGTAGTGGCGGCTTGTAAAGCTAATGTGCCAATAACATCGTCTGCTTCATATCCTTCTTTTTCTACGCAAGGAATGCCAAAAGCTTCTAATAATTGCTTGCTGTAGGGAATGGCTGTTGTGATGGCTTCTGGTTGCACTTCTCTATGTGCTTTGTACAGGGGGTATTCTTCTTTGCGCCAACTTCCTTTTTTTGTATCAAAAGTCGCGATGATATGAGTGGGTTTGCGCTTTTGTATCATTTCTACTAAACTATTGGCAAAACCGAGTAATGCACCTATTGCCACACCTTTGCTATTTGTGTGTGTATGTTGATACAATGCGAAATGTGCACGGTAAATGAGAGCTAAACTATCTAAGATATACAATGTTTTTTTATGTGTCATAGGCAAATCTAACAGTTATATGGTACACTTGTATCAAAATTGGAGAAGCTGTTATCTTGGATGTAAATTAATATTGCTAGCATGTGATATTTGTCCAGGTATCAATGGATTGCAAATAGTGTAAACTATCTCGTGGTATGGTTATATGTAAGGTTTTGCTACTCTATTACATCTATGTTCTTTGCTGGTTGTTTTGGCTGGTTATTGTAACAAGGTTCTTTGATGATAGATTGTGCTGTTTTTGTATTAGGGTTATTTTGAATCGCTTTATTTTTTTATGTTCAGATAGTTGTGTTTTTTGTATATATTGCGAATATTTAAATAAAAAAGTGTAAAATGGTATAAATACAAAAAATGCTATCATGAGAAAGACACTACGCTACACTTGTCTATATATCTGTTTTTTTTTAGGTCTCTTGACTATACATGGAGCAGAACCTAGTAGTGCTACTGGTACTCTTGTTGATCGGAGTGAAATTGAAAAAAAACTTAAAGCAGATGCGACCATTCACCTTAGTCGTTGTTCTGAACAAAAGAGATTAGCATTGGCTCTTTTTTGTTTTTTAGAGGGTGGCAACACTACGTATAGCAAGTTTATCTGTTACAAGAATAAGCTTTACACTACTCCATATGAACCTCATTTGATTATTAGTGTTTGTCTACAAGAAAAGAATATAGCTAATAAAATTATGGTGGCAGCTTATCTTACAGATCCTATTTGTGAAACTTGTGGTTTTATCCTTTATGATATCCTTCAATATAATGGTGAGCGCAGGATTCAACAAAATGGGTGTGATAACCAAAAATTTCCACAGATGCTAAAAAAGGTGCTTTTTAGAGCTCTTCAGGTAGGATATTTAAAACCTTTGGGTGACAATAAGATTCTGTTGCTTAAAAGTGAAGAAAAAGTGATAAATCCATCTGTTACATGCAAGAAGAATATGTCTGATGCTAGTAATACTATACTTCCGTCTCTTGTAGAAGACAAGCAAAACAGGTTGTTGACACAAACACAAAAGCAAGATCTTTTGTGTTGTTATACACTCAAAAAAAATATTGAACAGGGAGATTTAGACGCAGTTAAAAAAAACTTCAAAGCAAATAAAAAACATTTGGTATACAAAGATAAGATAGCTTTTATTGCAGTTGCACATAGAAGAAAAAAAAGGAAAATATTTAAATATCTTGTGCAGCAAACACCAGGTATTAAAGAAAGGCATGCCCATGATATTCTCTGGAATCTTCTTATAGGAAATCAGGATTATGATCTTGCAAAGTGGTTTGTAAAAACAGAAAAAGTGACTATTACATCTCAAATTTTTAAAAAACTTAGAGATAAAAGAGAGAAAGGTTCTGCAGAAGCTAAAGCAATAATTGCTTTTCTGAAATGTTGTAAGAATAAGAAGGGTAAGGATAAAAAGAAAATCGGAAAAAAATCAAATAAAAAATAGCCTTATGAAAAAATTAAAAGTCCTGCTAGTTACTCTTCTGATCTCATGGCAAATTCGGGCTTCTATGCCTGTGCAAAAAGTAGATGGTACTATAAATAATGTAGAAAGTGAAATGCAACATATTTTGGATAAGGCATTACGTCCCAAAAGAAATTCAAAAGTTTTGCAAGACGAAATACATACAATGTTTTGGGCAGGGAGCAATGGATATTTGGATGTATTAAAAGGTCTTATCAGTGCTGATAAGGTAAATGTTAATTTTCAACATCACAAAACTAAGAACACAGTACTGATGTATGCAGTTATCAACGCACGATATTTTGTTGTTAAATATCTCATAGAAACTGCTAAGGCAAATCCCAATTTGAAAAATAAATATGGTAATACGGCTCTTATGCTAGCATGTTTGTATTGGAATGAAACCATGGTGAAGTATTTGGTGACTAATGCTCAAGCAGATGTCAATATGGGGAATAAACAAGGAAACAATGCCCTTATTTTCGCAACAAAGAATCCAAGTGATACGGTTGCTACGCGTATTGTTAAATTTCTTATCAAAATTGCTAAGGCAAATCCATCATTGGGTAATGCCAAAAAAGAGAGTGTACTCCACAAGGCTGCTGATGAAGGAAAAAGAGAAGTGTTTGCCTATCTTGCAAAACAGGTAAAAATACCTGTTAATCTATTGAATGAACGCTGGGAAACACCTTTGTTTTACGCTGTAAAAAAAGGTCATTACGCTCTTTGCTCTGATATTTTGCAATACAAAGAAACCATTATTAACTGGAAAGATAAAAACGGTAATACTGCTCTTATAGAGGCATCATGTATGGGTTATAATGACATTGTGAAAAGCTTGTTGGTATCTGGTGCTACACCTGATTTGTGGAACAAAAAAGGCAACACTGCTTTTATGCTTGCGGCAAGACATGGTTATTTTGATGTTGTACAACAGCTTGTAATAACTAGAAGAGTGAATGTTAATAGAAGAGATAACTATGGATATACAGCATTGATGCTTGCAACGATTTCAAATCATTTTTTGATTGTGCAGTATTTAGTAAAAGAAGTAAAAGCGAATGTTGAGATAAAAAATGTATATGGTAAAAGTGCTTTTGTGTATGCGGAAGAAAATGGATATAAAAAAATAGCCTTTTATTTGCATCAAGAAGAGCAGATGGCTATGTCTCCTCCTCAAAAAAAAACAAAAATTACCGTTACTTTTCGTCGTATTAAAGGAGGCTTTAGAAGAAAAAAAATAGTACCCAAAAAAAAGGAAACCACTTCAGATTTAAGTCTTATTAGAGAAGAGAATCCGTCTCAATCACAAAAATCATTCAGTGTTGGCAAAAAAGCAAATAGTAATATACAATTCGAAAATTTGGCTAGTCCTGTTCAACATTTCATAACGTCTATTGTTGGAAAAGAAGATCAACAAGATTGCAAAGAAGAGGAAATAGCAACTGATGTAGATAAGAATAAAAACAAAGTGAAAGTTGCAAAGGAATATATAAAGGATATTCCCCTGGAGACAGAGGCTAAAGAAGAGGAATATGATCATGTTCTTGTAGTAAACCAAGCAACACCTAAAATAGATGCAAAAAATGTTGATCAACAATCTGATGTTTTACCAATTGAGAAAAGGGCAGTCGATAATGATGTTGTTATAGAGATGATGAATATGCCTGTTAAATTGAATGTAGAAGAGCATAAAATAGAGGAGGAAAATGTTGAGCAACAATCTGATGTTTTACCAATTGAGAAAAAAGGGGCGGATAATGAGCCTGTGCATGTTGATATGGGTTTGCTTGAAGAGGAGTATAAAGAAGAGGAGGAAAATGTTGAGCAACAATCTGATGTTTTACCAATTGAGAAAAAAGGGGCGGATAATGAGCCTGTGCATGTTGATATGGGTTTGCTTGAAGAGGAGTATAAAGAAGAGGAGGAAAATGTTGAGCAACAATCTGATGGTTTATCAGTTGAGAAAAAAGAAGTGGATAATGAGCCTGTGCATGTTGATATGGGTTTGCTTGAAGAGGAGTACAAAGAAGAAGAGGAAAATGTTGAGCAACAATCTGATGTTTTACCAGTTGAGAAAAAAGAAGTGGATAATGAGCCTGTGCATGCTGATATGGGTTTGCTTGAAGAGGAGCCAGAAGATTCAACAACTACAGAAGAAGATAGTCTTTCCAAAAGGAAAGAGAATCATACTAAGGACCTTGAAAATTCAACAACTACAGAAGAAGATAGTGTGGATGATCAGGTAGGAATATCTAACATGGATGTTCATCATAACAAGGTAGAAGAAAATAGTTTTTCGCAATATGAAGATTCAATAACTGGGAAAACAGATAACGAGGAAAATAAGCAAGATGATTCTGAGCAACAATCTGTGATATCAGCGTTAACGATAGCGCATGATAGCAAACAACAACCGTCAGATACTGTTAATCCATTGGTGCAAATGATGCCTGGATCGAATAGTGCCACTAAGGATGATTTGGTAAAGCAAGAACCAATAGAAAATAATTTGGGAGGAGTATCTGAGGTACAAGTGCTGGAAAAAAAAACTGAGGATGATAACCATTGTCTTCTTATGTGAGATAATAATATACTAATCTTTTAATTGTTTGTATTATGAAAAAAAACTTTTGTTATTTTATCTTAATAGCTTTATTAAGCTATACGTATATAATACATGCCTCAAAACCAGTAGAATCCACTTGTCCTCCTGCTGCACAATACTATTTAAAAAATACTGAAAATGTGCTTTCTTTAGCTACAATAACCAAGCATTTTGATTTGGAGGCACGGGCTTACCTTAAAAAAAATCCTTTGCTTACACTCGGTATGTTTATGGTTTATGAAGATTTTGACAAGCCAAGAAGTTTTAGGAGGTGTGTTGTTGTTTATGACTCAACGCAAGCTCTTGCAAATGATGATTTCTTGCAGGCTCATTTGGTTTTAGGTTTGTGTAACAATATGATGAAGCATAAGGTTTCTCATGTTTTATGTGCTTATTTTTCGCATCCTATTTGTCCAGAATGTGCTTTTATTATGCGTAGCTTGGGCTATACGTTGTCGTTGGTAGTTGAGAAAAGTGCATGTAATCGTAAACCTTTCCCACAGGATGTTATGTATGCATTATTACCGATGTTTAAAGAAATAGAACCTACGCTTATTATTGGAGATTTAGAAGATCGTTTTTCTAGGGAGATACGTGGTTATAAGAAACAAAACAATGCTATTGTAGCGATTGTTGGCTTTTCAACGAAATTTCCTTTGGAACAGCCGGATTATGAAGAATCTGTTTTTATACGTACTGAAAAGAGTATATGCACGTATCCGCATTTGATGGTGGATATATGTATCCAAAAACAAAAAATGCAAAAAAATTTGGTGGCTGTGTGCTTTTCGGATGCTATTTGTTTACAATGTGGTTTTTTGCTGGATTATGTGGGCTATGAAAAGACCAATATAATTTGCAACAGCAAGGGGTGTTCTGAACAGCCCTTTTCGCAGGAAGTTGTGGGGCTTTTAGAAAAAATTTCTATTGTTGTGCCGAAAATGATTTCTAGTGACAAAAAATCTTTGGTAGAGGTAGAGGCTAAGCAAAAGGAGGAGCATCCAATGGGGCAAAAAATAAAAAATGTAGACCCAAAATCTTTTGTTGTGTATGATAAGGATAAAAAAGCAAGAAATATGACATTTTCTACTCAGGAAGAAGAGTTGATGCAGGATATAATGCAAGTAATGAAAAAAATTAGTGAAGGTGATGTTGTGATGTTAAAGGGGTTTATGAAACAATGTAAAGAATATTTACCCTATGATCAAAAGATCATGTTTATTAATTTTGCTTATAATTTGGATCAATTTGCTATTGTAAGGTATTTGATTACTCAAATACAAAAGTTTACAGAGAAGGATGCTCATGATATTATTTGGAATTTTTTTGTAATACAAAAAAATTATGATTTTGTTGAATGGTTTGTAGAGACAAAAAAAGTGGCTATTAGTGCTAGCATTTTAAAAAAGCTCAGGAAGAATAAGGAGCAAGATTCTAAAAGAGCTAAGAAGTGTCTTGTTTTTTTGCAGGGTTGTAAAAATAAGAAATGTGGCAAAAAAAACACCCAAAAAAATAAAAGAGGTAAAAAATGAGGTGGATTTGGGTTAAAAAGTGCTTTTGCAAGGTGTGTTTTTTTGTTTTTGGTGTTGTGATAGAGGTAGTATTGTGTTTGTTTCTTTAAGTTTTGTATGGTTTTTTGGTGTGTTTATGGACAAAAATATTCTATTTTTGTGTTTGTGTGTATTTTTTCTTGTTATTTTGGCCAAGGTTGTGTTTTTTTGTGCTAATTTGTGGCCGTGGTGGTATAGGTATGTGTAGATGGATAGTTGAGTTATTTTATGTTAAAAAATGGAGTATGAGTGTTACTATGTCTAAAAATGGGGAGCATAAGGGGAAAATCGTGGAAAAGATAGTGCGTAGTCGAGGGTATAAATTGACGTTGTTGGCGTCACGTTTACGCATGAGTAGAAGCACGTTGTATAAACAGTTTAAAATGAGGAATTTGAGTGATTCTTTTTTATTTAAGCTTGGCAAGGTGTTGGAAGTTGACTTTCGGTCTGTTTTTCCTGAATTGCGGTATAGTGTGTTGTATGAGCCAGTTGATGTTGATCCTCTAACACATGAGGCAATGTTGCAGATGAATGATTTGCGTTTTCGGTATATGTTGTTGTTGGAGGATTATAACAAGCTATTGCAGTTTTTTGTAAGTGCGATAAATGAGAAGGAATTTCATTCGGTGAAGGTGAAAGTAAGTCGTTTTGTTGAGATATATATGAAAAAACAATGATACAATGAAACAGTTTTTTTTGTCTTTTGGATTGTATAGAGACATAAGATTTTTTTGCAAAATTAAAAATAAATGTTATATTTGCCTACTTGCTTTTTGCAAGGTGTATGTTGCATATCTGATTTTTTGCTGATGATGCGATGTATAAAAAAATGATCTTTGACATAATTTTGTGAGAAGAGAAAAATTAAAAGAAAGCGCAGTTTAGTTTCTTTTGAAATTAAACTGTACTACAATCTATAAAAATATAAGGAAGTAAGCAAAGAGCGTATGGAGGATGCCTAGGCTCTCAGAGGCGATGAAGGACGTGGAAAACTGCGATAAGCTACGGGGATTGGTTAACACAAATTGATCCGTAGATTTCCGAATGGGGCAACCCTCTTTAGTAACCCTAAAGAATTCCTGCATTTTAGCAGGAAAGCAAACCCAGCGAACTGAAACATCTAAGTAGCTGGAGGAAGAGAAAACAAGACAGTGATTTCGTAAGTAGTGGCGAGCGAACACGAAAAAGCCCAAACCAAGTTTGTTTCGGCAGGCTTGGGGTTGTAGGACTTGCATAACGCATATATATTGGAACATGAATTATTTGGAAAGATAAACCATAGAAGGTGAAAGTCCTGTAGTGGTAGCAATATGTATGTAGCGAGTATCCTGAGTAGGTCGGTACCGGAGAAATACTGACTGAATCTACCAGCACCATCTGGTAAGGCTAAATACTACTGAGAGACCGATAGTGAACAAGTACCGTGAGGGAAAGGTGAAAAGAACCCTGAATAAGGGAGTGAAATAGACCTGAAACCGTGCGCTTACAAGCGGTCGGAGTCCTTTTAAGGATGACGGCGTGCCTTTTGCATAATGAGCCTACGAGTTAGTCTTCTCTGGCAAGGTTAACCCTCTTGAGAGGGGAAGCCGTAGCGAAAGCAAGTCTTAAAAGGGCGATATAGTCAGAGGAGCTAGACGCGAAACTTAGTGATCTACCCATGGCCAGGTTGAAGCATTGGTAACACAATGTGGAGGACCGAACCAGTGTCAGTTGAAAATGATTTGGATGAGCTGTGGGTAGGGGTGAAATGCCAATCTAACTAAGAGATAGCTCGTACACTCCGAAATGCCTTTAGGGGCGAGCCTTAAATAATAGACTAATAGAGGTAGAGCGACTGATCAGATGAGGGGGAGTCAAATCCTACCTCATCTAGCCAAACTCCGAATGCTATTAGTTGTTTTTTAAGAGTGAGGGCTAGGGTGATAAGGTCCTAGTCCGAGAGGGGAATAACCCAGACCATCCGCTAAGGTCCCGAAATGTAGACTAAGTTGAACTAAGGATGTTCTTTTACTTAGACAGCCAGGATGTCGGCTTGGAAGCAGCCATCATTTAAAGAGTGCGTAACAGCTCACTGGTCAAAGTAATCGAGCGCCAATAATGAACGGGCATAAAGTCTACTACCGAAGCGATGGCTTCAGCATTAGCTGAGGGGTAGGAGTGCATTCTAATAGAGTTGAAGCTTTATGGTAATGTAAAGTGGATTTATTAGAAGAGAAAATGTAGGCATAAGTAACGATAATAGTGGTGAAAAACCACTACACCGAAAAACTAAGGTTTCCACGGCTATGTTAATCATCCGTGGGTTAGTCGGTCCCTAAGTCGTAGCCAAACGGCAAAGACGATGGGAAATCGGTTAATATTCCGATACTAGCTTGTTATAGAAATGGGGTGACAAAGAAGTGAAAGGTCTGCCTTCTGATGGAATAGAAGGTTGAAGCTTGTAGGTATAGGTTTGATAGGCAAATCCGTCAAACTTGCCGAAAGTGATAGTACTGCAATCCTTCGGGTGCGTAGATAATGACCGTAATCTGACTTTCAAGAAAAACCTCTAATCGTTGTAATAACAAGTTAACCGTACCGCAAACCGACACAGGTAGTTGGGGAGAGAATCCTAAGGTGCTCGAGTGATTCGTGGCTAAGGAACTAGGCAAACTGGCCCTGTAACTTCGGGAGAAAGGGTGCCTACTTTATAGCTTTGTTTATAGAGAGGTCGCAGTGAAATGACCCAAGCGACTGTTTAACAAAAACACATGGCTTTGCAAAATCGAAAGATAACGTATAAGGCCTGACACCTGCCCAGTGCTGGAAGGTTAAAAGGAGAGGTTAGCCCTCGGGTGAAGCTTTGAATTGAAGCCCCAGTAAACGGCGGCCGTAACTCTGACGGTCCTAAGGTAGCAAGATTCTTTGTCGGGTAAGTTCCGACCTGATCGAATGGTGTAACGACTTGGGTGCTGTCTCGGCCACGAGCTCGGTGAAATTGTAGTAGCGGTGAAGATGCCGCTTTCCCGCAATGGGACGAAAAGACCCCGTGCAGCTTTACTATAGCTTCGCATTGGTATTTAGTAAATAATGTGTAGAATAGGTGGGAGACTTTGAAGTAGTGTCGTTAGGCATTATGGAGTCGTCGTTGAAATACCACCCTTTATTTATTGGATATCTAACCCCTTTGATGAGGGGAACAGTGCGTGGTGGTTAGTTTGACTGGGGCGGTCGCCTCCTAAAAAGTAACGGAGGCTTTCAAAGGTACCCTCAACACGTTTGGTAATCGTGTGTAGAGTGTAATAGCATAAGGGTGCTTGACTGCGAGACTTACAAGTCGAGCAGGGTCGAAAGACGGATATAGTGACCCGGTGGTTCTGTATGGAAGGGCCATCGATCAAAGGATAAAAGTTACGCCGGGGATAACAGGCTTATCTCCCCCAAGAGTTCAAATCGACGGGGAGGTTTGGCACCTCGATGTCGGCTCGTCACATCCTGGGGGTGAAGAAGCTCCCAAGGGTTGGGCTGTTCGCCCATTAAAGTGGCACGCGAGCTGGGTTCAGAACGTCGCGAGACAGTTCGGTCTCTATCTATTGTGGGCGTCGAAAACTTGAGAAGAGCTAGTCCTAGTACGCAAGGATCGGACTGGGTAAACCGCTGGTGTATCAGTTGTAATGCCATTTGCATCGCTGAGTAGCTATGTTTATACGAGATAAGTGCTGAAAGCATCTAAGCACGAAACTTTCTTCAAGATGAGGTTTTCTTATAGGGTGGTTAAAGATGATGACCTTGATAGGTTGCAGGTGTACAGTCAGTAATGGCAAAGCCGAGCAATACTAATTACCCAAACACTTCCTTTTTTTTTATTTTTTCTCTTTATTCACAATTTTATATCAACAACTTTTAAAAAAAAAGGTGACTATAGCGCTGGGGATACACCTCTTCCCATTTCGAACAGAGAAGTTAAGTCCAGTAGCGCCGATGGTACTGCCCATAAAGGCGGGAGAGTAGGTAGTCGCCTATTTTTTTTAATACAACTGATGTCTTTTAAAAATTTAGATAAACAATTTTAATGTTTTTTTGTTTTTTGTTTGTTTAATACTAAATTTGTACATTAATTATTACTAACTATAACAAAGCATTCATGGCTTATTTAATTTCTGGCATATTTAAGTTTCTTTTTTGGACGTTCCCTAAAATGTTATTTTTTAACAAATTTTCAATAGCGTTTATTCTTGTATCTCAACCTCTTTGGTGGTCTCCCAATTTTCTTTTATGGACAAAAGATATGCACGCCAAATCTATGCAACAAAAACTGTATAAAACTAAGGGAGTTTATGGAGAAAAAGACGCTGGGGTTGTGATAAAACAACATTATAAAATCGGTGCAAATTGCTTTAAAAACCAAAAATATAGCGATGCTATCGCTTATCTTGAGAACGCTGTGGCCATTAGTGAAAAATTTGAGCAAAATAGTAACCTTATCCATGATATTAAACGTTGCCTTGGAGATGCCTACTACCATTTAGGCAAGCCTGATAAGGCAATTGCATGTTATCATACAATTGCTGAAGATTTAAAAAATAACTCCTCTACAGATTTAGGTCCGATTACCCAAGAAATACAATACAAACTTGGACTTGCTAAGTGGGTTTCAAATGATTCAGAAGGGGCTATCGGGTATTTTAAGACATGTTTACGTGATGATGGGGCTATTGATCCCATAGACCTCAATGCACGTTATTATTTGAGTGTTATTTATCGCAAACAAGGAAAAAATTTAGATGCAGAAGAAATATTTGACCCAGTTTTAAATGTATATAGCGCAAAATACACTAAGGGAGAGATTACTTCGTTTCTTGGGCAATACATTGGTGAGAGTGGAGAAAAAAGCATATCCTGGGTTTACGAAGTACTTTATCGCCGTTATTTAGCTCTAGTAAATAAGAGCATTTATGGAGATCTTTATAACAATATGGGGCAGTATTTTTATGAAAATCAAAAATACGAAGATGCGGTTCGTGCTTACAAAAACGCCCTTTTAATCTATAGAAAGAACTTGGGGTACAAACATGAAAAAATAGGTGATGTTTATTACAATTTGTATCTTGCATACCTTTACTTAGGTAATGTAGAAAAAGCAAAAAAAATGTGTAAAAAGTCTTATGCTATTTACAAAAAAATAATGCCAGGCTCTAACAAACACAAAATTGTCGAAAGAGATTGTAAAATTCATGGATTGGTATAGACAACGATAAAAGATCAAATATGCTATAGCTTACAGAATACTTAAGCACACAAACCAATAAAAAAGTAAACCATAGCCTAACTGGTAATCCTTGATAATATACCTCCGTTGCAATACATGCCAAACGAATCCATATATTTTTAGAAATTTTTTCAGGTTTACCTATTTCTAAAATTAACCTAGGCCTCTCTCAATTTAGTTTTCAAACAAGATTTTTTAAACACATGCAAAATGGTAGTAAAAATCAGTAAAACACATTGTTCTTGATACTGTACAAGTTAGCAAAAGAGAGCGAATTTTTACTCCACTCTATAGTAAGACAAACAAAGGTGTCACTTTTTGCTAAAATCAGTACCTTTGTAGTCTTAGTACCTTACCTTAAACATTACTTTTATGCAACAAAAAATCAGCATACAACTTCCAGATGGCCAAATCAAATCTGTTGTAGCAGGAACAACAGGCATAGATTTTTTGCAAAATATGCCTCATAAAATGAGAAAAGAAGCTTTAGCAATAAAAGTAAACCAAAAAGTCAGCGATTTGTCCTGTACGTTGCCCGATCATGCAAAAATTACCCTCCTCACTTGGGAAGACTTAGAAGGCAAAGCTGTTTTTTGGCATTCTACAGCACATCTTTTTGCAGAAGCACTCATGGCGTTATACCCCTCTGCACAACTTGGTATAGGACCACCTATTGAGCAAGGTTTTTATTATGATGTAGATTTTGGCGAAATTGATTTTGATAGTGCACACCTACCCAAAATAGAAGAAAAAATGCATGAGCTTCTAAACCAAAAAAGTATTTTTCATCGTATGGAGGTCAGCAAAGAAGAAGCACTGAAATATTTTTACAAAAAAAACAAATACAAAACAGAACTGATACAAGAATTAGAAGAGGGTAGCATCACCTTTTATAAGCAGGGCAATTTCCTTGATCTTTGCAAAGGACCACACCTTCCACATACTGGATACATCAAAGCCTTCAAACTCCTACATATAGCCGGTGCCTACTGGCGAGGAGATATCCATAAAAAACAACTCACCCGTATTTATGGCATCAGCTTTCCCCAAACTTCCCTTTTGGCTTCATACTTACACTTGCAAGAAGAAGCCAAAAAACGTGACCATCGCAAAATTGGTAAAGAACTTAGTTTTTTCACTTTTTCTGAAGACGTAGGTATAGGATTGCCACTATGGTTGCCAAAAGGAGCTTTTGTACGACAAAAACTCATTGACTATTTACGTAAAAAACAAGAAGAAGCTGGCTATTTACCTGTAGTAACGCCACATATAGGAGACCAAAAACTTTATATGACTTCCGGACATTACGAAAAGTACAAAGAAGGGAACTTTCATCCTATACATACAGATAAAGAAGATGAAACTTTTTTATTAAAGCCCATGAATTGTCCACATCACTGCGTTATCTATAAATCAGCTTTACGCTCATACAACGATTTGCCAATTGCACTAGCAGAATTTGGCACTGTTTATCGTTATGAACAAAGTGGTGAACTCCATGGATTAACACGAGTGCGTAGCTTCACACAAGATGATGCCCATATTTTTTGTCGCCCCGATCAAGTAAGAGCAACATTCATGCGTGTGATTGATTTAGTGTTAACAGTTTTTGAAAAATTTACCTTGAATTCTTATGAAGCCCAAATATCCCTACGTGACCCCAATAATCCCAATAAATATATCGGCGATCCTGCACTATGGGACATTGCAGAAAAAGCCATTCAAGAAGTGAGCATAGAAAAAGGCCTAAAAACCACCATTGCCTTAGGCGAAGCTGCTTTTTATGGTCCTAAGCTTGACTTTATGGTCAAGGATAGCCTTGGTAGACGTTGGCAGTTAGGAACTGTGCAAATGGATTACCAATTACCTGAGCGCTTTGGCTTAACCTATGTGGGAAGCGATAATCAACCCCATCGACCCGTTATGATACATCGTGCACCCTTCGGTTCCTTAGAGCGCTTTATAGCCATTTTATTAGAACACACCGCAGGCAAGCTCCCAGTCTGGATATCACCTATACAGGCTATTGTATTACCCATTAGTAATATATATATCGATTATGCACGTAATGTAGTTACCCAACTTAAAAATGCTTGTGTACGTGTTGCTATTGATGAGCGCAATGAGAAAATAGGAAGGAAAATACGGGATGCAGAAATGGAAAAAGTACCCTATATGATTTTAGTAGGTGAAAAAGAAGAAGCAAACCAAACAGTTTCTATACGCAAACAAGGACATGGAGATCAAGGTACTATGTCTATGCAACAATTTATCAATATCCTTGCACCTTTGCTTGTTGAATAATTAACATCAAAAATTTTACATATTCCCTTCTACAAATTGGTTTCTTTTTTATCAGGTAACACTTCATTAGAAAAATATTTTTCTTGCCACTCTTTCCTTTTTAATACATAAGCCTGCATATCTTTAATTTTTTGATATTCGGAAGAACAAATAATCTCAGGCAAATTACCTTGGCCTAAGCAATCAAATCCAGCTCTTCTAGCAACCGTTTGGCTTTGCTTGTTATCTTTATGTATGTTTAGGATAAGCTTTTGCATACTTCCCTTCGTATCATATCGATTATCATGACCATAATAAAAAAGTGATCCTACATACCCATATAGTATGAGAGGCATAACTCCTTGCACTTTTGCCACTTTTGGTATACACATAGCATAGTGAACATTATACGCATTTTTCAGATGTTCATTTCTTTTTTCATAAGTCGTTTCATCAATGCCGATAAAACCCACAAACGTAAATGTCTTGTTATCAGTGGAATGAAAAATCCCCATATCTGCTCTATTATTTCCATTTTTGCTTCGGATAGTATGTGTTGTTTTTTCAAAACTTTCACCATAAGCATCAAAGAAACCCTCCATATATTTTTTAAAATGATCTTTTCCTGAATCCCTTACTGCCTCATACACCTCTTTTGCATCTTCTTCAAAAAGAGAACGTACATACCAATAATGTGTTTCTTCATTTTTATCCTCTGAATATTTTCTGATTGTTTTTGCCCTAAATGTACCCGTAGTGTCGATATCATATGCTGTTTCTGCATCATACAAACGCTTACTATAACGGCCTCCTTTATATTTATGATCTTTTATGATTTTTTTTGTGGGAGACTCCCATGGCAAAGCTTTTATAGGGGTCATATTTTCATGCGTATCTTCTTTTTTGTTAGAAGAGCGTATCCACCATACAACCACTATACATATCAGGAGGAGCAACATGAGTAGTATAATGCGTTTTTTGGTAAAAATGTTAGATACACCTTTCAAAAAACATTGCCTGCCTTTATATTTTTTTAATTTATTGTTGCTTTTATTCATATTTAGTTTTCCTACACGTTATTTATCTGAACCTATTCAGGACAATAAAGCTATGGTTTTTTTCTCTTTTCCTTGTTTTCTACCTTAAAAATACTTTTGAAAGCAAAAATTTGCAAATCGAAATGTTGTCCGTATGCAAAGATATAGTTTGCCCAATGAAATGCCAAATGTAAATACCCTACTAAACTGCTTCATTCCCCTTGCAAAAAGTAATGTATGCAATACAAAAGCATTCGATACATTTTTATATTTCAATGCCACCAGAGACAAAATTGTAAAGCGATTATACATGCATGTTATACAAAAAAGCAGCAATAAAAAATCAAGATAATGATTTGTTCAAGCATCCTCCTCCTACATCTTGGTAAGCAAAAACAGCCAGACACATGATACCTAAAAAAAGTTTTATAAAAATTATATAGATTAAAAATTTGTTTTTCTTTTAAAAAAATACTACCTTAAATTAAGTATGAAACAATATAAACATATGAAATTTTTGCTCTTCCCCTTCCTTTTTCTTTCACTTGCTGGAAGTTATACCTTTTGGCATTACCATTCGGTAACAAAACCAACACAAGTCACAAGAAAAGACAACACAAGACAGAACCAAGAAACAACAACACAAGAACCTGACCCTGTCAGTACACCCAGCACATCACAATCATCCAAAAGTGTAACACAACAACAAAACAATACAAATCATCCAGACACATCTATTACATCTGCAAAAAATTTAAAAAAAAAGACGCATTCGACCATAAGAGTAGATGGTGGCACTCATGTTAACACTCAACTACCCATGTCACCTTCCTTACTACAATCCCACAACAACTTCATTTACTATTTTGCCCTTAACCTAGTTACCTTCCTTTTCGTCTCATTGATAGGATACAAATACATATCTAAAAAACTTTTAGATATCAAAACAAACCAAAAGCAAAATGAAAAGGATGATGTTCTTAATGGATTAAAGAAAAATGTAGAGACAATACAGGAAACCTTACAAAATATCCAGAAGATACAAAACGAAGAGACAGATAAAAATGTAAAGGATCTTGCTGGATTAAACAAAATTGTCACCAACATTCAAAAAACTTTACAAGAGGTCAAACCAAACCAAAAGCCAAATGATGATGTTCTTAATGAATTAAACAAAAATGTAAAGGATCTTGCTGGATTAAACAAAATTGTCACCAACATTCAAAAAACTTTAGAAGATATCAAAACAAACCAAAAGCAAAATGAAAAGGATGATGTTCTTAATGGATTAAAGAAAAATGTAGAGACAATACAGGAAACCTTACAAAATATCCAGAAGATACAAAACGAAGAGACAAAGAAAAATGTTCAGGACCTTGCTGGATTAAACAAAATTGTCACCAACATTCAAAAAACTTTACAAGAGGTCAAACCAAACCAAAAGCCAAATGATGATGTTCTTAATGAATTAAAGAGAAATGTAGAGACAATACAGAAAACTTTAGAAGATATCAAACCAAACCAAAAGCCAAATGATGATGTTCTTAATGAATTAAACAAAAATGTAAAGGATCTTACTGAATTAAACAAAAATGTAAACACAATAGAGGAAACCTTACAAAATATCCAGAAGATACAAAACGAAGAGACAGATAAAAATGTAAAGGATCTTGCTGGATTAAACAAAATTGTCACCAACATTCAAAAAACTTTAGGAGATATCAAAACACAAAACGCGGATTCCTATGATAGCGAATCATCATGTAGTAGCGAGGATAACGACAATTATTTATTAGAGCAAACTGAACAATCTAAAAAACCAACAAAAATATCCCCTATAGCAAATGCATCAAGTGCACTCGTACATGAAATCGCAAAAATTTACACAAAAAATGGAAATGATCATTATAAAGAGCATAACTACATCAATGCTATTGTCTCATACCGCAATGCTCTCACAGGATATGAAAATCTTCCAAAAGACTACTTGTATAGCCCTAAGGAATTGCAAGATATATATCAAAAAATCAAGAATATACATAAAGGTATCTGGCATAAATTTACAGAAGAAAACGTGGACAATACAAACAATAACACTAGTGTTACTTCCAAAGAAAATACAGAATTCTCTTATACAAACATTGAGGATGTTGCTGATAAAAAAGAAATAATGTCTTATGCTTTAGCTTTGTATGAAAGCATTATGAGTATAATTATTGAATTAAAAAACCAGCTGGATGCACAAACACATGAACAAGACAACGCCCTTTTTTATTCACCATATTCACGAAAAAATTCCATGTGGTCCGTAAATTCTTCTTATTCAAGAAAGGCATTCGTTATTGATCCCCATAACAATAACATTGCTCTCCCATCCTCAGTTACATCTCTTACCAATGATGACGAAGATGATAACGAAAGCATAATAAGCTCTTTACCAAAAAAGACAAAGAATTTAGCAAAAAAACGCCGTAACTCTCTCCCACTGACAAATAGTCAAATAACAACTCTTAATAGTTTCTCTAAAAGACCGATAAAAACGTTTAACGAAAGTAAGTTGCCTAAAAAAGTCTCTTTTGAGACAAATGAATCTGATAATATAAATAGTAAACAAAATAAACATAATAGACATAAAAAAAATAATAGCACTATACTAAACCATATGTAGCAAAAATTTATTATGTAAAATTCACATATCACCCCACATTTGGTACAGAATGTAGACCTAAAGGTAGTCGTTTTGCAGATTGAAATATTTTGTGATGACCATATGAAAATATGTTTTTTTGAACAAGATGTTAAAGGGTTATAGTGTAACTTCGTATTTACTTATTCATCATCCTTGCTGTGTAGTATTTGTGCAATGAGTGCTGGATCAACACCTGCTTTGCGCATTTTTGCTACCATGGCTTGTTTACCTTTTTCCATACCTTTTTCCATACCCTCTGTAAGACCTTCTTGTTTGCCTTTTTCCATACCTTTTTCCATACCCTCTGCAAGACCTTCTTGTTTACCTTCCTTTTTAGCATAGAGCAAAGCAGAGAGATTGTCTCTCTCTCTTTTTTGGACTTGATCATACGTATTGAGTTCTTCTTCTGTCCAACTAAACCTTTCCAGCTCATCAAAAGCCTTTTTGATAACAATGTCTTTCCCTGTAAGCTTTGCCAAATCTGCATGGCTCATGGCAGGAGCTTTGTACAAAAAGTGATAGAATTTTTCTTCTAAGGAAAGTTTGCTGATGTCTTCTGGACATTGCTGCCCAAATTTAGGCAGTTCTACAAAAGTAAAACTCATATACTTCATGTCCTGGGCGAGTGTAACTTTATCCAGAATAACATGTTCACTTTTATAATGTTCCTTTTTAGGGAAAAGAATGTGGTTGGTGAAGGCTAAAAATATGACCTCTTTGAGGTTATGGTATTTTTCACCTACTTCTGCTTGATCTACATAGGCTTTAGACGCGTAGAAAAGCGCTCTTTTTTCAAAGCCTTCGGTACGTGCTATCTGCATTTCTACAATGTATTGACAGCCGTCTTCGTCTTTACAGAGTACATCTACAATGCTTTGCTTTTGGGAGGCAATTTCTGGGTCTTGTGCTGTTTTTAGAAAGACAACATCTTGAATAGCATGATGTAGTTGATTTTTAAGCACGGCATTGAGCATGGAGATGAGAATCTCTTTGTTTTTTTCTTGCCCAAAGATGCGTTTAAAGGCAAAGTCGTTCTGCGGATTGAGGTATTTACTTGTGATCATATGCAAAGATATTGTTTTTTGAACAAAATGTTAAAGGGTTATAGTGTAACTTTTCACTAACTTATTCATCATCCTTGCTGTGTAGTATTTGTGCAATGAGTGCTGGATCAACACCTGCTTTGCGCATTTTTGCTGCCATGGCTTTCCTTTCTTCTTCTTTGCCTTTTTCCATACCTTCTGCAAGACCTTCTTGTTTGCCTTTTTCCATACCTTCTGCAAGACCTTCTTGTTTGCCTTTTTCCATTCCTTCTGTGAGTCCTTCTTGTTTACCTTTTTTTATACCTTTTTTGATACCTTCTGTAAGCCCTTCTTGTTTAGCGTAAAGTAAAGCAGAGAAATTGTCTCTCTCTCTTTTTTGGACTTGATCATAGGTATTGAGTTCTTCTTCTGTCCAACTAAACCTTTCTAGCTCATCAAAAGCCTTTTTGATAACAATATCTCTCCCTGTAAGCTTTGCCAAATCTGCATGGCTCATGGCAGGAGCTTTGTACAAAAAGTGATAGAATTTTTCTTCTAAAGAAAGTTTGCTGATGTCTTCTGGACATTGCTGCCCAAATTTAGGCAGTTCTACAAAAGTAAAACTCATATACTTCATGTCCTGGGCGAGTGTAACTTTATCCAGAATAACATGTTCACTTTTATAATGTTCCTTTTTAGGAAAAAGAATGTGGTTGGTAAAAGCTAAAAAAATGACCTCTTTGAGGTTATGGTATTTTTCACCTACTTCTGCTTGATCTACATAGGCTTTAGACGCGTAGAAAAGCGCTCTTTTTTCAAATCCTTCTGTACGTGCTATCTGCATTTCTACAATGTATTGACAGCCGTCTTCGTCTTTACAGAGTACATCTACAATGCTTTGCTTTTGGGAGGCAATTTCTGGGTCTTGTGCTGTTTTTAGAAAGACAACATCTTGAATAGCATGATGTAGTTGATTTTTAAGCACGGCATTGAGCATGGAGATGAGAATCTCCTTGTTCTTTTCTTGCCCAAAGATGCGTTTAAAGGCAAAGTCGTTCTGCGGATTGAGGTATTTACTTGTGATCATATGCAAAGATATTGTTTTTTGAACAAAATGTTAAAGGGTTATAGTGTAACTTTTCACTAACTTATTCATCATCCTTGCTGTGTAGTATTTGTGCAATGAGTGCTGGATCAACACCTGCTTTGCGCATTTTTGCTGCCATGGCTTTCCTTTCTTCTTCTTTGCCTTTTTCCATACCTTCTGCAAGACCTTCTTGTTTGCCTTTTTCCATTCCTTCTGTGAGTCCTTCTTGTTTACCTTTTTTGATACCTTTTTTGATACCTTCTGTAAGCCCTTCTTGTTTAGCGTAAAGTAAAGCAGAGAAATTGTCTCTCTCTCTTTTTTGGACTTGATCATAGGTATTGAGTTCTTCTTCTGTCCAACTAAACCTTTCTAGCTCATCAAAAGCCTTTTTGATAACAATATCTCTCCCTGTAAGCTTTGCCAAATCTGCATGGCTCATGGCAGGAGCTTTGTACAAAAAGTGATAGAATTTTTCTTCTAAAGAAAGTTTGCTGATGTCTTCTGGACATTGCTGCCCAAATTTAGGCAGTTCTACAAAAGTAAAACTCATATCCTTTATGTCATGGGCGAGTGTAACTTTATCCAGAATAACATGTTCACTTTTATAATGTTCCTTTTTAGGGAAAAGAATGTGGTTGGTGAAGGCTAAAAATATGACCTCTTTGAGGTTATGGTATTTTTCACCTACTTCTGCTTGATCTACATAGGCTTTAGAAGCGTAGAAAAGCGCTCTTTTTTCAAAGCCTTCGGTACGTGCTATCTGCATTTCTACAATGTATTGACAGCCGTCTTCGTCTTTACAGAGTACATCTACAATGCTTTGCTTTTGGGAGGCAATTTCTGGGTCTTGTGCTGTTTTTAGAAAGACAACATCTTGAATAGCATGATGTAGTTGATTTTTAAGCACGGCATTGAGCATGGAGATGAGAATCTCTTTGTTTTTTTCTTGCCCAAAGATGCGTTTAAAAGCAAAATCGTTCTGCGGATTAAGGTATTTACTTGTGATCATATGCAAAGATACGATTTGGTAGATAAATGATCAAACCTATGTCTTTTTGTAGAGCAACAACACCTCAATCCGACGCATCTTCATCCTGGAAAAAACAGCAACGTAATCGTCATTCACATAATGCAACTACTCTAATATATTTTATTAAACAATCAACACAAGGCATGAAATAGCAAGATAAATAAAAAGAAAACTGCTTCTACAAGGCCTAAACAATCTTTGTGGGGTGTGGCATGTGGGATAAAATTGTAGCATGTATTTCTTAAAACAGGAAAATCCATACTGGTTAATGGCATGATTTAACATCTCAAAAGAGATAACTTTGTACTTTATGTAAGTATATTGTACCTTTGCATAAGTCACATAAAAGCAAATAGCATCTTACCCATTTATAGATAACAATGATAACATTATACACAGATGGTGCCGCCAAAGGTAATCCTGGTCCAGGAGGATATGGAGGCATTTTAATGTATCAAGCACAAAAAAAGGAATATAGTGGAGCCTATGCTTGTACTACCAATAACCGCATGGAGCTTTTAGCTGTTATTATTGGTTTAGAACTCCTGCAAAAACCCCACCAAAAAGTAGTGGTATATAGCGACTCTCGCTACGTCGTGGATGCAGTTCAAAAAGGATGGTTAAAAACCTGGCAAAAAACCAATTTTAAAAAGCGTAAAAACAGTGATTTATGGCGTCGTTTTTTAAAGCTAATCCAGCAACACCATGTAACTTTCATATGGATCAAGGGTCATGCAAATAATCCATATAATGAGCGTTGCGATCAGCTAGCTGTAGAGGCAAGCACAAAAGGACCTTGGCTAGTTGACACAGGCTATATGTTTGCATTACATCATAATATCCAAAATTACAATGAACCACCAATAATAAAAAAAGACTATGAATAAACCCTTTTCCCACAACTCTTGTATAGAAATTATCAATGGTCGTGTACATAATTTAAAAGAAGTAACCTTACGCTTACCCCATCATCAACTCATCGTTGTTACAGGCGTTAGCGGTAGTGGAAAATCCTCCCTTGTTTTTCACCTATTATATGCAGAGGCATACCGCCGTTATATGGGCATTTTAGAATCTTCTTTTGTACGCAATTTTGTAGAGTCTTTAGAAAAGCCAGATGTTGACCATGTGAATGGATTGCAAGCAGTCATTGGTGTGGGCCAAGAAATTAGTAGTAGCAGAACACAACGATCCACTGTTGGTACGCTCACAGACATCTATGCTTTTTTGCGTTTGTTATATGCACGGATAGCAGATGCCTATTCCTCAACAGGACAAAAAATGGAACAGCAGTCAGAAGAAACAATAGAAGAGCGTGTTTTTCACCAATACAATGAAGAAACAGTTTTATTTATTGCACCACTGATCATAGCACGCAAAGGCAATTATAAAACTCTTTTTAGCCAACTCTACAAAAAAGGTTATCAATGGGTGATTGTAGATGGCAAAAAAATGCGCCTTACTCCTTACATGCAAGTTGATCGTTATAAAACACATGATATCTACTTGATTATAGACGAAGTTACCATTTCAAAAAACGACAGGGAAACAATCAAAACCATTATTGCCAGAACCCTGAATATTGGCAAAGGGAGTTTTTACATAGAAAGTGCAGGTATCAAAACCTATTTTTCTCGTTTTTTCGTAGATGAGCAAACAGGGTTATCTTATCCTCAACCCATTCCAAGCACCTTTTCATTCAACTCCTCCCGAGGAGCATGCACCGTATGCCATGGTGTGGGTACTATTTATGAAATCAATAAAAAAATACTCATCCCAGATCCCAACAAAAATATTTTACAAGGGGGCATACCCCTTTTAGGGAAGTACAAATACAACACTATGTTTCAAAACATAGAAAACATGCTCAGCAAACATGGTTATTCATTACAAACCCCCTTACAACAAATTCCTTTAAAAACACTTTACGCACTCTTGCATGGCACCAAAGTATACAAAGGAGACACCTCTGTGAACCTGGCGCGTTTTTTACTTAAAAAACTCCATACTTACCAAGGTGAAGAAGATGAAGGAATAGAAACAAAAACATGTCCTTCCTGCCAAGGTACTCGCCTTAACCCAGAAGCTCTACACTTCAAAATCAACGGTAAAAATATTGCAGAAATCTGCCAAATGGAGCTTCCAATATTAGATGCATGGATGCGTGACCTTCCCAATCACTTAACACCTACACAGAAAATGATCGGCGAGCAAGTATTAACAGAAATACAAAAACGTCTGCAACTATTACTGCACATGGGATTGCATTACTTTACGCTTGATCGTTCCATTGCTACCCTTTCAGGAGGCGAAATTCGTCGTTTGCGCATAGCAACCCAAATAGGTACACCAGATAGCCATTTAGTCGGTATCATGTACGTATTAGATGAACCTAGCATCGGGCTTCACCCCAGCGATAACCAAAAGCTCATTGATGCACTTAAACAACTACGCGACCTAGGTAATACAGTTATTGTTATTGAGCATGACCGTGATACCATGTTAGCAGCAGACTATTTAGTAGAAATAGGACCAGGAGCAGGCGAACACGGTGGAGAAATTGTTGCACAGGGGAAATTAGAACAATTTTTGACCTCAAACTGCCCCACTGTACACTATTTAAAAAACATACAAAAAACACCTATCCCAAAAAGACGGAAAAGCAAAAACAACATTATCCTACAAGGATGCACAGGACATACCTTAAAAAATGTAGATATTACATTTCCCTTAGGTACTTTCATAGCCGTAACAGGTGTTAGTGGCAGTGGTAAATCCAGCCTTATACATGGTACCCTCGTACCCGCAGTAAAGAAAGCACTCAAACAAAGCCATTCAACACCTCTCCCTTACAAAAATATAGAGGGGGTAACACATATCAATAAAGTAATTGAAGTAACCCAAAAACCCATAGGAAGAACCCAACGATCCAATGTCGCTACTTATACCCAGCTTTTTGATCTTATCCGCGATCTTTTTACACAATTGCCACAAGCACGCATCCGTGGATGGAAAGCATCACATTTCTCTTTTAATATGACGGGTGGTCGGTGTGAAAATTGCAAAGGAGCAGGAGCTACTACCATTGTGATGGATTTTTTACCCAATGTGCGCATAACCTGCGATGTATGTCAAGGTCTTTGCTACAATAGAGATACCCTAGAAGTGCAATATAAGCACAAGTCTATAGCAGATATTTTAGCAATGACTGTAGAGAAAGCCCTCGTTTTTTTCAAGGCACATCCCAAAATAATCACAAAACTCCAAGCATTGTCAGATGTGGGCCTAGGGTATATACGCATTGGTCATCCTGCACCTGAACTTTCAGGAGGAGAAGCACAACGGGTGAAAATATCCGTGGAACTAACAAAAAAAAATACAGGAAAAACACTCTATATATTAGATGAACCAACGACAGGGCTACATTTTCAAGATGTGGAAAAACTAAAAAACATCTTGCAACAACTCGTGGATAAAGGCAGTACTGTTATTTGTATAGAACATAATATTGATCTTATCAAAAATGCTGACTATATCATTGATTTAGGACCTCAAGCAGGTAGTGAAGGGGGAAAAATAATGGCAGTTGGCACACCAGAAGAACTCGCACAAAACCCAGAGAGTCCCACAGGCATCTTTTTGCAAAAAGAATTCGAATTTATGCAAAAGTGACAACAAGTATTCATGCAAAGAAACAATCTTTTTTAAAAAATACACAAACCTAAAAATAACGCATTGTGGCGGGGGCAGGAATCGAACCTGCGACCTTCGGGTTATGAGCCCGACGAGCTTCCTCTGCTCTACCCCGCGATCATACACTGTACATACATAACAGCCTGCTATATTAAATTTTTTTAACGAGAAAAACAACAAAGACTACCTATTCATTCACTGTAAGATATTCTTTCCACTAAAAAAGCTACTTTTGTGTATAACACTGTCCAAAAACACCTTGTCATACCACTTTTAGTATAAAAAAACCAAAATTTTAACATCTTCGATACATGCTCATAACACAAGAAATAATCGATGAACAGCAGGCCAAGATAGCAACAATGCTACAACAATTCCAATATCAAAATCGGTTACAACACATAGCACAACAAGAAAAAAAAATACTTGCCCCAGACTTTTGGCAAGACAGCAACCAAGCACAAGAAATCTTACAAGCTATTAAAAAAGAAAAACAAGAGCTACAACAGCTTACGCAACTTCAAGATTATTGGGAAGAACTTTCGCTTGCCTACGAATTCTACCAAAACAGCGAAACAACTGAAGACACCGTTACAAACAGCTTCCAGCAACTCCAAAAAGCGTTACATCGCTTTGAACTTCAACGTATGATGAAAGACCCCCATGACAAAGAAGGAGCTATCATCGACATTAATCCAGGAGCAGGAGGCATCGATAGCCAAGATTGGGCATCCATGCTACTACGCATGTACATGCAATGGGCAAAGCACAAAGGACATCAAATCACCATCATCAACCACCAAATCGCCGAAGAAGCAGGCATTAAAACAGCTACTATACAAATAACAGGAAACTACGTCTACGGATTCCTCAAAGGAGAAAACGGCATCCATAGACTGATTCGCTTCTCTCCTTTTGACGACAATAAAAGAAGACATACTTCTTTTGCTGCTGTGCGCATTTATCCTGCAATTGAAAATAACATCAACATAGAAATAAACCCTAGTGATTTAGTATGGACGACATTTCGCGCAGGTGGAGCAGGAGGGCAAAACGTAAACAAAGTAGAAACAGCCGTACGTGTCAAACATATTCCCACCGATATTGCAGTAGCATGCCAACAAGAAAGATCACAATTACAAAATAAAAACAAAGCACTTACACTGCTAAAATTACGTCTTTACCAAGAAGAACTCGAGCGGAAAAACAAACAAAAAGAAGCATTTAACAAAACACAAAAAAACATTGATTTTGGGTCGCAAATTAGAAGCTACATCTTAGATCCATATCGTAAGATCAAAGACCATAGAACAGGCTATGAAACAAGTAATGTTTGGGATATCCTCAATGGTAATCTCGACGATATTACCAAAGCCTATCTCATTGGAGCAAGTATAGGTACATAATTTCAGCACATGCAAAAATCATCTAAAAAAGCCAAACGAGAAAAAAATGCATCTAAGTAAACATCAAAGCAATTTCCTCTTGCAGGAAAACCCACCTAAGCATCGTTTTTTTAGATAGCATCTTTTAATCCTTTCATTTGACACGTGTAAATACTTTGGTACTTTTAGGATCTAACTCATTTAAAAAGCGACTAGGGTGCGAAGAAATAGTATGGCCATAAAGATGTCGATGTTCTGCATGGGTAATGGTAAGCTCTTTTTGAGCACGTGTAATAGCAACGAAAAAAAGCCTGCGATCTTCTTCTAGTCCCATTCCTGTTTTAATGGCATTCGTGCCTGGGCAGATATACTCTTCCATTCCCACAATGTATACATATTTAAATTCTAACCCCTTGGCCTTGTGAATAGTCATAAGCTTCACACGAGCAATAGTGTGCTGTTCCTCTTCATCTACTTCAGTCATCAACGCAATATTCTCCAAAAAATCCACCAAACTAGACATTTCCTCCCTTTCACAAAAAACTTGAATGCTATCCAAAAGCTCTATAACATTATCGTGGCGACTACGACCCTCCGCACTCATATCTGTTTGTAGCTGTTGCCAAAGCCCTGATTTTTTTACAATACTATCCGCTATTTTGTGAGCATTCGCATCTTCCAACATACGTTGATGGTCCATCATAAGTGTAACAAATGCCTGTATACGCTGGGCGACTTGTCCTGTGATCCATTGTGATGCCTGCTGTAGCGCCTGCCAAAACGTAATGTTATTTTCTACTGCATAGATACGAGCCTTTTGTAGTGTAACATTTCCAATAGATCGTTTAGGCTGGTTAATAGCCCGTATGAGTGCTTCTTCATTATTGGGGTTACCTATGAGTTGTAAATACGCCAATACATCTTTTATTTCTTGACGTTGGTAGAAAGATATACTACCCAGGATTTGGTAAGGAATGTTTTTTTGCATAAGAGCTTCTTCAATAGCACGACTTTGGTGATTATTGCGATATAAAATAGCACAATCATTATAGTTTATGGCTTCTTGGTCATGTTTTTTAGCAATGCTAGTAGCAACAAAACTAGCTTCTTCCAAGTCATTGAAAAGGGAAATAATACGTACTGGGTTACCTATTTCATTATGTGTGTAAAGTCTTTTTTTATGTTGGGTATTGTTTTCGATAAGTGTGTTGGCCACGTTGACAATATGTTGTGTAGAGCGATAGTTCTGCTCGAGTTTGAAAACACGTGCATCTGGAAAGATAGTGGTAAAAGAAAGTATATTATGTACATCCGCACCACGAAAAGAGTAAATACTTTGAGCATCATCTCCAATCACACATAAATTTTTGTGCTCATATGCCAATGCCTTTATAATAGTATCTTGAACTTTGTCTGTGTCTTGATACTCATCTACCAAAATATACTGAAAGCGTTTTTGATATTTTGCTAAAACATCTGGATGTGTCTTAAAAAGATCATAAGTATAAAGTAATAGATCATCATAATCCATCGCATTTGCCTCTTTACATCGTATTTGGTAAGCTGTGTAAACTTTATGAAAGTCAGGTATTCTATACGCGTTGTCCTCCTCTTGCCATTCTCCATGTTTTGCATAGTTAGTGGCGTCAATCATGGCTTTTTTTGCTTCTCGAATACGGTATAAAATGGCTATAGGTTTATAGATTTTTTCGTTTAGATTATATTCTTTTATAATGCGTTTAATAAGATTTTTGCTATCATCACCATCATATATACTAAAGTTGCTGCTAAATCCCAATAGATTTGCCTCATATCGTAAAATACGACAAAAAACACTGTGGAACGTACCTATCCAATAACCATATGATTGGCCTTGTAAAAGATCACCTAAGCGTTTTTGCATTTCATTCGCGGCTTTGCGGGTAAAGGTAAGCACCATAAGACTGTGAGGCTTTACATGATTGTTTTGGATCATATGGGCAATACGATGTACCAGTACGTGTGTTTTTCCAGAACCAGGTCCTGCAATGATAAGACAAGGACCTTCTGTATGTACAACTGCTAGCTGTTGTGCCGTGTTTAATGTTTTTGTTGTTTGTGTATCCATAATGAAAAGTACCCAATAATATACTATTGTTTTTTATATTGAGAAGAATCGGTAAAAGAGTTTTTATATAAAAACATGTTTTTAAAAAATAAACATTTCTAACATTTGGTGTAAGCTACAGAATTAGACAACAAATCGTGCATTCTTTTCATCAATCAATCGTGTCAAAAAGTAATTAAAGAAGTATTTGAGCATCACACTAGCAACAGGTACGTGATTATCTCATACTATACTTTGACTTTCTATTATAGTAGGTGCTTGATTATCAACTTGAACAAACGGATAAAATTTTAGTTTATTTTTTAAAAAATAAAAAATGATAAAACCTACAACAGAAAGCAAACCAAGCAAGGCTGCTTTTTGGGGTTTTGAAAGGAAATATACTCCCTTAAGTAAGCTTTTTTCCAAAGGATCAAGCGTCATTGTTTTAGGGATATTTTCAAGGTGCTTAATTTTATTTTTTTGTACAAAAGCAGAGGTAGGTATACCTTTAAAGTTATAGATTGCATTTTTGACCCTTTGTATGGCCTTTTCATTTTTTATGTATTCTAAATTCATGTCTTTTAATGGTATGTTTGCTTTAACCTTTTCCTGCTTCCTTTTTTTTTTCATACGCATAGGATCGTAAAAAAATAACGTTTTATTCAGATTAAATTTAATTACCTCATCATCACTACCATCCTCATCGTAACTTTCCTTTATCAAAATATTCACAACTGCATTCATTTTATGAACAGGATTTGTAATATCGTTTTGATCAATTTTTTTAAGATCTGCCCGCAATCCTCTCACGATCACTGCAAGCCCGGCTGAACGCCCAAACTTAGCAGAGTTCATTGTGCCAGTAACTACCATAATCAACGATTTACTAAGTTTATCGGTTATAGTCTTGGAATCAGGGAAAAAAGAAACAAATTTTTTTCAATATTCATAAAAATCTGACCCTCTAGCAGCAAAATTATTGTCAGCAAAAACTAAAACAATACCTTGAACATTTTTTGTATATAAAATGTGTTCATATTCATACGATGTTTTCAAATTTTCAGATACATGATTAGGAAAATAGGTGTTCACCCATCCTCTTGTATCACATAAAGCTAAGGATTTTACCTGATGATTTTCTTTTTCAATATCAATAGTGTATTCTTGATAGTTTAGGGTTCCAAGTTCATTACGCTTAGCACATATAACAGGCATATTTAAGGGTTTTTTCACCACCTGGAAATCCAATTTTTCTACGTTATAAGAAAATTCAACATCTTTCATTAAGGAGGCTACAAAAGTACTTTTACCTGATCCTTGGGATCCCATTACCACAACAACAGGTTGGGTTGCTTGTTGCATCTGCAAACAAACTATATATAGATAAATAAACAAGCTGATGAATCGTTTTTTATTGTCCATGTTAATAAGGGGTTTAAATTTTTAGTTATCTTCTTTTTCGTCCGAGCTTTGTACTTCTTTGAAGGATGCTTATAGTCATATGACTAAGATATTTAAGTTATGTATACCTTATGGAAGTATAAGTAAAATTTCCAGAAAAATCAAGCAATATAGGGTTAAAGATTAAAGAAAGGTTACATTTTTTTAATCGTGACACAGTTTGATAAAAATCTCAATATTACTGCAAAATTTCTCGTTTATTCAAGAAAAAATCAAGCAATGGAGTATATTTATCCCTTATTTCCTTCAATATATACCCATGATCAATATCGTGCTTTTTGGTGCTCCCGGAGCAGGCAAAGGTCTACAGAGTAACTATTTATTGCAACAGTACCCGCTAAAACACATAGCCCCAGGCAATATTTTTCGTGAAGAGATCAAACGAAAATCCACATTGGGAAAAATTCTCTCTCAATACATGTCACAAGGTAATTTAGTACCTGAACAAATTGTCATTGAAACTGTTAGCAAAACCTTACAAGAAGCACACGCCCAAAATCCAACACAATGTTTTCTTTTCGATGGTTACCCACGAAGCCAAGAGCAAGCAATTGCCTTACACAGTCAACTGAAAGCATTGCAAACATACTTACATCTCTTTATCTTATTAGAAGTAGATCAGCAAACGATCCAAAACCGCTTGGCAATACGTCGTGACATGGAAGGGCGTGATGATGATCATGAACAGAAAATCGCACATCGTTTGTCTTTGTACAAAGAATACAGTCAACCTATCATCCATTATTATCAGGATATTATTGTAAACATTCAAGGAACAGGAACTCCGGAAAAAGTAAGACAACGCATTCGCACAGCTATTGAACAAATCTGCCAATCCATTTAAAAAGCATACAAGCACCAGAGAGTGAACAATAAAGACAATGTTGCATTTTTTACTATACAATCATGTAAAGCGGTTTGCAAAAATGTACATTAGTAAATGAAAAACAAATGATGAATAGTGAGCAATAAAAGGTAACAGATCAGTACAAATGTGTATGCATCTGTTTTCGTTTATTATGATCATATATCCATTAAAAAGTAGCATAGGTGTTCAGGCTCTAGCATAGTAGCAAAGCTATGTACTAGAGCCTGGACATAGCGTAGCAATAGCAATGTATATAAAAAAGGAAATTTGGAGGTCTAAATACAATTAATGTTGGCTTTTTTAGGTAAAAAAACAGGTGTTAGCACATTGCAGTGCAAAGCTTCTCCCTCTAGACTATGTCTATCTGGTTGTAAAATCTTGTGGTTTTAAGATGCCATGCATCAGTGTTATAAACGTTGTATTTTGCAGAAGCCAGGGCGGAAAGGTGCTATGGCTTGCTACTTCTTTAAAGCATGTAGGTGATCCTCTCATTTTTTGGATATAGGTTGCTACTTGTTTATGATTAATGGTGACGTGCCACAGAATGCTATAGGGGGTTATATTGATTTGGCTCTGGTCTATTTCATAGCGATATGAGTTGCGGATGCCTGTGTAGTTTGTGGTGCTTGTGCATTTTCTTTTTTTGGTATTTTTTGTTCTTTGTTTGTTTTTGAGGTGTTTTGCGATGTAGTAAACGATGATGAAAATGCGAAATAGTTTCTTTTGGTTTAGTGTATGTTCTGTAGGGGTGTCACTTTGCTTTTTTTTGCCTTTGGGTTCTTTTTTTACGTTGATGCGAGAAAATTTGAGGCGCCATACTTTTTTTGGTTTGCTCTCAGGGGCTGAAGTGGTAGGATGTGTTTGACCTTTTGCGCTTTCTTCTCCTTCTCTTCGTTCATCATCATCATCTGGGCCACTGGTTGTAGGTTTGGTGGGTTTTGGTGTAGGATGTATGGGAATAAGGGGTACGAAAGGTGTGGGGTTGTTTTCTTTTTGATGTTTTAGGTTTTTTCTTTCTATGAAGAAGTAGCTTAAGGTAGTGAACAGTATACTTATGAAGCTTGGGATAGTGAACACTATCATATATGATTTGTTCATATTCGTATATAAACATACATTTTTAAATTTGCAAAATTTTGGATATAAAATTATTTTCATATTACTTCTGTTATATGAAAACCTAAGTGATATAGGGGTAATTTGGGAACGTCACTTCATTTGCTTTTAGTTTTTCTCTATTCTCTTAGTTTTTTCTAATGTGAGTTAAAAAGTAGCATAGCAATAGGAATGTATATAAAAAAGGAAAATTGGAGGCTTAAATACAATTATATGAAAATTTTTTTTCATATAAACTCTTTGAAATGAAAAATGAATAGTGAAAAATAAAAATGATCAATAAATGGTAACAGAACAGTACAAAAGTGTATAAAGAAATGAAAAGTGCATAACGCAAAATGAAGAATGGCCAATAAAGACAATGTTGCCTTTTTCGCTATACCATCATGTAAAGAGGTTTACAAAAATGTACTTTAGTAAATAAAAAAAGAATGATGAATAGTGAGCAGTAAACAGCAACAAATCAGTACAAAAATGTATACACGTATTGTGTTTCTTTTCTCTTTGCATTATTCGTTATTCATTACTTTTTTATAAAGTAGTATCCTATAACATAAAAAGCATATCGCCAGTTTTTAAAAAATTTTTCTCTATTTTTTGTTTTTTATAAAATATAGCATATAATGTACTTTGTAATACATGACAAACACAAAATTTTAACCCTTAATTTATATGATGAAAAAACAACACCTTATAATGCTATACCTATTAGGAATTGCCATACTTATGACACCTCTCCTCCACGCAGCAGCTCCTAAAAAAGAAGAAGATGCTCCAGCAGACTTTTCAGATGCCGAGTCCGAAGAAGAGCAAAAAAATACGCCAAAAATTTTAGCGAAAGACACAGTGCCTTTTGGCTTTACCAATTTTGAAAAGAAAAAAGAAGCTACTTTTAATAAAAATGCCCCTGTATGGCGCACCATTCATAAAGGCTTAAACTTAGAAGGCATATGCATCAACCAACCATGCAAAGCCTATAACAAAAGAGTATGGGTACCACAAAAATTTGGTATCTTCTACGTAGCAGAAATCATTAGTGAAGCTACATGCCCCATGTGTAAAAGCGAGAAAGGACTCAAAGGCGTTGAAACATGTGGTCTTTACCAATGTCACTATGCTATCAAAGGACGCTATTTAACCAAAAATGGAGTAGAAAAGAAACTGCAACAAAAAGGTTGCCACAACAAGCAAGAAGGCTTTGATATATTTATTGGAGGTGGTGAAAACTCTCACGACTATCTATGGCTAAAAATGGAAGTAACACCTCTTGACAACAAAAAATAGCATAAAGAAACATTCATGAAGCACCCAACCTTTAAAGACAAAGAGCATGTACATTACATGCTCTTTTTTTTGTTCATACTCCCCTTTTTAGCAACACTATCAGCCAGCCAATTCATTCAACCCAAAAATGTAGATGAAGAAAAAGGCGATATGCCCACACCTCCCTATACCTACACAAGCAACAACCAGTTCGACCAACCACAAGCTGACTTCATGAACGACGATGTACCCTTTTCTTTAGATGATCAACCCAAAGACCCTTATAAGGAGTATCCTTTTAGCATTTTAACCAATCCAGCAGTATTTATCACAGGCTGTTCCACTTATGAAAAGAAAAAAAAGAAGCAAAACAATCACGCAAACCAAGAAGAAGCCCCTTTATACACACTCAAAAACCTCAAAGGCGTGAAAGAAGATCTATACCAATTAGCCACTTTTTTCAGCGAGCATTATGGCTATAAAGTATGGTGTACCTACAAATATGACCTACATAACAGCAATCCCAAGCCAAGTGGTGCTGTGATGAAAAGACATTACAAAAGTGTCTTAAAAAAGATACAAGAAGCAAGCAAAAACCATGATGGTCTTATCTTTGCCTTTAGTGGCCATGGTAGCAAAAATTATATCTATTTCCAAGATGGTGCCATACCCATTCGAGATATCCGCAATGCCCTAGCCTCTTCTTTTCAACCCCACCAACCTAAAATTTTTCTCTTTTTCTCTTGTCGCACCAACGATCTTTCCCAGGAAGATATGAAAAAACTGGAAAAAGGAAATGAAGAAAATGAAGAATCCGTACAACCTATACAAAACATTAACCTATTGGCAAATTGCTACACCATACACTCTACAGTAGATGGATTTAAATCTTATCTTGACAGTAAAAAGGGGTCTTTTGTCATCAACGATTTTATCACAACACTAAAACAAGAACACAACAAACCCTTGCAAAATTGTATGGAAATACTAGGCAGAATAGTCAAACAACAATCCAATGAAAACAAAGAACTTGTGGATATCAGCCATACCTTAGATAAAACACTATTCCTACATGAACACACCCAAAAAATCGATATCCAACAATACAAAAACAAACATGACAAACAAATCTTAGAAATCAAAGCATCTGGCAACCTTACCGATAAAATAAAAGTATGGGAAACAGAAGCCCGCAACGAAAACAGCCTGCACAGCTACATTTCCCCCAAAGCAAAATGGAACGAACAAGATGAAAATAGTTTTGATGTAGACAAAGCAGTGCATGACTTTCTCAAACCAGAAAGCACAAAATCCTCTCTGGTCATCAAAGGCAACTCAGGTGGAGGAAAAACCACCTACATGCGCTACCTTTACCACCAACTATGGAAAGCACGCAAACCCAAAGATCCTATACCTCTTTTGCTGGAATTAGGACAGTGCATCCCTGCCATCAATGACAATAAATTGATAGAAAAAGGATTAAATGATGTACATGGCATATGGACCAAAGAAGCCTATGAATTGCAGAAGCAATACAAATGTATTTTATTGCTGGATGGCTATGATGAAACAGGACTCAAGGAAGCACTTTATACCACCCAAAAACTAGACCAATGGGCAGATAAAGTCATTTTTACTGTACGTAAAGAATATCAGGTAGACCCAAGCTATTTTGTGCCTTACAAAAATAACATGCCACAAAAAAAGCTTTACCAAGAGATGACCTTACAACCCTTTGACCAAGGACAAATAGACCACTACCTGCAAAAAATTGCCCAATTACCAAATGCAGAATGGAAAGATTGGCAAAAATACCGCACCACCATTGATAGTATACCCGATTTAAAAAACATGATTAGCAATCCTTTTTTGCTACAAATGATCTGCGATATCCTACCCGGTATTGTTGCTAACCACACGGAAAAAAAGCAATCTATTGATACTATAAAACTGCTAAGAGCAAATATCTATGACGAATTTACACAACAATGGTTTGAACGCAACAACTATAGATTGCAACAACGAAAAATAGACGCCATCAACATCAAACTTTATCAACAGTTTGCCGAAAAATTAGCAAGTCAAATGTTACAAAGAGGAGAAGTAGTGATCAAGTATACACCTCCTGTAGAGAATCTTTTTGAAGATGAAGCACACAATCTACAGCAACCAGATGTATGGCATAAGTTTTTTGATCCTAACAATAAAAAAATCGTCCATATCCGTGAAGGAATGCCCCTACGCAAAATAGGAGACAACAGCTGGACTTTTATCCATAAAACATTGCTCGAATACTTTGGTGCACGCCATATTTTTAACCAAGCCTCCCTACCAATTCAACATAATAATAATATCCATTACAATCAGGACATCAATGAAAAACTACTCAATGACCAACCTGAAATCATTCGCTTTTTGGTCGATATGGTGCAGCAACAAGATACGTTTAAAGAGCAACTATTTGCCTATATCGAAGCCTCTAAAAAAGATCCCAACATCGCCATTGCAGCCGCCAACAGTGCCACCATACTAGCCATGGCAGATATCAAACTCCATGACCGTAACTGGCAAGGCATTCGTATACCCGGTGCTAGCCTGGATCAAGCCTTTTTGGCACGTACCAACTTCTCAGGGAGTGACTGTCGCAATGTAAGCCTAAGACAAACCTACTTAGAAAATACCATATGGAACAACGCCCAAGTACAAGGGATTGATTTTGGTGAATATCCCTATTTGCAACATACTGCTGTAGTAAACTCCGTGAGTTGGTCCCCAGACGGGAAAAAGCTGGCCTCTGCGAGTGGGTCTTGGGACGGCAAAGATTGTACAGTGCGCATCTGGGATGGAACCACAGGCAAAGTCATCAAGGCGTGCACGGGCCATACTCGTTCTGTGGTGTCCGTGCGTTGGTCCCCAGACGGGAAAAAGCTGGCCTCTGCGAGTTGGGACAAAACGGTGCGAATCTGGGATGGTACCACAGGCAATTTCATCAAGGCGTGCATGGGGCATACTGCTGTAGTAAACTCCGTGAGTTGGTCTCCAGACGGGAAAAAGCTCGCCTCTGCGAGTGGGTCTTTGGACGGCAAAGATTGTACAGTGCGCATCTGGGATGGAACCACAGGCAAAGTCATCAAGGCGTGCACGGGGCATACTTCTTGGGTTAATTCCGTGAGTTGGTCCCCAGACGGGAAAAAGCTGGCCTCTGTGAGTTGGGACAAAACGGTGCGAATCTGGGATGGAACCACAGGCAATGTCATCAAGGCGTGTACGGGGCATACTGCTGATGTAAACTCCGTGAGTTGGTCCCCAGACGGGAAAAAGCTCGCCTCTGCGAGTTACGACAAAACGGTGCGCATCTGGGATGGAACCACAGGCAAAGTCATCAAGGCGTGCACGGGGCATACTGCTGATGTAAACTCCGTGAGTTGGTCCCCAGACGGGAAAAAGCTGGCCTCTGCGAGTTACGACCACACGGTGCGAATCTGGGATGGAACCACAGGCAATGTCATCAAGGCGTGCATGGGGCATACTTCTTCTGTAATATCCGTGAGTTGGTCCCCAGACGGGAAAAAGCTGGCCTCTGCGAGTTCCGACCACACGGTGCGAATCTGGGATGGAACCACAGGCAATGTCATCAAGGCGTGCGGACATACGGATTATGTAAAATCCGTGAGTTGGTCCCCAGACGGGAAAAAGCTGGCCTCTGCGAGTTCCGACCACACGGTGCGAATCTGGGATGGAACCACAGGCAAAGTCATCAAGGCGTGCACGGGGCATACGGATACAGTTTGGTCCGTGAGTTGGTCCCCAGACGGGAAAAAGCTGGCCTCTGCGAGTTCCGACGACACGGTGCGAATCTGGGATGGAACCACAGGCAATGTCATCAAGGCGTGCACGGGGCATACGGATAAAGTGGAGTGCGTGCGTTGGTCCCCAGACGGGAAAAAGCTGGCCTCTGCGAGTTCCGACCACACGGTGCGCATCTGGGATGGAACCACAGGCAAAGTCATCAAGGCGTGCACGGGGCATACGGATAAAGTGGAGTGCGTGCGTTGGTCCCCAGACGGGAAAAAGCTGGCCTCTGCGAGTTACGACGACACGGTGCGAATCTGGGATGGAACCACAGGCAAAGTTATCAAGGCGTACACGGGGCATACGAGTGTAGTGGAGTGCGTGCGTTGGTCCCCAGACGGGAAAAAGCTGGCCTCTACGAGTTACGACACGGTGCGAATCTGGGATGGAACCACAGGCAAAGTCATCAAGGCGTGCACGGGGCATACTTTTTGGGTTAATTCCGTGAGTTGGTCACCAGACGGGAAAAAGCTGGCCTCTGCGAGTGGGTCTTGGTACGGCGAAGATTGTACAGTGCGCATCTGGGATGGAACCACAGGCAAAGTCATCAAGGCGTGCACGGGGCATACGGATACAGTTTGGTCCGTGAGTTGGTCCCCAGACGGGAAAAAGCTGGCCTCTGCGAGTTCCGACCACACGGTGCGAATCTGGGATGGAACCACAGGCAAAGTCATCAAGGCGTACACGGGGCATACTGCTGATGTAAAATCCGTGAGTTGGTCCCCAGACGGGAAAAAGCTGGCCTCTGCGAGTTCCGACGACACGGTGCGAATCTGGGATGGAACCACAGGCAAAGTCATCAAGGCGTGCATGGGGCATACTTCTTCTGTAATATCCGTGAGTTGGTCTCCAGACGGGAAAAAGCTGGCCTCTGCGAGTTACGACAACACGGTGCGAATCTGGAATGAACAACAAACATATGATCTGTTTGTTGTCTTAGGTGATCATGGTGCTCTATCACTAAAGGGAGCAAATTTTCAGAGAGCTATCGGGCTTTCAGATACTCATCAGAAGCTTATCAAACAACGAGACGGTATATGTGGTGACAAAAATGTTGCGCATGATGATGAAAAAAAAGAAGAAGCCTATCCGAAAAAGTAAAAAGAGCCAGAAAGCGGTGGTTGCTTACTGATGTAGGGGGGGAATGAATCATGCACAATAAATGGTAACAGAACAGTACAAAAGTGTATAAAGAAATGAAAAGTGCATAACGCAAAATGAAGAATGGCCAATAAAGACAATGTTGCCTTTTTCGCTATACCATCATGTAAAGAGGTTTACAAAAATGTACTTTAGTAAATAAAAAAAGAATGATGAATAGTGAGCAGTAAACAGCAACAAATCAGTACAAAAATGTATACACGTATTGTGTTTCTTTTCTCTTTGCATTATTCGTTATTCATTACTTTTTTATAAAGTAGTATCCTATAACATAAAAAGCATATCGCCAGTTTTTAAAAAATTTTTCTCTATTTTTTGTTTTTTATAAAATATAGCATATAATGTACTTTGTAATACATGACACACACAAAATTTTAACCCTTAATTTATATGATGAAAAAACAACACCTTATAATGCTATGCCTATTAGGAATCGCCATGCTTATGACACCTCTCCTCCACGCAGCAGCTCCTAAAAAAGAAGAAGATGCTCCAGCAGACTTTTCAGATGCCGAGTCCGAAGAAGAGCAAAAAAATACGCCAAAAATTTTAGCGAAAGAAACAGTGCCTTTTGGCTTTACCAATTTTGAAAAGAAAAAAGAAGCTACTTTTAGTGACGATGCCCCTGAATGGCGTACCATTCATAAAGGCTTAAACTTAGAAGGCATATGCATCAACCAAGCATGCAAAGCCTATAACAAAAAAGTATGGGCACCGCAAAAATTTGGTACTTTTAGTATCGAAAAAGTTATTTGGAAAGCTACATGTCCCTTGGATAAGTGTAAAAGCAAGATTCAAAAGGTTGAAACATGTGGTTTTTTTCAATGCTCTTATACGATTGAGGGAGTCTATCTAACCAAAAACGGAAAAGAAAAGGAACTTGAACAAAAAGGTTGCCACAACAAGCAAGAAGGATTTGATATATTTATTGGAGGCGGTGAAAACTCTCACAAATACTTATGGCTGGAAATAAAAGTAACACCTCTAGATAACAAAAAAGAGAATAAAGAAACACTCTTTTTGTAACAACCTATAAAACATAACATCTTATAGCCATTTTTAACATACAACCATGAAGCACCCAACCTTTAAAGACAAAGAGCATGTACATTACATGCTCTTTTTTTTGTTCATACTCCCCTTTTTAGCAACACTATCAGCCAGCCAATTCATTCAACCCAAAAATGTAGATGAAGAGAAAGGCGATATGCCCACACCTCCCTATACCTACATAAGCAACAACCAGTTCGACCAACCACAAGCTGACTTCATGAACGACGATGTACCCTTTTCTTTAGATGATCAAGCACAAGACCCTTATAAGAAGTATCCTTTTAGCATTTTAACCAATCCAGCAGTATTTATCACAGGCTGTTCCACTTATGAAAAGAAAAAAAAGAAGCAAAACAATCACGCAAACCAAGAAGAAGCCCCTGTATACACACTCAAAAACCTGAAAAGCGTGAAAGAAGATCTATACCAATTAGCCACTTTTTTCAGCGAGCATTATGGCTATAAAGTATGGTGTACCTACAAATATGACCTCCATAACAGCAATCCCAAGCCAAGTGGTGCTGTGATGAAAAGACATTACAAAAGTGTCTTAAAAAAGATACAAGAAGCAAGCAAAAACCATGATGGTCTTATCTTTGCCTTTAGTGGCCATGGTAGTGAAAATTATATCTATTTCCAAGATGGTGCCATACCCATTCGAGATATCCGCAATGCCCTAGCCTCTTCTTTTCAACCCCACCAACCTAAAATTTTTCTCTTTTTCTCTTGTCGCACCAACGATCTTTCCCAGGAAGATATGAAAAAACTGGAAAAAGGAAATGAAGAAAATGAAGAACCCGTACAACCTATACAAAACATTGACTTATTGGCAAATTGCTACACCATACACTCTACAGTAGATGGGTTTAAATCTTATCTTGACAGTAAAAAGGGGTCTTTTGTCATCAAGTATTTTATCACAACACTAAAAAAAGAACACAACAAACCCTTGCAAGATTGTATGGAAATACTAGGCAGAATAGTCAAACAACAATCCAATGAAAACAAAGAACTTGTGAATATCAGCCATACCTTAGATAAAAAACTATTCCTACATGAACACACCCAAAAAATCGATATCCAACAATACAAAAACAAACATGACAAACAAATCTTAGAAATCAAAGCATCTGGCAACCTTACCGATAAAATAAAAGTATGGGAAACAGAAGCCCGCAACGAAAACAGCCTGCACAGCTACATTTCCCCCAAAGCAAAATGGAACGAACAAGATGAAAATAGTTTTGATGTAGACAAAGCAGTGCATGATTTTCTCAAAGTAGAGAGTACAAAATCCTCTCTGGTCATCAAAGGCAACTCAGGTGGAGGAAAAACCACCTACATGCGCTACCTTTACCACCAACTATGGAAAGCACGCAAACCCAAAGATCCTATACCTCTTTTGCTGGAATTAGGACAGTTCATCCCTGCCATCAATGACAATAAATTGATAGAAAAAGGATTAAATGATTTACATGGCATATGGACCAAAGAAGCCTATGAATTGCAGAAGCAATACAAATGTATTTTACTCCTGGATGGCTATGATGAAACAGGACTCAACGAAGCACTCTATACCACCCAAAAACTACACCAATGGGCAGATAAAGTCATTTTTACTGTACGTAAAGAATATCAGGTAGACCCAAGCTACTTTGTGCCTTACATGCCACAAAAAAAGCTTTACCAAGAGATGGTCTTACAACCCTTTGACCAAGGGCAAATAGACCACTACCTGCAAAAAATTGCCCAATTACCAAATGTGGTATGGAAAGATTGGCAAAAATACCGCACCACCATTGATAGAATACCCGATTTAACAAACATGATTAGCAATCCTTTTTTGCTACAAATGATCTGCGATATCCTACCTGGTATTGTTGCTAACCACACGGAAAAAAAGCAATCTATTCATACTATAAAACTGCTACGAGCAAATATCTATGACCAATTTACACAACAATGGTTTGCACGTAATAATGGTAGATTGCAACAACGAAAAATAGAAGCCATCAACATCAAACTTTATCAACAGTTTGCCGAAAAATTAGCAAGTCAAATGTTGCAAAGAGGAGAAGTAGTGATCAAGTATACACCTCCTGTAGAGAATCTTTTTGAAGATGAAGCACACAATCTACAGCAACCAGATGTATGGCATAAGTTTTTTGATCCTAACAATAAAAAAATCGTCCATATCCGTGAAGGAATGCCCCTACGCAAAATAGGAGACAACAGCTGGACTTTTATCCATAAAACATTGCTCGAATACTTTGGTGCACGCCATATTTTTAACCAAGCCTCCCTACCAATTCAACATAATAATAATATCCATTACAATCAGGACATCAATGAAAAACTACTCAATGACCAACCTGAAATCATTCGCTTTTTGGTCGATATGGTACAGCAAAAAGATACGTTTAAAAAGCAACTATTTGCCTATATCGAAGCCTCTAAAAAAGATCCCAACATCGCCATTGCATCCGCCAACAGTGCCACCATACTAGCCATGGCAGATATCAAACTCCATGACCTTAATTGGCAGGGCATTCGTATACCCGGCGCTAATCTGGATCAAGCCTTTCTGTTACGTACCAACTTCTCAGGGAGTGACTGTCACAATGTGAGCCTGAGACAAGCCTACTTAGAAAATACTATATGGAATAACGCACAAGTACAAGGAATTGATTTTGGTGAGTATCCCTATTTGCGACATACGGGTAAAGTTATGTCCGTAAGTTGGTCCCCAGACGGGAAAAAGCTGGCCTCTGCGAGTTACAACAAAACGGTGCAAATCTGGGATGGAACCACAGGAAAAGAACTCAAAAAGTGCACGGGGCATATGGGTAGAGTTATGTCCGTAAGTTGGTCTCCAGACGGGAAAAAGCTGGCCTCTGCGAGTGACGACAACACGGTGTGCATCTGGGATGGTACCACAGGCAATGTCATCAAGGCGTACACGGGGCATACTGCTGGAGTAAACTCCGTGAGTTGGTCCCCAGACGGGAAAAAGCTGGCCTCTGCGAGTTGGGACGAAACGGTGCAAATCTGGGATGGTACCACAGGCAATCTCATCAAGGCGTGCATGGGGCATACGGATGCAGTTATGTCCGTGAATTGGTCCCCAGACGGGAAAAAGCTCGCCTCTGCGAGTTGGGACAAAACGGTGCGCATCTGGGATGGTACCACAGGCAATTTCATCAAGGCGTGCAGACATACGTATTATGTAAAATCCGTGAGTTGGTCCCCAGACGGGAAAAAGCTGGCCTCTGCGAGTAATGACGAAACGGTGCGAATCTGGGATGGTACCACAGGAAAAGAACTCAAAAAGTGTACGGGGCATACGGGTATAGTGGTGTCCGTGAGTTGGTCTCCAGACGGGAAAAAGCTGGCCTCTGCGATTTTAGACAACACGGTGCGCATCTGGGATGGAACCACAGGCAATGTCATCAAGGCGTGTACAGGGCATACTTCTTATGTAAACTCCGTGAGTTGGTCTCCAGACGGGAAAAAACTCTCCTCTGCGAGTTCCGACAAAACGGTGCGAATCTGGGATGGTACCACAAGTAATGTCATTAAGGCGTGTACGGGGCATACTTCCTATGTAACCTCCATGAGTTGGTCTCCAGACGGGAAAAAGCTCTCCTCTGCGAGTTCCGACAAAACGGTGCGAATCTGGGATGGTATCACAGGCAATGTCATCAAGGCGTGCACGGGGCATACGGGTATAGTGGTGTCCGTGAGTTGGTCTCCAGACGGGAAAAAGCTGGCCTCTGCGAGTTGGGACAAAACGGTGCGAATCTGGGATGCTACCACAGGCAATTTGATCAAGGCGTGCACGGGGCATACGTATTGGGTGGTGTCCGTGAGTTGGTCTCCAGACGGGAAAAAGCTCACCTCTGCGAGTTTCGACAAAACGGTGCGAATCTGGGATGGTACCACAGGAAAAGTCATCAAGGCGTGCACGGGGCATACTCGTTCTGTGGTGTGCGTGCGTTGGTCCCCAGACGGGAAAAAGCTGGCCTCTGCGAGTGGCGACAAAACGGTGCGCATCTGGGATGGTACCACAGGCAATGTCATCAAGGCGTGCACGGGGCATACGGATGAAGTGGTGTGCGTGCGTTGGTCTCCAGACGGGAAAAAGCTGGCCTCTGCGAGTTGGGACAAAACGGTGCGAATCTGGGATGGTACCACAGGCAATTTGATCAAGGCGTGTACGGGGCATGCTCGTTCTGTGGAGTCCGTGAGTTGGTCCCCAGACGGGAAAAAGCTGGCCTCTGCGAGTGGCGACAAAACGGTGCGAATCTGGGATGGTACCACAGGCAATTTGATCAAGGCGTGCACGGGGCATACGGGTACAGTTTGGTCCGTGAGTTGGTCTCCAGACGGGAAAAAGCTAGCCTCTGCTTCAAGAGACAAAACGGTGCGAATCTGGGATGGAACCACAGGCAATTTGATCAAGGCGTGTACGGGGCATACGTATTATGTAAAATCCGTGAGTTGGTCCCCAGACGGGAAAAAGCTGGCCTCTGCGAGTGAAGACAAAACGGTACGCATCTGGGATGAACAAAAAACATACGATCTGTTTGTTGTCTTAGGTGATCATGGTGCTCTATCACTAAAGGGAGCAAATTTTCAGAGAGCTATCGGGCTTTCACCTACTCATCAGAAGCTTATCAAACAACGAGGCGGTATATGTGGTGACGAAAATGTTGCGCATGATGATGAAAAAAAGAAGAAGCCTATCCGAAAAAGTAAAAAGAGCCAGAAAGCGGTGGTTGCTTACTGATGTAGGGGAGTGGATAGGTCGCCCCCCCCCCGCATGTGACTTTGCCACATGCAGGGGGGGGCGAATGAATCATGCACAATAAATGGTAACAGAACAGTACAAAAGTGTATACAGAAATGAAAAGTGCATAACGCAAAATGAAGAATGGCCAATAAAGACAATGTTGCCTTTTTCGCTATACCATCATGTAAAGCGGTTTACAAAAATGTACTTTAGTAAATGAAAAAAGAATGATGAATAGTGAGCAGTAACAGATCGGTACAAAAATGTGTGAATGTATTCTGCTTCGGGTTCATTTATTTGATTTTTGTAAAAAAAGCTGTAGAATGGAGGCGTTATCTCTCTTTGCTAAACTTTATACTATTGATAATGAAAACACAAAAACGTATTCTTTTTTTAATCGGTATGCTTGTCGCAAGTTTGCCCTATCTTGATGCTACTCAAAATAATCATGATAACAAAGCAAAACATATTGACGACAGTACGCATCAACAAAACCTCTTTTTTGCAGAGCTACCCAAAGCAAAACAAATCGCATTACTACAAGGCTATCTAAAAAGAAATAACCTCGACATGCCATACGTGATACAGCACATCATTTTTCCTTTTGTTTTCATACCACCGCTCAATTCCCGTGGCGCTCGTTATCAAGGTAAAAATTTTGTAGGGTTCAATCTTTCAGGTCGTGATTTTACCAGTGCAAACCTAGAAAGGGCAGATTGTAGCAAAGCCATTTTAATGGGTTCTGTTTTCAAGAGCACGAATGTGACAGATGCCTTCTTTGATAATGCTATCCTTACCCATACGATATGTGACTACCAAGCACATTTTCAAGATAATATGAAAGCAAATAAAATCCGTGGAGGAGAGTGGTATCAAAACAATCTTCCCAATGATCTGAAAAGCATTGCCAAAGTCTATCCGCAACTTAAAAAAGATGCAGACAAAGCTGAGCTATTGCATATTGCTTGTAGCTTAGCCCGCTTGCCTTATGATGATCAAGATCCAGAATTTTATGTCAAAGTTGCGTACTGGTCTTGCAAGTTACTCTGTCTTAAAAATAGATTGTCCAAAGATTTGGGCGATCAATTGGTTTGTTCATTGACAAAGGGTTTAAACTATGATGCAAACAACTTTTGCTGGAAAACCGAGTATCCACAAGATAAAATCACTTGCGCGCAAACTGTCAATCTACCACAAGGCAAACCTGATTTTGCTGGTTACCTCAAGCAATTTAACGATGGGCTTAAACAATATAAAGTGCAATCAAAAGATGAATGGGGTTTTAATTGGTACAAAAATAATATTGAAAAAAATATCCAAGGAATTGCCAAGGCCTACCCAAAAGTGGAGGATAGATCTCTACAAAAAGAGATGTTAGAAACGGCCTATAAATTGTCAAAAAGCTATGAGCTCCAACATGCGCATCTACTTTTTCATTTTTTATATCACCAAAATCTGCTCATACGCATCAGAGAATCGGTTGTTGGAGTAGAGACCAAAAATGACATACACTACAACTTTGAAATATTATTGTATCTCTTTACCGCTGGGTTGGAGTATGGGCCAAAAATGACACACGAGAAAATGAATAGGGAAAAACGAAAAATAAAGACAATGTTGCATTTTTTGCTATACAATCATGTAAATTAGTTTACAAAAATGTACTTTAGTAAAAATGGTGTCATGATCTTTTTCTTTTTTTAATTTTTGCTAAATGTGGTGGGGAATGTGGGATGAAAGAAACCTAAAAAACAAGTACTTATTGCCCAAAAAACAAGAAATATTCATACCCACTACACAAGCACACTGTATAAATTTTATGAAGCAATTTTGGTAGCAAAAAGATAATAATGCGGTGGGTACTAGAAACATTTAGAATTCAACACGTCCTGTGGCATAAACAACTCCTAACCAAGAGTCTGCAACAGGGTCGTTTAATCTTTCTAGCAAATCAACGATAATACTACAATCTATGGGTTTGATAATAACAGCATTAAATCCAAATTTTTTAAATTCTGCTGGGGTATATTGCTTATGGTTGCCAGTCATGCCAATGACAATGGTTTTTGCTTTATGTTCATTGAGATTGCGTATACGTTTGAGGGTTTCAATGCTATCTGTTTTGGTGATACATAAATCCAATAGAACGGCTATGTAGTTTTGTTCATTTTTTTCAATCAAGGCTAAAGCATCTGTTCCAGTTTCTGCGATCTCTGTATCATATTGTGTGATGTTCAGTGTTTTTTTGATCATTGTTTGAAGAATTTTGCTACTTTCAGCAATGAGAACTTTATTCATGGTATTGGGATTTTTTATAATCATTGTATGTAAATTTAAAAACTGTTTTGTAAATGGAGGCAAATGTAATCATTTTTCTAATCTTAGAATATAAAAATGAAAAATATATACTAGTGGTCTCCATCTGGGTAAAGTAAGTTTGTCATGGTAACAAAATCGGCTACACTGAGTGCTTCTGCTCGTTTTGTAAGCCAAAGAGCTACTTTTTCAAGGGGTTTATTGAGTATTGTTAAAGTATTTCTAAGCATTTTTCTACGTTGGTGAAACCCTGCTTTTACCAGATGAAAAAATGCTTTTTCATCACATGCTAATTTTGCTGAGTGCCTTTGTAAACGCATTACGCCAGAAAAGACTTTAGGTGGTGGATCAAAGGCGTTCGGAGGTACTTGAAAGAGATAGGTAATGGTATAAAATGCTTGTAAAAGAACACTGAGAATACCGTATTTTCTACTTCCTGGAGGAGATGCTATACGTTGTGCTACCTCATCTTGCACCATACATACTACTTCGGTGATCTGCTGCCGGTTTTCAAGAATATTAAAAAAAATTTGAGAGGAGATGTTATAGGGGAAATTGCCTATTATGGCTATGTTTCCTGTTACTTTTTGTGCAGTTGACCAGGCTAAAAAATCTTCATTGATGATGGTAACAGTGTCATGGCTATAATGTTGTTTTAACATGTCAATTAAACGGCTATCTCGCTCGATGAGATACATGGGTTTCATAAATTTTGCAACAAGCCATTTTGTTAAAGCTCCTGATCCAGGGCCTACTTCTACAATGTTATGTGCATGGTGTGCCTCTAAAGCGTGTACAATGTTTTGGGCAATGGCTACATCTATTAAAAAATGTTGGCCCAGTTGTTTTTTGTGCTGAAATAAATGCATAGTATATATTGTATATTGTAATTTAATATTTTTTTATTTAAAATTCTTTAATATTGATTTTTTATAAAATTTTTTCATAGATCTTTTTGTGCTTTTTTGTTTTTGGGGTTGGTTTTTTACAAAAAAAATAAGGTGATATCTGACTGAAATAATTTCTCAAAGATCATAAATAGAATGCTCTCAATGAGAGAAATGACAGGGTTAAAAGGACGAACGGCATCCTGTTTTTGTTTAAAAAAAGAAAATTGTAGGGTTGCACAGCAAAATTTACTATCAGTATACAAGGATGTACTATTCTTCCGTTGGGTTGGTTGTTTTTTCAAGTTGGTTTAAAATAGATAAGATTTGTGTTAAAGAAGTAGCTTGTACCAGTTGTTGGCGATATGTTTTTGCATTTTTGATGCTACGTAAATAATTGGTGTAATGCTGTCTCATTTCAAAAATGCCTGTTTTGGCACCTTTCCAAACAATGGAGTGCATTACATGGCGTTTGATGGTTTCAATGCGCATGGATAATGTGGGAGGAGGCAAGCGTTCTCCTGTTTTTACATAGTGTTTAATCTGTGCAAAAAACCAAGGGTTACCAATAGCACCACGCCCTATCATAATGCCGTCCACACCATATTTTTTTTTGTAGGTTACCGCTTTTTCTGGTGTGTCTATATCTCCGTTGCCAAAAATGGGAATATGGATACTAGGATGGTTTTTTACTGCTGCAATGTAGTCCCAGTTTGCTTTTCCTGTATACATTTGTTTGCGTGTACGACCATGAATCGTTAAGGCTTGTATGCCTACATCTTGCAGTCTTTGTGCTACTTCTAAAATTTTAATGCTGTTTTCATCCCATCCAAGACGTGTTTTTACGGTTACGGGCAGTTGTACCTGTTTGACAATTGCTTTTGTCATGGTTTGCATTTTTGGTAGGTCTAGCAATATGCCGGCACCAGCTCCTTTACAGGCTACTTTTTTTACGGGGCAACCATAGTTAATGTCAATTAAAGAAGGTTCTGCCTGAGCAGCTATGGCAGCTGCTTTTTCCATAGAAGAAATGTTTTCTCCGAATATTTGAATGCCGATGGGCGTTTCATAATCGTATATGTCTAGTTTTTGTACACTTTTTGCTACGTCTCGAATGAGTCCTTCCGCTGCAATGAATTCTGTGTACATCATATCTGCTCCTTGCTCCTTACAGATAGCACGGAAGGGAGGGTCGCTCACATCTTCCATAGGTGCTAGTAACAAAGGGAAATCACCAAGCTCTATAGCTCCGATTTTTACCATATTTTTATTTTGAAAAGTGTTGCAAATATATAGAGATTGCTTATTGCATATTAGAAAAAGCAAAGCAACAAAGCCAAATCACACCCAGGATAGGAAGTAGGTAGCGTATGGCAAATTGCCAAATGTAACCAACAAAACTAGGCATGGCAATTTCTTGTTCTTCTGCAATAGCCTTTACCATAAAATTGGGGCCATTGCCTATATAAGTCATGGCACCAAAGAATACAGAAGCAATGGATGTTGCTTGCAATTGTGTTTTCCACAATTTACTATAAGCAATGACATCTTGCACAGAGGAGACATGCAGTCCTTTGGCAGACATGCCTGCTGTTAGGAAATTAAAATAAGTAGGTGCATTATCCAAAAAACTCGATAGTATGCCTGTGCTCCAGTAAAGACTGTTGGGTGAAATGTAATCACTGTTTTTTTGTGCAAAATCCCCAACGAGTTCAATGGCGGGCATCATGGTGCCAAATATCCCCATAAAAATAAAAATTACCTCCTTTAGTGGAGCAAAGCTGAAATTATTTTCTGTTAAAATTGCCTTGTCTCCTTTTAGGTATACACCCAGTATAATCGTAAATAGTATTAGCTCTCGTACAAAAGAAATCTTATGCCCATGGTGGGGGATATAAGGCAAAAAATTCAATTGGTTAGGATCAAGGAAAAGACTTGCTACAATAAATAAGAAGAGTACAGCATACCTTTTCCCTATTATTTGAATAGGGGTCTCCGTTTGGGTAGTTGCTTGTATGCACACATTATTTTTATCAAACCAAAAAAAGACTCCTCCTAGTAGTGATAGTGCTAACAACCAAGCTAGAAAATTGTGTGTTACTGTCCAAAAGAAAGGCACGCCTTTTAGCAAGCCAATAAATAGTGGAGGATCTGCAATCGGGGTGAGTGCACCCCCGACATTGCTTACCATAAAAATGAAAAATACAATATGATAGGCACGTATGTGTTTTTTATTCAGTTTTATATAGGGGCGAATAAGTAGCATAGAAGATCCTGTCGTACCAATAATATTAGATAAAAGAGCTCCTGTAAATAAAATAGCAAGATTATTGTATGGTGTAGCTTTGCAGTGAAGTCGAATGAGTACATTGCCAGAAACCATGTATAATGCACTGATCAAAAAAATGAACTGAATATAGTCTACCAAAGATTCAATGGGGTGGACTGTGTCTTTTAAAATAAATAAGTAGTAGCCAATAACAATACAAGCGAGTCCTATTGCAATGTATGGGTAGAAACGATGCCAAAAATGGGGATATAACAGAGGACCCGTGGCAATCATTGTTAATAAAGTTATAAAAGGAATGACCAGGAGTATGGAATCGTATAACATTTTCTTTTTTTATATAAATTATTGAGTTTTTAACTAAAATATATTCGGTAATAAATAAATCGTCCAAGTTTACCCTCAAATATAATGGTGTTGTTACAAAAAACACGCATTCCATATAAAACTTCAAAAGAACTTTGATACGACAATACTACATCATAGCCAATAAAATGCTAAAAGTGAAAAGCAAATTTCTATGTTATCTTTCATGGGTTTCTAGCATTTTATTCTATTCGCTATTCATTTTTCATTTCAAAGAGTTTATATAAAAAATTTCATAAAAGGAAAACTAAAAATGTATGTGTATATACAAATATGAATTACACATTATAATGCTCACTATCCCAAACTGTATAATCATTAGTCACCACTCCCCTAACAACAGACCCCCTCCAAACACACAAAAACCACAAGATTTTACAATCAGATAGACTGGTCTAGAGGGAGAAGCTTTGCACTATTATAAAAATAATTTTATATCCAAAATTTTGCAAATTTAAAAATGTATGTTTATATACGAATATGAACAAATCATATATGATAGTGTTCACTATCCCAAGCTTCATAAGTATACTGTTCACTATCTTAAGCTACTTCTTCATAGAAAGAAAAAACCTAAAACATCAAAAAGAAAACAACCCCACACCTTTCGTACCCCTTATTCTCATACATCCTACACCAAAACCCACCAAACCTACAACCAGTGGCCCAGATGATGATGATGAACGAAAGGAAGGAGAAGAAAGAGCAGAAGGTCAAACACATCCCACTACCCCAACTCCTAAGGGCAAACCAAAAAAAGTATGGCGCCTCAAATTTTCTCGCATCAACGTAAAAAAAGAACCCAAAGGCAAAAAAAAGCAAAGTGACACCCCTACAGAACATACACTAAACCAAAGGAAACTATTTCGCATTTTCATCATCGTTTACTACATCGCAAAGCACCTTAAAAACAAACAAAGAACAAAAAATACCAAAAAAAGAAAATGCACAAGCACCACAAACTACACAGGCATCCGCAACTCATATCGCTATGAAATAGACCAGAGCCAAACCAATATAACCCCGTATAGCATTCTGTGGCACGTCACCATTAATCATAAACAAGTAGCAACCTATATCCAAAAAATGAGAGGATCACCCACATGCTTTAAAGAAATACAAAGCCATAGCACCTTTCCACCCTGGCTTCTGCAAAACACAACGTTTATAACACTGATGCATGGCATCCTAAAACCACAAGATTTTACAACCAGATAGACATAGTCTAGAGGGAGAAGCTTTGCACTATAATGTGCTAACACCTGTTTTTTTACCTAAACAAGCCAACATTAATTGTATTTAGACCTCCAAATTTCCTTTTTTATATACATTCCTATTGCTACGCTATGTCCAGGCTCTAGTACATAGCTTTGCTACTATGCTAGAGCCTAAACACCTATGCTACTTTTTAATGGATATATGATCATAATAAACGAAAACAGATGCATACACATTTGTACTGATCTGTGTGACACAAGGAAAAATGTATGAAAAAAATAGTGGTAATTATTTGCTCAAGTCATAGAATTCTTTTGGATTTGGGTTAGCATAGCCAACGTATTGTAGTGTATCGCATTTTTAACCTCTTTTTTAACTAGTAGCTTCTACAACCAAACAACAATGCATTGTAGTGTACCGCATTTTTAAGCTCTTTTCCTACCTTATCGCTAATTTGTATAAGGTAATTTTGATGATACAAAAAATGAAAAAGAAAATCTAGATGTTTAAGTTCATAACTTTTGGATAGGTTATAGGCAATGTGCATCATCTTGTTTTGCAAGCATTTGTCCTCAATTTTTGGGTAAGCTTGAGCCAGTCCCTGGATGGTTTTTTCAATGGTTTCTTTATAATAATGAAAGCCATATGTGATTTTGGATTTTACGGCATATTGTGTAAGGCCTTTTTTAAATTGTTTTAAGGCACTATCAAAATCAGGATTGCTTTGGGGTGCATTCAGTGTTTGTGTGCAAGTGATTTTATTTTGTGGATAATTGGTTTGCCAACAATAGTTTTCTGCGTCATGGTTTAAATGGCACTGCAAAGAGCATATTAATTGATTACCTAAATGTTGCGCTAATCTATTTTTTAGACAGAGTAGTTCGCAAGACCAATACTGCACTTTGATATAAAATTCTTTGCTGTTAGTATCGTAAGAAAACAAATAAGCCAGCGCGCAAGCAATATGTAAAAGCTTTATTTTATCTTCTGTTTCTTGAAGTTTTGGATAGATTTTCGCAATACTTTTCAGGTCGTTGAAAATATTTTTAAAATATCCAGAGCATTGCATTTTCTTCGTATTCTGTTTAAATAATGCACTATAGCTACACTGTGTATTGGTCAAATTTGCACCAGTAAAAATAGTATCTGTAACATTTGTATTTTTGAAAATAGCTCCAAATAGGTTAGCTTTACTACAATCTGCACTTTTGAGCGTTGCATTGGTAAAATCACGTTCAGAAAGGTTTAATCCCGAAAAATTTTTACCTTGATAATGAGCATCATGAGAATTGAGCGGTGGCATAAAAACCAAGGGGAAAATGATGTGTTGTATTATGAGTGGTATTTCAATGTTATTTTTTCTTAAATATCCTTGCAGTAATGCAATTTGCTTTGCTTTGGGTAACTCTGCAAAAAAGAGGTTTTGTTGATGTGTACTGCAGGCAACAGGGGATACGTTGCTATTATTATTAGTAGCAGTAGCATAGAGTGGCAAAAAATTTACCATGTTTATAGCCAGTAAGATGAGTAGGCATTTGGCTGTTTTCATAAATTTTGCTGATTGGAAAACGAATTTGTCTACTTATTTCTCTTGTGCTTATCGGGAATATTTTTTATATAAAGCAAGTATGAGAAATACAAAAAAACTAGGTATGAACACTATTGTTGCTAGATAATTGCTTTTTTTTAAAAGAATTGAAAATTAAAAAACTAATTCTCTGTCATTTCGTGCATTTTTCGCATATTGTCAGCGACAAAACGACTGATTTCATTTTTAACAGAATGAAATTCATTACTGTCTATCAATTTGACGAAAAAACGCAACAACCTATTATAATCTTCTAGTAAAAAAGTATACTTGTTTTGAATAAATCTCATTTCTTCCACCACTTTTTCAGGAATTTTATCTCCTATTGTTATATCACTCACATAAAAAAGACTGTTTTTTAACTCTGGGAACACTTCAGAAAAATCTACGCGTATTACTTTACCAAGATTAAACAAAAACAAATCACTTAAATCATTAGACTTAAATTTCTTGTAGAGTGTTGCACGACTCATCTGCATTTTTTTAGCAATTAAAGATAACTTATATCCTCTGCTCCTAATGATTTTTTCCACTATTCTTCCCTTCATTTGACTATTGATAGCCGGATTTGTTTCTGTTAAGTTATGCGCATTCATACCCTAATTATTCTAAATATGCAAAATAAAGATCAGTACATTTTATAAACAAAAATGAATTTAGCTATATATGGGAAAACAAAAAAAGTACTATACGCACATTGCTATACATTTCCGCATATCGTTGATTCTATAATGAATACCTATATGCTTCTCAAAAAAAATAAATTTCATCTTCGTAAAAATCAAAAAATTAAAAACGTCCAAAGGCGAATTTTAACATTTTTGTAACAACAAAACAAATGATAGGACACTTTTTATAACCTTGTTTTATAATGTTGAGTTTTTAGGTAAATTTTTTTACCTTTTGCGTTTTTTTATGTTTGCGGGAGTATGATGCATGTAAAGTACACTATGTACAATGAGTTTTTATTTATAGTATCTCTCTAATGATGTTGTTGAGAGAGTAATAAAATCTGCTACACTGAGAAATTCTATAAACTTTTAGACAGTATATTATGCGCTTTGAAGCCTTTTATGTAGATTTATCGTGCAAAATAATAACAAAAGCAATAAATTGGGGAAAATTTTTAACTGGGCGATTAGCGCAGTGGTTTAGCGCACTTCGTTGACATCGAAGAGGTCATTGGTTCAAATCCAATATCGCCCACATTACTAATAAAAATGATAAAAAATAAAAAAAAATACGTATAATCAATAGAGGTATAACCTGTTTGAAAAGATTATCGCTTTTTTCTGCATAGATGTTTTAGAAGATACAAATAAAAATTTTTCTCAATAATTAAAAAAGTAATGTGCATATTCAAAATAAAATCAGCACGAAAACGTCATAAAATATTTTTAGCTTTATGGTAGCAAATGGTAAAGTCTGCATGGGACTAGATATAGGAACAACAAAGGTGAGAGCTGTTGTAGCTCAATGGATAGATGAGCAAATGAGATTGCTTGCAGTTGCATCATCACCATCTATGGGCATTGTGCGTGCCAATATTATAGACATTGAAAAAATGGCAAATGCGATTGAAAACACAGTACAGCAATTGTTTCAATCAGGCCATTTTAAGATTGATTCTCTGAATGTAAATATAGCAGGACGTCACACTAAGAGTATGATTGTGCATGCTAACCTTACCAAAGAAGTAGCAAGGAGCGAGTTTACCCAAGAGGATCTCAATCATCTTATAGAGGATACAAAAAGCAATTTAATGTCGCAAGATGATGCTATCATTGATATTATTCCGAAAGAATATATAGTAGATTATGGTGAAATCTTAAAAAATCCTATAGGTATATCAGGTAGCAACATAGAAGGTGCTTTTCATGTTATCAAAATGCAATCCAATGCTTTGAACAACTTACGCAAATGTGTACAAAGAGCAAAGTTAAAAATCGATAACCTTATTTTTTCTCCATTGGCCTCGAGTATAGCCGTGTTGACAAAAGAGGAAAGAGAAGCAGGGGTATGTTTAGTGGATATTGGTGCTAGTATGATAGGCATTGCTATTTATCATCATGGCAACTTGCAGTATACCATGGCAATGCCTTTTGGTGGCGATGCTATAACAAAAGATTTAGCACAGGCTTTTCTACTTATGGATTCACAGGCAGAAGCATTGAAAATACAATTTGGTAGCGCGTATGAAGACAGTAGCAAAAATGAAATTATCACGGTATCAGGTATGCGCAACCATGCTGAAAAAGAGGTATTTTTACCACTGGTGGACCGTGTGATTGAAGCGCGGATGGAAGAGAACATTCAATTTGTTTATCAAGAGATCGTTAAGGCAGGTTTTCAAAATAAACTTCCAGCTGGTGTTGTTATTACAGGAGGAGGTGCTAAACTGCGTAAAGTAGATAAGCTTTTTAGCTATATTACTGGTTATGAAACTCGTATAGGCTATCCTTATGAATCGTTAGCAGGAGATGAAAAAGATTTTCCTGACATTGATTTTGCTACTTGTATTGGACTTGCTTGGGCTACTTACAAACCTATAGTAGATGCTAAAAAATATGATAAAAACCAAGGAAAACAGATGGGAGTCTTTGAAAAAAAACAAAAGAAAGAGGGTTTTTGGAGCTTTTTAAAAAATATTTTTAGATAATAAACATTTTAACAATTAACAGACACTTTGTTCATGAAAGCAAAAACAAATCATACTGAGAAAAAAAAAATTAAAAATACTCCTATTATTATGTGTGTTGGTGTAGGGGGTGGAGGGAGCAATGCGATTAACTACATGTATCATCGCGGTATTAAAGATGTTGCTTTTATGGTTGCTAATACGGATAAACAAGCATTGCAAGATAGCCCTGTTGCTACCAAATTGCAACTTGGCCCCCATACTACTCATGGCTTAGGAGCTGGTGCAAACCCCATGATTGGTGCAAACGCTGCTTTAGAGAGCCAAGAAGAAATCAATAAAATATTTCCTGAAAACATAAAAAGTATTTTTATTACTGCAGGCATGGGGGGAGGCACCGGTACGGGAGCAGCACCTATCATTGCAAATATTGCTCGGGAAAAAGGGTTGTTGGTAGTTGGTATTGTTACTACTCCCTTTTTATTTGAAGGCAAAAAAAAACAACAAAGTGCAGAAGAGGGTGTGCATAAACTGCAAGAGAAGTGTGATGTTCTTATCATTATTGAAAATGAACGATTGATGCAACAAGCTGATAATGCAACGAAACTTCTGTCTTTGCGATCTGCTTTTGAACTGGTAGATCAAGTGCTGTATAATGCTGTTACGAGTATTACAGATCCTATCAATGAGCCTGGAATTATCAATGTGGATTTTTGTGATATTGATACTATGTTGCGTAATGCAGGTAGTGCTGTTATTGGTACTGGTTTTGCAGAAGGGGAAGGACGTGCACTGAAAGCTATTCAACAGGCGATGTACTCGCCTCTGCTACGCAATGCTACTATCAAGGGATCTACTCGACTTTTACTTTCTGTTGCTTCGGGTACGGAAGATGGAGAATTTACGTTGTCTGAGCTTGCACAAGTTACTGAATATTTAAAAAAAATTCTTGAAAATGATGATGTGATGGTGATTTGGGGGCATGCGCATGAAAAAAATCTTGGTAAAAAAATACGTATTAGCGTTATTGCTTCAGGGTTTCCTCAAGATGGGTTGCTTGTGCAAATGCCGGTAAGTATTGCTGATAAAAATCTTCATGAAGTGCGATCTATGGAGGATCGTATATCTTTAGATTCAGGTATCAAAACTACTAAAGGGGTGCAAGAAGAAGGTGCTTTTAATAAGAAGCAGATACTGGAAAAACCTAAGCGGGCAGCGGAAAAAAAACTGGAGAGAAAAGTGGAAACATGGCGTCAAAATGCGGAGCATTATGTGCAGAACACAGCTGTTGACGACACTTATAGTTTTACAGATAAAGAAATCCAAGAGATACTTTCTATACCAAGTTATAAACGAAAAAATATTTTTCTTGTTTATAAATCTCTTAACCAAAATCCTCCTATACGACATTTTTTAAAGGAAAATAAAGAAGATATTGTTGTGCATGATATGTAAACAATACGTTAAAAGATTTTTTTACACTAGCTTATCAATGACCAAAAAAAAACCCTCCTTTTTAGGAGGGTTTTTTTTGCTTCTAACTCTTAATATTAAGTTTTAGGGTGTTTCTAAGGGTGTTTCGGTTGTTTTTACGGGTGTTTCGGGTGTTTCGGTTTTTTTTACGGGTGTTTCGGGTGTTTCGGTTTTTTTTACGGGTGTTTCGGGTGTTTCGGTTGTTTTTACGGGTGTTTCGGGTGTTTTTTTCTTCAGGTTTTCTTTATTCCCAGGACGTTTATCCCAAACTTTTTTGATAAAATCTCCGATAGCTTTGCGTTTCCATATAACTACTCCAACAGCAGCCGTGGTAGCAACTACTGCTATACCTGCTAGTATTTTTTGTTCTTGAGAAGCTGTTTTGTACCATGTTGTATACTCATTCCTCTTCTTTTCGAACCATGAGGCTTCTGCTGTTTTATTAGAGGGTTCTTTTTTATTACTGCTACCATCACTAAATAACCAGTAAGCCACTATGATACATAAAAGGGCTACGCCTCCGATGATCAAAAAAGATTTATTTTTTTGAAAAAAACTGGTATTTTCAGGATTTTCAGTGTTTTCTGTAGGGGAATCTACGTTGATCCATTCCTCATTTTTTTTGTTTTCTGTTGTCATTACAATGTATTTTAAAGATTGACTTTGAGATCCTCAGCTCGATCTGAGACTCAAAACATGCCACAATTTACATTTTTTTAAAACAAAAAAAAATAATAAAGAAAATTTTACTTTCAATTTTTCTTGGCCTTTTGAATCCTTACATTTTTTCTGGCAATTGTATGCCTAAAATTGTAGCAAAAATAAACAAATTTGTTTTTGTACACCAAGAAAGATATAAACGCCAAGCACCCACTTTATCAGAAGCACGTAGAATAGGAAGATGTGTATACAACTGATTGTAACTTTTTGCTAAATCATACAAATAATAAGCACATAAGGATGGGTTCAATGTGTCAGTTGCTTCATATAATACATCACGTAAACGCACGAGTTGTATAATTAAGCTTTTTTCCAAAGGATCAAGCGTCATTGTTTTAGGGATATTTTCGTGGTAGTTCATTTCAAGATCGGATGCTTTACGCAACAGTGTTGCGATACGTGCATAGCAGTATTGTATAAAAGTAGCAGTACAACCTAAAAAATCTATTGATTTTTGTGGATCGAAACACATTCTTTTTTGGGGAGAAACTTTCAATAAGAAGAATTTAAGGGCACCAATGGCAAGTACTTTATATAACTTTTGCAATTCTTGATTAGAAAAATGATCTACTTTACCTAAATCCAGCGTTTGTTTCTGGGCAATCATCATCATTTCTTCGATCATTGTATCTGCATCTACCACTGTTCCTTCACGGGATTTCATCTTTCCTCCTGGAAGATCAATCATACCATATGCTAAATGGAAAAGATTTTGGGCATATGGTCGCCCTAATTTTTTTAATACAGCGAAAAGAACAGCAAAATGATATGCTTGTTCGTCACCTACTACGTAAATGGAACGATCGAATCCAAAGTCTTGATAACGAAGATCTGCTGTTCCTAAATCTTGTGTTATATATACGGCAGTGCCATCTGCACGCAATAAAAGTTTATGGCCTAATCCTTCTTCTGTTAAATCTACCCAAATGGATCCATCTTGTTTTTTATAAAAAACTTTTTTCTCTAGTCCTTCCATGACCACTTTTTTTCCCAAAAGATAAACGGATGATTCATAGTAGCTTTTATCAAATGTAATACCAAGGTATCGATATGTCTCATCAAAGCCAGCATAGACCCAGTCGTTCATTTTTTTCCACAAAGCGTGTACTGTAACATCGCCATTTTCCCAGGCACGTAACATGTGTTGTACCCCCAACATAGAGGGAGCTTGTTTTTTTGCTTCTTCTTCACCCAAGCTAGGGGTGAGTGTTGCTATTTCTTTTTTATATTGTTTATCAAAACGCACGTAATAGTCACCAACGTAATGGTCACCTTTTTTATGTTGTGCTTCAGGGGTCGAAGCTTGTGGATCTTGTTGGTAGGCGTACATGGATTTGCAGATATGGATACCACGGTCATTTACATGATTGATTTTTTGTACATCATGTCCTACAAACCCCAAAATATTCGCCATTGCATCCCCTAAAAAAACATTGCGTAAATGCCCTAAATGCAAAGGTTTATTGGTGTTGGGGCAAGAAATTTCTACAATGATTTTCTTGGGCTTTTCTACGGGTAAATCTTTTGCAATATATTCGCGCAAAGCTTCACACCAGGCACTATCACTGAGTGTAAGATTTAAAAACCCATTAACAACATGAAAGGAAGTTACTAAAGTTCCTTCTTGTACAAGAAAATTACCGAGGGACTTTCCGAGCTCAGCGATGGGTTTTTTGCAAAATGGTAATAAGGGAAATAAAACAATGGTGTGTGTTCCTTGAAAGTCTTGTGTGGTTGGTTGTAGAGAAAAAGCTTTTTGGGGTATATCGAGACCATATAATTGCTGTATGCTTTTGGAAAAAAGCTGCCATAGCTGTGTTTGATAAACCATATGAAATGATAAAAAATATCACTGAGTAAACGATGGAGACTCTACATAAGTCTTAGCCTCCGTAGTGTCCACTAAGTAAATAGGTAAACAAAAATGTCAATGCAAACAAAATACCTAATAGCCCATAGGTCATTTTTTCCAAAAGGCTAGGCATTTCCGCTACTCCTACTAATTGTTGCATATTTGTGTTGCTTAAAGCTGTCATACCATCGCCTTTTGGTTTTTGCATGAGTACAATTAATATTAAAGCTACAGCAACAATTGATGTGAAAATACCTATAATAGAAACGAGAAACATATCTTATTTACATTTGAAGATCAAGTAACCATTATTGAGTTATAAATGATTACCTTTGTGCAAATATAAGCCAAAAAAAGAATGAATACGAATGAACTGCAAAAAATAAAGCAACGCTTTGGTATTATCGGTAATTCTCCTGCTTTAAATAAAGCTATTGAAATAGCGGTACGCGTAGCAAATACTCATATAGGCGTTCTTATTACAGGGGAAAATGGGAGTGGGAAAGAATCGTTTGCGAAAATTATTCATGAGCTAGGTACTCAAAGACATGGTAATTTCATTGCTGTAAACTGTGGTGCTATTCCAGAAGGGACGATAGACTCAGAGCTTTTTGGCCATGAAAGAGGGGCTTTCACAAGTGCTTCTGAAACACGTAAAGGCTATTTTGAAGAGAGTGACAATGGTAGTATTTTTTTAGATGAAATTGGAGAAATGCCTCTACATACGCAACCTCGTTTATTGCGGGTACTGGAGAACAAGGAGTATTTGCGTGTAGGATCTTCACAAAAACGTTTCACGAATGCACGTGTTATCGCTGCTACTAATGTGGATTTACAAGCTTGTGTAGCACAGAAAAAATTCCGTGAAGATCTTTATTACCGCATTGCCCAAGTTGAAATATCTATACCGCCTTTGCGAGAACGGGGCGAGGATATCTACTTGCTCTTTAGAAAATTTGTACTTGATTTTGCACACATGCATAAAACGCCCCTGATGCAACTTACACCTTTAGCACAACAAATGCTTATGTCTTATGAGTTTCCTGGTAATATACGGCAACTTAAAAATATTACTTGGCAACTGGGTACTTTTGAAGCAGAAAATAGTGTTGTTACAGAGACGATATTGGAAAAATATCTTCCTACACCTATTATTGTACCGGCGTCTAAAGCTTCAAACAATAAAAACACCCATGTTGCACCAGCTGTTATCCACGAAAAAAAAGAAATGCTCTACAAAATTATCGTAGATATGCAACAGGAAATACAGGAAATAAAAAAGGTTATTCTAGACTTTATACAACAAAAAATCAATAGTAAGGAAATCATTAAGCAACATCCCCAACTTTTTCGTATGCTTATGCATCCTATTGCTTCTCAAATTACCAATAACACACATGCACCAAAACTTTTGGAATTACCTACCAAAAAAGAAATTTCTAACATCCAAGACAACTTATCGCTAAAAGACCAAGAGGAAAAACTCATCCGAGAAGCTATTGCAAAGACAAAAACCCATAAGGAAGCTGCTAATTTACTAGGTATTTCATTGCGTACGCTATTCAGAAAAATAAAACAATACAACAATCCAGAAGAATCAGTGTAAAAAAGTCAACTTCTCTATTGCTAATATTTTATCTATGCTACCCTACACTTCAAAAATATGATAGGAACAGATATTAATATAGCCAAATACTACCTTACACAAGGAAAAGTCATTGGTATACCGACAGAAACTGTATATGGCCTAGCAGGAAATGCTTATGATATTGATGCTATAAAAACTATTTATCATGTTAAAAAACGTCCTTTTGGCGATCCGCTTATTGTGCATACGCACTCTGTAGACACCCTGCAAGATTTAGTTGTAGCATTTCCACCTATAGCACAAAAGCTTGCTTTACATTTTTGGCCAGGACCACTAACATTGTTGCTCCCTAAAAAAGAAATTATCCCGAATCTTGTTACTGCAAACTCTCCTTTTGTTGGGATACGCATACCTAACCACCCAGTAATCAAAGAGCTACTACAGGTTCTTCCTTTTCCATTAGTAGCACCCAGTGCCAATCCTTTTGGATATATCAGTCCTACAACTGCACAACATGTAGCAGATCAACTGACAACGTTGCCTTATATTCTTGATGGAGGGGCATGCAAGCATGGGCTGGAATCTACTATTATTGGTATGGTCAACAACATTCCTACTGTATATCGTCTAGGAGCTATTACCTTAGAAGAAATCACTGCTATCGTAGGTACTGTACATTACTCCCAAAAACATTATGCAACAAATGAAACAGCGGAAGCTCCAGGTACGTTTGCACACCATTATGCACCTCGTACAAAATTGTATATTGGTGATTTCAATAGGTTGCTTACAATGCACAAAGGAAAAAAAATAGGGGCTTTACTTTTTGATATGCAGATGCTTCCTATCCCTAAAGAGCATCAGTTTGTGCTTTCTTGTACAAATTCTTTATCAGAGGTAGCACACCGTCTTTTTCTTGGATTACGTTATTTGGATCAATTGAAACTAGACATGATTATAGCACCTTTTTTTCCAGATGTTGGTCTAGGAAAAACCATTAATGAACGTTTGTTACGTGCTAGTTTACACTGAATGACAGTACTTATTTTTGCTTGGGCATTACAAAAGATTTTAGGTTTATCGGAGTGTTTAATAAAAAAATAGTTATGAAGAGTACGGTACTTGCAGTAAGCATCGCACCTGCTAAGGAAGCATTTAGCCAATATGCCAATAAATAACCAGAGGATGTTATCGTAGCATCAATCAAGATGGTATACATAAGCATTCCTGTTAACCGATCATTAAAAAGATATGCAATCATAGGTGGCAAGACTAGAAAGCCAACGACTAATGGGGCACCAATCACGCGGAAAATCAGCACTATATTAACCGTTGTTACAATAATGAAACCATTATGCCATATTTTTTTTGACATGCCAATAGCTGTGCCAAAATCGGTATCAAAGCTACTGATCACTAAACCGGGATACAAAATAACAATCCAAGCAAAGTTAAAAACTAATAACCCACTCAATATATAAAGAGGGAGAGACCCCATATCTACATCATGCCAATACCATCTTTGTTTACATGCTGTAACCAAATCTCCATAGAGAACACACTCTTGATCTAAATCCACATTTTTGGCATACTTGGCAAGTAAAACAATACCTAAGGCAAAAAAAGAAGAAAATCCTATGCCTATGGCAGCATTATGTGATATCTGTAAATGCTCCGATAAAAAAGAAATAAAAAAAATGAAGGGAATACCTGCAATGAATGCGCCTAATAGTAGCAACCATATATTGGTACTTTTTCCAAGGAGAAAAGCAATGACAATACCTGGTAAAACAGCGTGGGAAACAGCATCTCCAATCATGATTTGTTTTCTTAAAACCAAAAAATTACCGATGAGGCCACAGTTAACAGCAGCTAAAAAAGCAATTAATAATGTTGCTACAATAGTATTCATACGACCAATATAAACAAAGTCTTCTCTAGTTTTACATCTAACCTAAAAAATGTAGATACAAAACATTTCCCATCATGAAAAAAATCCCAAAGGATTACCACAACAATAAAAATAAAAGTAAATTTGTCCTTTGCGGGTGTGGCGAAATTGGTAGACGCACTAGACTTAGGATCTAACGCTGCAAGGCATGGGGGTTCAAGTCCCTCCACCCGCACAACTAACCATAAAAATCGTGAAAACAACATTGCAAAAACAAAATGATTCCCGCTATCTTTTTACTCTTCAAATAGATCCCCTAGATTATAAAGAATCCTTCCATAAAAAACTGAAAGAGTATACAAAAAACAATCAGGTAAAAGGATTTAGAAAAAACTCCAACATGGGTGTTGCTTTTCTCAAACATAAATATGGGCCCCAGCTTCGTCAAGAAATTATCTTGGAGATGACTGATCAAGAAATGCATAGATACATACATAAAAACCGTTTTATGATCGCAGAAAACCCCACGCCTACAGAAGAAACAAACAACATAAACTGGGCGAACGAAACATCTTTTCAGCTCTCTTATACATTTGAAGGTAGTCCTCTTCCCCAATTTACCTTGGACAAAAAAACAGAAATAGAAAAGTACCAAATCACTTCTGTTACAGATGAATACCTCAATAAATACATCGAAACGGTACGCCAGATGTATCAGACTTACGATCCTGTAGATACTATCCAAGAAAAAGATATTGTAGAAGGATTTCTTTTCAATGAACAGCATGAGCAACAAAATACTTTTCACTTTACCATCAGTGAAGACCTAAATAAAACAATAAAAGCCCTTGGTAAAAAACTACAAGAAACCATTACCATATCCCATAAACTCATTGAAAAAACACCCCGCTTATTTACTTTCCTCCCAAAAACACAAGAAAAAAACAAAGACTGTACTATTGTTATCAACAATATTTTTCGTGTAAAACTTCCTGAACTCAATCAGGCATTTTTCGATAAGTATCTAGGAGAAATCAAAGAAAAAACACATGAATCCTTTCTAAAAGAAGTCACAAAACGAGCTCTTTTAGTTGCACAAAAAGATGCAGATAACATTTTTGCAAAAAAAATATCGAAAGTATTAATAGAACAAGCGAGTGCTACCATTCATGAAAAACATAAAAAAAACGAAGAATTGCTTTGGGTACATATTGTTCAACAATATGCGAATGATCTAAAAATAAAAGTAGATGACCAAAAAGTACTAGAAGAGCTTGTGGGATATTTCAAATATATGGTCAATGATAATAGCCCCACTATTACTGAAGATATAGTGGAATTGGTAAAACAGGACTTCCAAAATCCTAAAGGTACTCATATCCATGTTAGAAGTCGCTTACGCCAAGAGGCTTTAATCCAAGAAATAAGCAATTTAGTAACCATAAAAGAAAAAAAAATAGATACTTCCCAGCTGGAAAAACTCCAAAAAGAATATAAAACGATAGATGAATAACCATGATGAACCTTTCATTTCAAACTATAAAAGCAAACATTGAAAAAAAAATATACTCCCCCGTATACTTTTTGCAGGGGCAGGAAACATATTACATCGATGCTATCATCCAGCTCTTTGAACAGGAATTTCTGCCAACACATACAAAAGGAATGAATTTTCACATATACTATGGCAAAGAACAAAACTTAAAAAATATCATTGGTTATGCACGTTGTCTTCCTCTCTTGGGCAAACAACAACTGCTCATCGTTAAAGAAGCCCAAGAAATGGTAGACCTAAAAAATGCACAAGGGCAAAAAATACTCCTCAATTATCTTGCAAATCCAAGCGCGCACACCATTCTGATCTTTGCGTACAAAACGAAAACCCTTACAAATAAAACTATTTTAGAACACTTTCAAAAAAGTACCAATACTCTGTTTACTACACCGCGTATTTATGAAAACCAAATACCAGATTGGATCAAAGAATATGTGCAACAAAAAGGATACCAAATCTCTCCAGAAGCTATCTCTATTTTGCAAAGCCTTCTGGGAACAGACCTACATCTCCTTGCTAATGAACTAAAAAAAATTATGATCAATCTTCCTCTGCAAACCACAATAAACGCAGAAATTATCACCAAGCATGTGGGTATGCAACGTGCTTTCACCCCCTTTGAATTACAACGTATGGTAGCTACTAAAAACGTGGAAAAAGCTTTCCAGATCCTCTATTATTTAATAAAAAACGCCAAACAACACCCTCCCATACTTATCACTAGTCTTTTGACTACATTTTTTGTTAAAACACTTCAGCTACACCACCTGAAAAAACGAGACACACGTACTCAAGCACAAGAGCTACAAATACACCCCTTCTTTCTTAAAGATTATCAAATAGCAAGCGAAAACCATCCCGAAACATCTATCGAAAACTATTTGCAAGTACTTCATGAAGCTGATTTGCAACTCAAAGGAATATCTGCCAAAAGCCAAGAAAAAGAAATACTCACAGCATTGCTCATCCGCCTGTTACACCGATAATACCTTTTGTATTATCTTACTTGTTATTTATCTGTGCTTTATAGTACACAGTATGACTGTTTTCTTGATCAAATACTTTTGAGCTGATACGTTGTATGTCATGCTTACTACATTGTAGTACACGCTTTATTTCCTCTTGCCAAAAATTTTTATCTCCTAACGTTACAGCATATGCAAGCTCTTCCGCTTTGTTTATAAGGCTAATTTGTGCAAAAGCATAGTGGGCTTCTTCCTGGTTTTTTGCTTTTTGTAAATCTTTTTCCTCTATATGCCCATCCATTACACGTTGCATCAAAACTTGCAAAGCTTCATCAAAAATCTCAAAGGCAACACTGTCTTGTAGTTTGGCTTCTATCACAAATAAACCAGGATCAAAAGTCTCTGTAAAATAAGCCTCAATGCTGCTAGCGAGTTCTTTTTTCTCTACTAGCTCTTTGTAAAAAAGAGAGGACTTGCCATCATCAAAATAGTTGAGAAGTATCTTGAAGGCACTATAGTCTTCATGTACTCGCCCAGGAATATGAAATGTTTTATAAAAGGCATTTTGAGGTACGTCTCTTGTCACATGTAAATGACTGCTTTTGATGTTATCTTCTTGTGGCAACTTGTATACAGGAGCTGGTTTGGCAGGGATATCATCAAACCACTTTTTTACCAAACTATATGCTACTGTAAGATCAAAACCTCCTACAACTACTAAAACAGCATTGGAAGGAGTATAGAATTTTTCTCCAAAAGCAATAACATCTTTTTGGGTAATACTTTCTATGTGAGAGATTTTCTTGCCAATTGTAGACCAGGAATAGGGGTGTTTTTTATAGGATTCATTACACAATATGCTCCATACATCTCCATAGGGTTTATTTAAATAGGATTCTTTAAACTCTTCAATGACAACGTTGCGTTGCACTTCTAGCACCTCAGGCTTGTATGATAATCCTAATAGGCGATCAGACTCTAAGTAAAGACCAACTTCTAGTTGGTTTGCAGGTAGCTGACACCAATAATTTGTAACATCACTGCTAGTATATGCATTGTTTTTCCCACCTACTGCTTGTAGGGTTTTATCATAATTTTCTACATGTTGCGAACCTCCAAACGCAATGTGCTCTAATAGATGTGCTAAACCTGTTTTATTGGGATCTTCATTGCGAGACCCTACGAGATACATGAGGTTTATAACGACGATATTACTGTCTTTAACAGGTTGTAACAATACTCGAAGTCCGTTTTTCAATGTGAATGTATTTTGTATAGCCATTGTATCCTCAGTAGTTTATGATCGATCTTTTTGTTTGAAAAGCAGTTCTTTTTCTTCGGGAGTCAAGGATTCATAGCCAGTGCGAGACATTTTTTCCCATATTTCATCAATGTTTATGAGAGATTTTCCCTGTGAGGTACTTTTTTCACTTTGTTGCCGATACTTTGCATGTTTTACGCATAATCCATATGCTATACCGTACATAATACCTAAAAGATTCATAAAGCACTGATGGATGCCATCAGGACTTTGATAATACGTTGCAATATCTACCAAAGGAGTAATCAAAAAGAAACAACCCACATATTTTAATTTTGCAGGTAAGAAGAAAAAATATTCTTTACGATTGGGTGCATATACCATAGAGGTGGCTATGAGTACATATATGACTCCAAGTGGAGTTGAAATTTGAATTTCATCTTTTTTTTCTTTCAAAAGGGGGACAATATTGCTACAAAGAACAAACAAAACCCCTAATATAATGATGCCTGTTAAGTATATAATGATGAAGTGGCGTTTGCCCAGAATGTTGATAACAATTGAGCCAAAAAAGTACAATAAAAATAATAAATGCAAAAAGTAGAAAAATTCAACATATAAAAACACAAAGGCGTACGTGAATACTGTCCATGGTTTTTGCCAAACAGCACTGGGTTGTAAAATGAAAAAATGCCGAAAATTATTGTAGGTTTCTCTACCTGCATCTCCTAAAAAGAGGACCATCAACCCTATTGAAATTAGCCAAAACACATAAATAAAACAATGCCAAGTCAATACTTGTTTTAAAAATCTGTCAATGGTAAAATTAATACGGGATCTTATATTCATGGTACATATATTTATTGTAAAAACTTGCTCCTTCTATTTTATTTTCTGTTTGCCTTATGGGTTATACAGATTTAAAATCTGCTGGTTTTTTAAGTGAAAAATAATCAGGTATAGGCATTGCTCCTACAAAGAATGTTCGGAGTGCCTGAAGTACTAACATATACAGTTGTTCTTCTTCCTTAAAATTACGTAGCATATCAACAACTGAATCTTTAAAACTAAATCCCACCACCTGTTCTTTTGTTTGTGGACTATGGGATTCTATTTTCTTTTGAATACTTGGTAAATCTGCTTCGTAAGCCAGATGTAAGACTGTTACTTTTTTAATAATGCAACATGATTTTCTAATTAGAAACTCAAAGATAATTTTGATTTGATAATAAGCCCAAAGATAGTTCCAATAGGTATCTTCATAAGTTTTTGGTAGTTCCTTTTCAATATACTTTAGTTGTTTCTTGACTTGTTTGGCCTGCAAGGCTTCATAAATATTGTCCACTACTAGATTACATTTTGTGAAATCAATATTTTTTTCTATCATGATGTCTACAAGAAAGTTGCAAATCTTTTCTTTGTGTGCTTTATTGTAGTAGTTGGAAGAATTTAAGGCAATCATTAAATAACTTGGGGTACGGCATGCCCACCAAAGTTTATAGAATAAATACACATTGATTGCCAGGAAGATCCATTTATTATGCAGTAAAAAGCTCATAAGTTTTTGAGATATAATGCCTTCTAATGCTGTAGTAGCAAGAGTTGTACGAAAGATATTAAAAGAAGCAAGTAGCGATGTTATTACAAGAGAGCTAGCTCCCGAAAAAATCAAAGGCAATATCAAATAAATATTGGTAGAGAAAAAAAAAGCAAACAAAGCATTACCTATATATCGAGATATAAACAGATTAAGCATTGTTTCGTCAAAAACATCGCCTTGCAATCCTTTTCTCAGTTCATTATCAGATAAATTGTGTGTCAAATCTACTTTTAACTGTGCAACACTTACCTGCCCAGAATGCAGATACTCTACAATTTTTTCATGCGTATTTTGTTGTTTAGCCTTTTCTTTGATACTTGCTTCTTGGAGATTTGTTCTTTCGTCTTGCAACGTAGCTTCTTTTTTGGATTTTATGGTTACTACTTCATGATAAGCACCATAACCTAAGCCCAACGCTAATATTGCAATAATAAGTTTTATCATTATTATCCCTTTAAAAAAGTATCAAGTAAGTAACTTATGCTTTTTGTTCTACTAAAGCATCTGTTGGAATCACAGAAACAAACACATTACCTTTTTTTCTAGAGAAGAACACATAGCCTTCTGCTTTGGAAAAGCAGGTGTGGTCTCTTCCCAAACCAACATTTTTTCCAGGAAAGATTTTTGTGCCTCGTTGGCGAACGATGATTTGCCCTGGTAGAATGTGTTCTAAGTGAGTTTTTTTTGTTCCTAATCTTTTGCCTATGGGGTGATTTTTTTTGTTACGTGAACTTCCACCCCCCTTTTTATGTGCCATATTGGATTAATTTTTGTTTGTTATTTTTTTGATGAGAACCTGGGTATATTTTTTTCTAAATCCATTTTTAACTTTATATCCTTTTCTCCTCTTTTTTTTAAAGACAATGACTTTTTCTCCCTTGGCCTGTCCAAGCACTTCTGCTTCCACAGAGGCATTAGAGATATAAGGAGCTCCTATGCTATTTGTACTATCATCAAAAATAGCAAGAACGTCATTAAACTGTAATACACTGCCTACTTGGACATTACGATAATCAACGGATAGATACTGCCCTTCTATTACGGGAACTTGTTTGCCATCTATAGAGATAACAGCTGTTTGTGTTTTTGCTTTCATGATATATTTTTCAAAAAGATTGCATTTTAAAATCCCACAAAGTTAGCGCTTTTTCAACATTTTTGGAAATATCACCCAATAAAAACTTTCAGCAAAATATTCTTTTTTTATGTTAGTAAGCATAGAAAATTTAATGTGTTTGTTTAGAGCTTCCGAACAAGTACTTTGAGAAAATATCATCTTTTTATTAAAGCTATTTAAACCTATTTGTATTTTTTGTACACAAACTTCCTTACAACAATGTTTAGGAGGTCTTAATAAGTTGACGGCAACTCAACGAAGGATCGTTAATTGCCTTTTTCCAAGGCTCTGTTATTGCTTTAGTACACTGATTTTTTAATCCAAATAATTGAGGAATCACATATAACCCATAGGTATCTACAGTTACTTGTTGTGTGCAAGTTCCATTAATTGGATTATTATATTGTGTTCCTTGCATTGTTAGATACTCGTTAGGTGATATAAAATTGCGCGTAACGTCTGGATTGTTGTCACTGATCGGAGGATCAAATGATGTACTAGATGAGGGGATTACTTGATTATTGTGTTGTGTGGTTGCTTTGCATGTAATACGTGAAACATTTGATTTGGTTCTGCTGATAATGACGGTATTTTTTGCAGGTAAACTACAACCCCACAAAATGTTAGACGTACTATCATTTAATGGACATGACATTGGATTTAAATTTTCAAGTAGGAAAGCCTCGTTTTTTTCGTCTAATGTAATGCGTGTTACTTTTTTTTGCGGATTATTAGGCTCTTCTTTTATTACTGAAACCAACTCACGATGAACATTATCTGATGATTGAGACGATTCATTATCTCCTTTATCTTCTGTTGTGTTTGCTTTGTTTTGCTTGATAATATAGAAAACAATCTTACTAAGCATCAACGAAGCTACAGATATGAAGACACATCGCAACAATATGAGGTATTCTTGGTAGCCAAAAGATGTCTTTTGCTTCATAGCCTTCCACCACTGATAGCAAGCAACAGAAATGGACACTAGACAAACTATTTTGTGTATAATGCGAACGACCTCTACTTGTTGTTCAAAACTCAAGAAGTCTACAGTGGTTACATTTTTTTCTTGAGCGAACACAGTGTTGGTGCTTTTTGAAGTAGCTTGTATTGTGGGTATCAACATACCTGTTAATGCACCGAACAATAACAGAACCATAACTATTTTTTGTGTTTTCACTAATGTGGTTTTTAAATTAACAACAACTTGTCTCCAAAGAGTTTCGCAGTTAGAGGAGAAATTTAAACAATAAAATGCAAAATAGCAAACAACCTATTATGATTTACGATAGAAATCGTGTTTCAATAGAAAAATGGTATAGCAATTGCTATTGTAATAATGAAAAGCAACACCAATGTCCCGTTGATTTCACCTTCTGAAAAACCAAAATAGCTACGTAGTTTTTTCTTGATCCATGTTATCATCGTGTCAATATGTATGATATATATAAAGAACATTACACCTTTATGGTACACTTAAATAAATATACACACATGATGTGAAAAGCTACTTATTTTAGGGAAAACATTGCATACAAAAGTATAATTTTCAATTGTTTTTACAAGAATGCTTATTTAAGACAAAGTTCTGCAAAAAATTGTATTCTTTTTTTTGTTATGGTTTTTAAAATAGTTATATTATAGTATAACTCTAAATTAAATATCTATGCAACAACAAGCAAAAATACAAAATGAAACAACAGCAGTAGCAATGGCTACGCAATTGAAAATCATGTTCCAATATTTAGAAAAAAAATATGGAAAGGGTATCATCATGAATTTGGGAGAAAAACAAATTAGTAATGTGCCTGTCATTCCTACAGGTTCTGTGGGGCTTAATATAGCACTTGGAACAGGTGGATATCCCCAAGGGCGTATTGTTGAAATTTTTGGACCTGAAGCTTCCGGTAAGACAACTTTGGCAATGCATGCGATAGCTAATGTGCAAAAGAGTGGTAAAAGGGCTCTTTTGGTTGATACGGAACATGCTTTTGACAAAAATTATGCGGAACAGCTAGGGATCGATGTTCAAAATATGTTGATATGTCAACCTGATTATGGAGAGCAAGCTTTGGATGTGATAGAATATTGCATAAAAACAGAAGTAGTAGGTATTGTTGTATTAGATTCAGTATCTGCACTTATTCCAGAGGCTGAACTTCAAGGAGAAATAGGTGATCATAACATGGCTGGACAAGCACGGTTGATGTCAAAAGCTATGCGTAAGCTTACCGCTATTATCAACAAGGCTGGTGTTATATGCCTTTTCATTAACCAATTACGTCATAAAATTGGTTTTGTGTTTGGTTCTTCAGAAGTTACGCCTGGTGGCAATGCTTTGAAATACCATGCGTCTGTGCGTTTGGATATTCGTAATATTGGTGCTATCAAAGATAAAGATGGTGTTAAAATAGGTCAAAAGACAAGGGTGCGCGTTGTGAAAAACAAGCTAGCAGCTCCTTTTAAAGAAGCTATGTTTGATATCATATATGGAAAAGGTATAGCAGAAATGGAGGAAATTGTTGATATTGCAGTATCTTTGGGTCTTATTCAGAAATCAGGTGCTTGGTTTTCCTATGAAGGTAAACGTATGGGGCAAGGCAAAGAAGCTGTTGTTCAATACATGAAAGAAAATGAGAAGATGCAAAGTGAGCTTATGCAGAAAATGAATGACATGAATGCTATGCATAAGATGAACGAAATGAAGAAGACGAATAAAATGCAAGGTATGAATGCCATGAATATGCATGCTATGCAGGATATGAACGACATGAATGCTATGCAAAAGATGAATGAAATGAAGAAGACGAATAAAATGCAAGGTATGAATGCCATGAATATGCATGCTATGCAGGATATGAACGACATGAATGCTATGCAAAAGATGAATGAAATGAAGAAGACGAATAATGTGCAAGGTATGAATGCCATGAATATGCAGGATATGAACGACATGAATGCTATGCAAAAGATGAACGAAATGAAGAAGACGAATAATGTGCAAGGTATGAATGCCATGAATATGCATGCTATGCAGGATATGAACGACATGAATGCTATGCAAAAGATGAACGAAATGAAGAAGACGAATAAAATGCAAGGTATGAATGCCATGAATATGAATGCTATGCAGGATATGAAAGACATGAATGCTATGCAAAAGATGAATGAAATGAAGAAAGGAAAGAATATGGATGATATGAAGAAAAAAAGTGCGAAGAAAATGAAATAAAGGAAGCCAAGCAATGATGAACCTTTAATCATTGCAATATGTTCGATTATATTTTTATTCCATTGCTCATAGTTGTTACTATGGGTAGTGGAATTTTAGTGTATGCTTTTCCTAGCTTGTCGTCACACCACTTTAGTTATGTGCTCGCTTTTGCAGGAAGTTACTTGTTTAGCACAGCAATTGTGCATTTGATACCAGAATTGTTTGAAAAAGCACACGATGAAGGTGTTACTTCAATAGGTATTTATTTGTTAATTGGTTTTTTCCTTCAGTTCTTTCTTGATGTTTTTGGGGGTAGTGTTGCCCATGGACATCTTGCGCAAGGGGGACGTTCTTCTATAAGTTTGGTTGTAGCACTGTGTTTACATGCATTTATTGAAGGCATTATATTACCCAAGGTAGATTTTGATGTTTGGATTGCCATTATGCTGCATAAGTTACCCGCTGCGTTTACGTTAACATCATTTTTATATATCAACAAACAAAGTCGTCTTCATATATTTTTGGCCTTGTTTTTGTTTGCTATTGCAGCTCCCTTAGGTTGTGTTGTTTATGGGTATTGTGAATCTTTTACTTTGTTATCCAGTTATCATTTAATCGTGATTAATGCATTAGCGACCGGTACACTTTTCCATATTGCTAGCACGATTTTATTTGAATCTAATCCACATCATAAAATAGGTGTACAACAAGTGCTATTTGTTATTTTAGGTGCTATGGGAGCTATACTTATCCATTATTTTTTGCATTAAGATATGCTAGGTATGTTTTTATAGAATTCAGGGGCTTTTTTAATTGTAATTTTGCTATATTGGGTCAAGTATTTTTTGCTAAAAAACAGTTATGGGTATACAAAAAGAAAATTTTTCCGATTGGTATAATGAAATTATTATCAAAGCAGGGTTGGCAGAGCATAGTAGTACACGTGGGTGTATTGTGCTTAAGCCTTATGGGTTTGCTTTATGGGAAAAAATCAAAAGGTTATTAGATGATTCATTCAAAATGCTAGGCCATCAAAATGCTTATTTCCCCTTGTTTATACCACTTTCTTACTTTTCTAAAGAACAACAGCATGTAGATGGTTTTGCCAAAGAGTGTGCAGTTGTTACACACTATCGTTTACATAGTGATGGCAAAGGCATTGTTGTAGATCCAACTGCAGCATTGCAGGAACCTTTGGTCGTACGCCCAACATCGGAAACCATTATTTGGGATCATTTTAGTAAATGGATTCAATCATATAGAGATTTGCCCTTACTTATGAATCAGTGGGCTAATGTAGTGAGATGGGAAAAACGTACACGTCCTTTTTTGCGTACGCTTGAATTTTTATGGCAAGAAGGGCATACAGCACATGCTAGTGCAGAAGAGGCAAAATCTCATACATTAAAAATGTTAGAAAATTATGTTGCTGTCTTTTCGAAAAATCTAGCTTTACCATTGATTGCTGGTGAAAAAACAGAACATGAAAAATTTTCAGGAGCTGTTCATACTTATACCATGGAAGGAATGATGCAGGATGGTAAAGCATTGCAACTAGGGACGTCACACTTTTTAGGACAAAATTTCGCTAAAGCTTTTGATGTTTCTTTCACCAATGAAAAGGGGCAACTTGACTATGTATGGGGTACGTCCTGGGGTACTACAACACGTTTGATAGGAGCTTTGATTATGGTGCATGGTGATGAAAAAGGCCTGGTGCTTCCGCCGAAAATAGCACCTTTTCAAGGAGTTGTGATACCTATTTACCATAAAAGCATAGAAAATGAAACCGTGCATGCATATGCGTTAGAAGTAACGAAAAAACTACAAGACCAAAACATCGATGTAAAATTAGATCTTCGAGATACGCATAATCCAGGTTGGAAATTTAACGAGTATGAAGCAAAAGGAGTTCCTTTGCGTATGAGTGTTGGTCCATATGAAATAAAAAATAAAACTGTTGAAGTTGTGCGTAGAGATACAGGAGTAAAAGAATTTGTTGGTTTGGATAACCTAGTAGCATATGTTGAGCAAACATTGTGCAATATGCAGTGTGCCATGTATGAAAAAGCATTGACTTTCCAACAAGAATCTTTGTATTATGTAGATACGTTTCAAGAGTTTAAAGAAGTTATGCAGACCAAAAAAGGGTTTATTGCGGCCCATTGGGATGGGACAACTGCTACAGAGCTAGCTATTCAAGAAGAAACAAAAGCTACAATACGTTGTATTCCTTTTGATTTTCCTAAAGAGGCAGGTTATTGTGTCTATAGTGGTAAGCCTTCTACACAACGTGTGTTATTTGCTCAAGCATATTAGCATATAGGTCCCTCTATCATACATGTTTCTCCCTCTTTTTGTGAAAACTTGTGATTTTCATATTTTATAGTATTATTATATAAACTTATTTTAGTATAGCTTTGGTTAAATCATTTGAAATGTATAGATTTGTGTTGGCGAACCTATACGACCAGCTCCTATTTGGCCCCCCAGGTCCGGAAGGAAGCAAGGACGAATGGTTGTAGCGGTGCGATATATGGTTTCGCCATTTTTATTTTGTAACTTGTCTTTTTCTTATGGTTGATATAAACAATTTTCTTACAGAGGCGGGAACAGAAATGGAGCATGCTTATAATCATGCAGAAACTATGCTAAAAAGAGTCCGTGCTAATAAGGTGGATGAAGACATGTTGCATGGTATTACCATTGATTACTACGGCGTTCCATCGCCCATTCATCAATTGGCAACCATTAAAGTAGATAGCCTAACAACACTCCGCGTTAAACCCTGGGAAAAAAATTTGCTTAGTGCCATTGAGATTGCAATCTGCCAACATAATCACTTTGGTTTTACCACAAGAAATGATAAAGATGAAGTCTATGTTACCCTTCCCATCATTACAGAAGAAGTGCGCAATAAACTTGTCAAACAAGTAGAACATCAAGCAGAAATTGGCAAAGTTGCTATTCGTAACATCCGCAAAAAAACAAAAGAAAATCTCAAACAAATAAAATCCGAAGATGAGATGAAAAACCAGGAAGTCGAATTGCAGAAAATGACCGATAAGTATATAGATTTGATTGACCAACTGCAAGAAAAGAAAAAGCAAGAACTCATGAAAGTGTAAATATCTCGTTAAAAAAATATAAATTCGCATATTGGTTATCCGTTAAACCTTTAAAAAAAAGTCATGAAAAGAACCTACCAACCATCCAATAGAAAAAGAAAGAACAAACATGGATTTAGAGAACGAATGAAAACACTTTCTGGGCGTACCATTATTAACAATCGACGTTCTAAAGGTCGTCATAAGCTTTCTGTATCTGATGAATAATAGTTTACGGTAAACTTTTATACAAAAGCATTTAAATCCTTTTATGTCCATTATGGATGAAAAAGAAAAAATAAAGCAAAAAATAGATCTGCTCACTGAAAAAATCAACCGTTACAACCAAGCCTTCTTTCAAGAAGGACAGTCGCTTATCAACGATTATGAGTACGATCAATTAGTAGAAGAGTTGGTTGCTTGCGAAAATGATTTCCCCATGTACAAAAGAGTAGATTCTCCTACACAACGCATTGGGGAAGCCCCCTCCACAAATTTTCCAAACGTTGCACATAAATATCCCTTGTACTCTTTAAGCAATACATACCAAGAAGAAGAAGTAAACCAATTTATCATAAAAGCTGTAAAAGGCATAGGCAATTCACCTGTTGATTTTGTTTGTGAGCTAAAAATAGATGGTCTTGCTCTTAACATTGTTTATAACAAAAAAAAACTACAACATATCATTACACGTGGAGACGGCCAACAAGGAGATAACATTACTATCAATAGACCACTCATAAAAAATATTCCCCATACACTTCCTGCAGATAGCATTATCCCAGACTATTTAGAAATACGTGGAGAAGCTTTTATGCCAAAATTAGCCTTTGAAACCCTTAACAAACACTATCAAAAAGAAGGAAAGCAAATGCTTTCCAATCCACGCAATGCTGCTGCAGGTATACTGCGCTCTAAACACATAGATGATATACTCCTTGTCAATCCTCCCTTAGCCTTTTGTCCCTATAGCCTCTTAGGAGAAAACCTTTATGTTACACATCAACAGCAAGTATTATGTACACTAGAAACTTGGGGATTTAGTTTATATTCACATTATCAGTACTGTGCAGACCTTGGGCAAATCATGCAGTATATCCACTATTGGCACAAACAAAAAGCAACTTTACCTATGGCTATAGATGGTATTGTTATTAAAGTCAATGATTTACAACAACAAAAAATATTAGGAGAAACCGCAAAAAGCCCCCGCTGGGCAGTGGCTTATAAATACAAACCCGATAGCACTAGCACCATTTTGCAAAATGTTGCTTACCAAGTAGGACGTACTGGCGTTGTTACCCCCGTAGCTGTTTTACAACCCGTTCATCTGGCAGGAACAATCGTAAAACGTGCTTCTCTTTACAATGCTCAAGAAATAGCTCGATTAAATTTACATATAGGAGATACTATTTCCATTGAAAAAGGAGGGGATGTTATTCCTAAGGTCACAGCTGTTGACACCACCAAAAGAAATTCCCAAGCACAACCAGTCCTTTTCCCTACACATTGTCCTGCTTGTCATTCACCCCTGGAAAAAATGGTCAGCGAAGCACAGCATTACTGTCTTAATACCCACGCTTGTATCCCGCAACGCAAAGGGAATATCATTCATTTTTTAGGTAAAAAAGCTATGAATATGACTTCCATAGGACCTAAAACCATTGATTTGCTTTTTGATAAAAAACTCATTCAAAGACCCGTAGATCTTTTTTACTTGACACAAAAACATCTACAAACTTTAGACGGCTTTAAAGAAAAATCCATTGCCAATATATTACAAAGTATAGAACACGCAAAAAGAACCCCCTTTGAACGAGTCCTTTTTGCATTGGGCATACGTCATGTAGGCTTTACAGTTGCTTATAAACTTGTGCAACACTTTCACAATATAGATAAACTGATGACAGCTTCTTTAGAAGATTTAGTGGCAGTACCCGAAATTGGAGAAAAAATAGCCGATAGTATTATTGCTTATTTTAGCATGCCTGAGTCCCTTAAACAAATAGAGGAGATGCGTACATTAGGGCTTTCTTTCCACACTATACAACCATCGACTACAATAAAATCAAGTAGCTTTTCAGGGAAAGTTTTTATTGTTTCAGGTATTTTAGATCAATATACCAGAGAAGAAATCCATAATCTCATTGAGAAAAATGGAGGTGTTATATCTACGACAATGTCTCGTAAAGTACACTACTTTATAGTGGGAAAAAAACCGAGCATGACAAAAATTGCCAAAGCTCAAACTTTAGATATTCCCATGCTTTCTGAAAAAGAACTAGATGAGATGATACAATAAAAAAAGAGACTTAAAAAGTCTCTTTTTTTATTGTTATTTTTTTAAATAATAACTACTTTTTTTGTGCATTCTTACTCGCTTCGTTCTTCATATTTTGAACTTCCAAACGAATTTCTTGCGCAAGTTGCTTCAAATTTTGCATAACTCCTCGTACACGTGTACCTGCTGCAGATATTTGTTTGTTATAAAACTTATCAAAATCCTCCTGAGAATCGTTTACAAGCTTCACTAGTTTTTGGTATTGATTTGTGACCATAATTATTATTGTTTTGAATTTAAATTAAAAACGTAAGTCTTCGTTACCTTAAATATAGACCACCTCTTTACAAATTAAAAATTTAGTTCAAAAATGGGGATTGCAACGTTTGCACCTTTGTATTAATAGACTTATTCTCATTTTTTATTGTATTTTTTTATCTTATGCTTATACAACAATCATAAGAAGCGTATCATTGTTTTTATATTGTACAAGCTAGAGTTGAAACAGATATTTAAAACCGCAACAAATAACTATTAGGCTTGCAATTCCACATAAAATCATGAAGGGTATAGCAATATTAAAAACCTTATCTATCTTAGATTCATATTTGTCGTGAAAAAAAGTAGATAATTTTTCTATTTTTGAATTTATTGCTTTCTCCATATTAATTGTTTTTTCTTCTACTACTTTCGCAACTCTATCCACTTCTTGAGCACTCTTTGTGCTTACTTCAACAAAATCCTTGAATCCTGAACCCACATTTTTTGCATGTTCTTCTACTGTTTCTGTTGTAGGAGTGAAATACAATTTCAATCCTACAACAACCCCTAGTGTTACTAAAACGAAAAAAAACGACAAAAATAGCTTATCTCGTTTTTGTAACTTAATGATATGTGATTTTTTGAACATATTTTTTTAAATAAAAATTCAAGTTTCAACATTTGAAAAAAGAGTTTTATATGCTTAAATGAAGCCCTATATTGGAGGGGAAAAACAACAGGCAAACTTACTTTTTTTTAGCTAATTTTGCACCTTTTCACCAAAAAAATGAGCTTCTTTCACTATATTCGCTATATGAATACACAAAATGGACAAGACATATTGTATATGGATATAGCTTTCGCAGAAGCTAAAAAAGCATATAATGCTGGAGAGATACCAGTAGGAGCAGTGTTGGTAGATGACAGTGGCCAAATAGTGTCTCAAGCACACAATACAACACAGATGTATCACAATGCTACAATGCATGCCGAATTGCACGTTTTGCAGCTTGGATGTGCTCAACAAACCGCCAAATATTTAATAGATTGTACATTGTACGTGACTTTAGAGCCTTGTGCCATGTGTGCAATGGCTTGTTATTGGACACAAATCAAACGACTTGTGTTTGGTGCTCATGATCAAAAACGAGGATATCAAATGTATACACCTTCCTTATTACATCCTAAAACCATAGTTTCAAAAGGTATTCGCGCAAAAAGTAGCCAAAGGCTTTTACAGGATTTTTTCCAAAATCTGAGAAAAAAAAATAGAGAGGCTTAAGCAAGAAATTTCGTATGGTCATTTTATGAGTAGTGATTTTTGATGTGTATAAAAAACATAATTCTTAGCCTTATACGCAAGAGTAGACACAACCCATATGATACATCATATCCATTATACACTTTCCCCCACTATAGAGATATATACATATATAGCAACATCTGTAGATCAATGATAAGCGTTTAAAAATTTTATGTGTAACTTTGCTCCCCTCTTATAAAAAGAGGCCCAAATGTATACATAGTGTTTATAATTTTCCTTGTATCTGTTTATTTTTAAACAAAAAAGTATTATATTCATAATTATCTCCCTATTATAGGATTGAGTAATAAGATTTTGTATCTTGCATATCCTTATTATAGTGATTTTTATGTTTTATTCACCCTTTCGATACCCGGGAGGTAAAAGTAAGCTAGCTAACCTTATAGCTAAAATTTGCCTTCATAATAATTTACGACAACATTTTGTTGAGCCTTATGCAGGAGGGGCTTCTGTAGCACTCTATCTGTTAATGAAACAAAAAGTAGCAAAAATTACCATCAATGATTATGATAGATCCATCTATGCTTTTTGGCATGCTGTATTATACGAAACCGAATCATTATGCAACCTTATAAAAAACACCGATATCAACATCTCTAATTGGGAAAAAGCAAAAAAAATACAAGAGAATAAAAATAAAGCAGATTTTTTGTCATTAGGCTTTTCCACTTTATTCTTAAATAGAACAAATAGATCAGGTTTGATACAAGCAGGACCCATTGGGGGGAAAAATCAAAACGGTAAATACAAAATAGATTGTCGTTTTAACAAACTTGCCATTATCAAAAGAATATTGTCAATAGCACAATACAAAAATGTAATTAACGTGTCTAACAAAGATGCTTTAACCCTGATACAACAGTATGACCAACCCCGTACAATCTTTTATTTAGATCCTCCCTATTATTTTCAAGGCCATACCTTATACGCTCATTATTATACCCCCCAAGATCATAAAAAACTAAGTACTACTATTTCCAATATGAAATATGCACACTGGATATTATCCTATGATAACGTTAAAGCTATAAAAGAAATATACCATTGGGTAAGACCTGATCAACAAAAAAAATACAGTTTATACTATCGCGTATCCACAAAAAAGCAAGGGCATGAAATTCTATTTTTCAGCGATAATATCGACATATCCTCCATTACCCATGAACAATTGTTACTTAGTAACCCCATAATAGAACCCATACATACACAGAAATACAAAATTCCAGGGTAAACATACTATTTAGAACCATTACAAACTTGATCATCCTCCCCACGCATATGAGTATCAGTAACCAATCACTTTACAAATAAAGATAAATATTTTCATTTATTTGTTTTTTATATTATAAAAGCGTAAAATTTAATACATGTATTATTTTTACTGACAACAATGAAAAACCAAAACTATATTCTTTTTTTAGTTGGGATACTTGCAATAGCCCTTTCTCCACTATATAGCACTAGCCTCAATACACAACAGCAATATTTTATACACGATAAAGAAAAAGATCCAAAAAACAACCCAAGCATATATCAAAAGTACATAAATCAAGCACGAGCCCATTGTAACCAATGGGAATATGCAAAAGCTGTTGAAATTTCCCAAAAAGCATTGAAAACATACGCAAATAAAGAAAAAGATCTGGATTATGTTCGTATCCTTAACTATCTTGGTATAGTATATGCTACACAAAATAAATTTCAAGACGCCCTTAGCATATATGAAGAAGCTTTGCAAACATACAACAACATCCCCAAAAATCAATCTCTAGGCATAGATAATGCCCATATCCTCAATAATATGGGCATTATCTATGCCAATCAAGGCAAATTTGAAAAAGCCTTGCAACATTACACAGAATCATCAGAAATTTACAAGAAAAAAGTTGGAGAAAGACATTTTTTGTATGCCAAAACCCTGAATAACATCGGTGTATTATATTCTGACCAGAAAGAATTAGAAAAAGCTACTGAGACCTATACAAAAGCATTGGATATTTATGCGAGAACCTGTGGAAAAAAACATGTTTGCTATGCAAATACCCTGAATAACCTTGGCATAATATCCGATAAAAAACAATATTTCGTTTATATTATGCTTTATGTAGAAGTGTTAACAATTTATAAAAAAACAAAAGGAATAAATCATCCATATTATGCAAATGCCCTCAACAATCTTAGTTTGGTATATATTGAACGAGAACTCTATCCAATTGCCACTAAAACTTTAAAAGAAGCACAAGCAATCTACAAAAACAACGAAAACAAAGATAAATTGGGTTATGCTAACATTCTCAATAATCTTGGTATTGTATATGCAGTAGAAAACAATTTTGAAGAAGCATCCAAAGTATATACAGAAGCACTAGAAATTTACCAAACCTATTTAGGACAAAAACATTTTAGCACAATAAATACAAGCAAAAATTTAGCCAAGTGCCAAAAAATGCAACCAGGAAGCAATTGTTTAATTTTATAAAAAAAATATACATACCCCTATAGCATCCCTGGCATCCTACATACTTTTATCAAAAAAAAACAAAAACGGAAACAAAGCATACTTTGTTTCCGTTTTATTTTGTTTAGCAAAATTTTTTAGCCAAATATCAATTTGTACAAAGAAAGAATAGCACAAAATCCAGACACCAAAGGACAAATATATTTGATGCTCACATTCATGTACGCAGCAAAAAATTTATTACCCTTTTCCTTGCCATAAGCCTCTTCCCACAAATTTTCAACCCTCCATTTAAATGCAATAAACAACGAAAACATCAAGCTGGATAAAGGTGCAATAACACCAATGACAATATCTTGGTAAACACTATGCAGATTTTTATCACCTGGATAGTACACATCAGCAATAATACAAATTATACTAATGAGAGAAGATAAGCCAGCAACCAGCCACAACGCCTTTTTGCGCTCCATTTTAAAGTAGCTTTCCACATATCGAGCAGGTACTTCCAAAAGTGAAATAGAAGAAGTAATCGCTGCAAAAAAGATAAGCAAGAAAAATACAATACCCAAAAGACAAGCTACGAAAGGTGAGAATTTCGTAATAAACACCAATGGCAATGTCACAAAAGCCAACCCTGTACCACCTTCTATTTTAGCATTAGCAATATCCGGATTATAGTGGCCTAAAAATGCGAAGAGAAACAACCCTGCACAAAAGGCAACAAGCGTATCACCCAAACCAATAATAATAGATGACTTGCGCAAATTATCTTTTTTGTCTACATAAGCACCATACGTTACCAACGCACCCATACCAACACCTAATGAAATGAGAGATTGACTCAAGGCAGAAGCCAAAGCTTTCCATTGGAATTTACTTATATCCGGTGTAATGTAGTGCCAAACACCCTTCATTGCATTTTCTAAGCTCAAAGAATAACCAATTAAGCCAAGCATAATAACAATGAAAAGAGGCATCAATATCTTAGCACACTTTTCAATACCACCACTTACCCCTGCCTGTAAGATAAACACAGCGAAAACAATCATCAAAAATGTCCAAATAAGATTGCCCACCAAATTTTGTTGCACACTTACATTAAAAAAAACCTTAAATTGCTCTTCATTGCTACAGTGATAAAGAGATCCCTCCGGATTAGCAACCAAACCCTTAACAAAGTACCATATATAGCCAATAACCCAGCCCGCAACAATATTATAAAAACAAAAAATCAAAAAGCAAGTAAGTGCAGCAAAACCTCCAGACCACTTCCAACGTCCTGTGTTTTTATACAACTCATATACACTTTGCTGTTTAGAGCGACCAAATGCAAGCTCAGACAAAATGATCGGATAACCTACTAAAATGACACAAATAAGGTAAATCAGTACATATATACCACCCCCATGCGCAGCTGTTTCTGCAGGAAACCTCCATATATTGCTAAGACCCACTGCCGCAGCAATAGCAGAAAAAAGAAAACCCAAAGAAGAGGAGAAACTATTTTTTGTTTTTTTTGATTTAGACATGATAAATAAATTTAAAAATTTTAATGAACATTAAAAGGGAATCCAAGACACTCCCATCGTGTGCAAAGCACATATTTAAGATTAAGACGAAAACAAAGCAACCTTTAGCCCTATGTTGTCTTTTTCCTCTTCCCTGCTCCTTTTTTTGATACTTGAGAAACAGCTTTAACCACAGCACCTTCCGGTATCTCCACATTATCAATCAAACTAGTCAAAGCAACAGAAGAGACAAATTTTATATGAGGGCTTTTACGCTTTGCAACCATTTTTTCCCAAGCGAGAAAACGTTTATGGGCAACTTCCTTATCAATGCAATGTCGCTTCAAACCTTCTATAAGATGTTTTGCAAGAAGAATACCTCCACTAGAAAGCAAATTACGTACCGTTTTTGTCAATTGTGCACCATGAAACATCCAGCGCATCACCAGGTCTCCTTTAATATCAACAACACGAGTAGGTTGCAGAGGATCATAAGTACCTAGTTTTTCAATAAAACGACCATCTCGGGGAGATCTAATATCTGTAACTACAAACCAGTAAAAAGGGCGATTTTTGCGTCCTTTTCTTGATAATCTTATTTTTAACATAAAATAAAGCTTATTGTTGAATTTTAACACCCTTAAAAAAGACTTCTTTCAAAGAAAGAAATAGTGTAAAAACTAGCCAAATGTACTGCTTTTTCATTAAAACCACACAAATATTTGCCATGTTGACAATTCCAGCAACCCATAAACCCAGATTACACACCAAAAACACACAAACCCATCATCTTTTTCGCAAAAAATAATCCCTTTCCCCAACCGTAAAACGCTCAATAGCATACCGTAAAGTAGTACGAGCAACTCTATTCCAATTTTTTTCCAAAAAAGCATATAATACCTCCTTATCACCTTTGCCTATTTCACGCAACATCCATCCCAAAGCCTTATGAATAAGATCTTCCCTATCCCCATACAACACAGCAATAAGATCAAAAAACACTTCAAAACATCCCCTACGAATATCATACAACGTAGAAACAACAGCAATACGACGATACCACATATTAGCAGACAAAGCCCAATTTTTACGCTCATTCCCCTCAGCACACTCATATAAATACCCTCCCACAACCTGCGGAGCAGACACATCCACCAAATCCCAATTATTCACACAATCCATATGTGCCACATAAAAATCAAAAATAACCTTACGCATTTCAACACCCTTCTCCTTTTGATAACGATTCACCAATATCACCAGTGCCAAAGACCGCTCCTCATGGATAGAAGAAACAAGCAACAACGACAAAACATCCAAAGACACATAAGAAAACCGCTTGGCAACAAGACGAATATGAGGCATACTTACACCTATAAAAACATCTCCAGCCCCATAATCTGCAGGACCTGTTTTAAAATAACGTTGATTTTGTAACATGCGCAACTCATTTTTATAGCTATGCAAAACAACTTTCATATCATTTAATACATCATCTAAACATTCCATAAAACAAAAATAAACAAATACATTATACAACCACAAACCACACAATAAAAAAAATCCATCAAAACACCACCCAAAAACACACCCCTTTATCTATCTTGATCCCCTATTTCACCCACTTCTTTCCAAGATAAAAACACAACAGCAGGAATAATCACCAAAGCCCCCAAACACTCATAATAAGGCACAACACCCAAAACTACAACACTCAAAAACACCGAAATCAACAATTCCACATAACGTAAAGGAGCCAAAACAACAGGCGAAGCACACTGATAAGCCCTTAACACACACAAAATAATCGCATTACTACCACAACCCAACAAAATCAAATACATCATAAGATACCCCCTAGGAAAAGCCCCATCCACCCGCCAGGCAAAAGGTAATACAATCAAAACCCCAACAACATTACTATAAAAAACCATCGTATGAATAAATTCCTTCTCCAGCTGGTACTTATTGATAACATCCAAACTAGCAAACAAAATACTAGCAACAACAAAAGCCCAAGTGCAACCATTGTATGTACAATCACCCTTTAAATAAAAAATAATAAAAATACCACAAAAACACATAATTGTGCTAACAATCAACCGCACCGTCGGTTTCTCCCGAAGAAAAACCACCCCCAGCATACAGACAAAAACAGGTAGTGTAAAACTCATCACAGTAGCAGTCGTATTCGTATTATGCAAAAAACCATAATTCCACAACCCAATAGCCAGCACAAAAAGACCACCCCGCAATGCATGCAAATCCATTCTTTTTGTTCGCAACAACCCAGGATACACAACCATATAGGGCAAAAAACTCACCAGACTAACAAAAAGACGACCAAACACAATATGCCAAAAATGCATCCCAGCATCCACCAGCAACTTAGCCAAAACATCATTAATCGCACTGATCAACAAACTCAATAGAAACCACATTCCACCCTGTTTGTATCTTTTAGCAGAAAAATCACCCATACTATTTTTGATTAAAAATACGCTTTTGCCGAAAAGAAGACACAATCCATCCTCCAGCAATAACATCTCCAGTCGAAGTATAACAAACCGCCGCTTGTCCCGGTGCAATAGCATGCACACCATCACCAAAAAAAACCTTTAGCCGATCCCCCTCCTGTTGCAAAATACCAGGATGCCCCACATCATTATACCGTACCTTAACAATAGCCTCCATATAACCAGTAATCTTAGCAACCTTCATCATATTAACACGATGCACATACATCCCATCACGTACAAGCTCATCAAACGAACCAACAACAACACGATTATGCATCGCATCAATCTCAACAACATATACAGGATAGCCCAATGAAATATTCAACCCACGTCGTTGCCCCACTGTAAAATTCATATAGCCATCATGTTTACCCACCACTTCACCATTCGTCAACACAAAATCCCCAACACCCACCCTCTCGGCTAAATCCCCTACACGTTGCTTCAAAAAGCCACGATAATCATTATCAGGAATAAAACAAATCTCATAAGACTCCGGCTTTTTCACCAAATTCGTAAAACCATGAGCCGTAGCAAACGTACGCACCTCATCCTTAGTAAGATCACCCAAAGGAAAAATAGTACGTTTAAGATTCTCTTGAGAAAGACCCCACAACGCATAGGTCTGATCCTTTTTAGCATCATTACTCTTATAGAGCATATAGCGACCATTCTCTTCCCGCACACGTGCATAATGGCCAGTTGCAAGATAATAACACCCCAACTCATCCGCCCGTCGACGCAAAGCATCCCACTTAATATGCGTATTACACAAAACACAAGGATTTGGAGTACGACCCGCCATATAAGTATCCACAAAATCATTAATAACATATTCTCCAAACTCCTCACGTATATCCAGCACCATATAAGGAAAACCAATGCGTGTAGCCACTTGTCGTGCATCATTAATCGTATCCAAATTGCAACATCCTATTTGCTTTTTCGTACTACAAGCATTCGTATAATTCCATGTTTTCATCGTGATTCCAACCACAGAATAACCCGCTTGATGCAATTTAATTGCTGCAACAGAACTATCAATACCACCACTCATAGCTACCAAAACCCGTTTTTTATCATGCATAGCCAAAAAAATAAAAAAAGCCCCCCAATAAACATCACCATAAAGGCCAAGCAAAACTACTGTTTTCCAAAAAAAAAACAGCATGTTCCTCCTGTAAACACCATTCCTCAAAAAAATACGACCCCCTAAACCCCTACCCAAAAAGTATCATAAAAAACCTTTCGTTTTATACTTGTTACACCACACATAAGTTGATGTATTATTTTTGTTACAATATTTGTTTGTTATAGCATACAAAAGATCTCTTTTTTTTATAAATTAAAAGCTTTTAATCATATTATCTGGTAAAAAAAGTATAATGCAACTATGAAAAAACATATAGCATTACTAACCGCCCTATGCGTAGCATTCCTTTTACCAGCTACACATGCCACCAGCCCAATAACACCACAAAAAGAAATTACACCCAGCGAAAGCAAAGAAAACTACACTAGCGAACTAGACTATACCAGTGCCAATACCAGTGACGACGACAGAGAGAGCAACACAAGTACAACCAGCACCCACCACAGCGATGAAAGCGATGATGAAAACTGCTACCCATACATAGACGACAACAGCAACCCCGACCTCTCCATCAGCAACATAACTCACGACGACTCCCTGCAAAAACTCCGCAAACAACTCTTTCCATACAAAACAAAAGAATACCTCGAAGATACATTCGACACCCTAACAACAGCATTATACAAAAAATATAAAAAAGAAAACAAGACCATCATCCTACAACAACTCTATCATAAACTCACAGACTGGTCCTCGCAAGACAAAAACATCCATCCAAACCACATCAACGACATACTCCACATCTTCAGCTTAAACCCCATGGTTTTTGATACCATCATAAAAAACCCAAACAAAAACCATAACAACAATAATAACACACAGAAAAACGACAATCTGCACACCTCACCAATAAACCCAAACGCACAAGAAATCAATCATGATCCAAACAACAAAAACAATATACATCATCCCATACACACATTAACACAAATCTACATTCATCACTTCAACACCCTATTAAGCAAGAACCCAAACCTCAGCAAAGAAGAAAAACAAAACCGCATCACACGATACAAAAACCTCATCAACCAAGAAAAAGAATCCAGACAGTGGATATACTTCCAGCTAGCACCCAACTTAGCCAGCAACAGACCAGGATACCCACAACTATGCCAACTCCTAGACGCACAATTTATCACCTATTCATCTTTCAAAGCATGGATTCGGCAAACCCATGTGCAAAAAAAACAACCCACCACCCTAGACTACCTCCACAAAATCATCTATTGCCTTCTTTCCCAAGAAATAAAGACAAAATACGAATTAAAACAGCACCAACAAAACATCTACCACGCACTCTTCTCCCTCGTACACACATGGAAAACTCCAGAACAAACCATAGACATAAGCCAAAACCTACTACAGAACACCCTACAAAACACCGCCCAAATTACCCAAAATCAAAACTCCTTCTTCTCCTACCTCATAGACGCCAATGAATACGGTATCAGCTTTTTAACAACAGCAAACATCATCAATGAAAACGTACCAAAAAATTGGCAAAAAACATACACAAAAACCCTTCAAGACGCTCAAGGAAAAGTCTACAACCTCACGTTACCAAACATCATAAAAAACATTGCACAAAGTGCCCATCAACAAAAAAAAACACTTCAATTCCAGCAAAAAAGCCTCATAAAACATTGCCAGGACATAGAAAACGAAAAAAACAAAAAAACATACACATGCATATACTTCCGTATCAAAACAAAAACCATCTCTTTCCAACAAACAACAACCCAAACAAAAACCATCTCCACATTCACCAAACAAGACATCGTCGACTGGGTCAGCAATCAAAAACAAAACCTATTAGGCAATAACTCTCTTGTTCAACCTAACCATTATCGCTTTGTAGCCATCATAGAAAGAGCAGTACAACTACAACAAAACCACATCCATCCGCACTTAACCAATCAACATCGCTTAACACTATTGGGCCTCCTCGTAGCAGAAAGAGCATCCGCTGTAACATCTTCCATACCCATAAACAAAAACATCTGTTGGTTGGTTTTTAAGTATTGGTTATATGCTGTAACATCTTCCATACCCATAAACAAAAACATCAGCAACACCATCGTTGACTCCATGAGCACAACATCCTTTACCCAACTCATAGACATCATCCATTCTATAAAAAACAGCGACATATGCAGAGAAATAGAGGGTCTTGTCAGCAGGAACGCTCAACAAGAACATTTTAGAAAAATAAACCAGGAAGCCTCCTTACTACAATCCATCACAAAAACCATCACCCAACCACAGGCTATTTCCTACAAAGAAAAAAACACCCTACGCAAAACCATCTCCCAATTCACCAAACAAGACATCACCAACCTCATCAAAAAAAATCGCGCAAACCTCACAAACTGGTCCATCCACTCCTTCATTGCCATAGTAGAAAGAGCCATTACACTACACACAGGACACGAAGTACGCCACACCCAACGCCTAGCCCTCCTCACCCTACTACTACACTACAACGCCCTCCAAACCCAGCACAACCAAGTAAAAATCCCTAAAGGACTCATTCAACAAATCAATACAGGAGAAGGCAAATCCCTTCTCATTACCATGTTCGCAACCATACTCGCCCTACGCCACAACACAAAAATAGACATCATCACCACCTCCACAGAACTCTCCATACCAGAAGCCCAAAAACAAAAACCCCTCTATGCAATCTTTGGCCTTACCGTAGCAGAAAACAGCACCAATAAAAAAATAGCCTACCAAGCAGACATCCTCTACGCCACCGCCAGCGAATACCAAGGAGACCTCCTCAACGACATACTAAAACCAGAAGAAGCAGTCACAAAAAACCGTGTCCCCCACATCGTCTTTGTAGACGAAGTAGACAGCCTCCTGCTAGACGAGAGCGGACAAAGCACCCACTTTTCAGAAAACAACCTAGGTACACACTACTTCAACAACCTCTTCATCACCATTTGGCAACAAACCAACCAAACTGTCAACAAAATCGTATCACACAAACAAAAACTATACTACAATCCCACCAATCATCATGTAAGATTCAATGAAAAAGACCAACCCATATTTGGACATATAAACAAACAAAAACAATTCACACCAAATCCCCAAAAAGAACCCCCCAACACCCTACAACCCTTCAAAGACGATAGCATCGACAACATTAAACTCATCATCAAAAAAAACATACAACCCCTTATACACCCTACACAAACACAACAAAACCACTATCAAACCTACCTAAACACCCAACACCAAAAACAAATATACCAAGACAAAATACCCTACCATCCAGCAACACAAGACAAAACCCTCCAGCACTACAAACAAAACATCAACCAAGCAACCCTCCAACAACAAAACATCCCAAACCTAAAACAACTCATCACCCAGCATCACCACTACTTCCCCAAACACCTACACACCTATGTCCAGCAACAACTAGACCTATGGATACAACATGCCCTAGACGTTTTCTACAGCTATGAAAACGGCGTACAATACGTAGTAAAAAAAGAAAAAATCATCCCCATAGACAGCAAAGCAGGCGTTTTACAACACAAACTCGTATGGTCAGGAGGACTTTCACACTACCTAGCCATCCTCAACCAACTACCCCTACCCACAGAAAACATCATCACCACCTACCTCTCCAATATCTACTTCTTCAACCGCTACACACACATCTATGGTGTCACCGGCACACTTGGCAACGATTGTGCCCAAAGCTTTTTCAAAAAAGCATACAACCTAGAATGCCTCATCATACCCCCCCACAAAAAACGCAGCATCCCAGACCAACCCAACAGCCCCTACCTCTGTCGTCAGCTACCCACTCTATGCTACACAGAAGAAAAACAACACATAAACACCATCATAGACATCATCCTCATACATGCCAAAAAACAACAAAGAGCAGTCCTCGTCATATCCCCACACATCAAAGAAGCACATGAACTCAACGAAATCCTCCAAAAAAACAACACAAAACAACGCTACCTCTACACCGGCGAAGAGACATTTCATCATTTCCACTTAAAACCCGGCGACATCATCCTTGCCACCTCCATCTCCGGAAGAGGCACAGACTTCATCCCCAACCAAACCATAGAAAACAACGGCGGACTCCACGTCCTCATTACCTATCTACCCACCAACAGCCGAGTAGAACTACAAAACACAGGACGCACATCACGCGCCGGAAACAACGGCACCTGTCAATTCATACTTTATAATAATAGTGACAAAACACTACCAAAAATCCATCAAGAACGCTTAGAAACAGAAAAAAAAGAAATGACACAAATCTTCAAACAAATCGAAAACATCCAACACAAAGACCAGCTCTTCCAAAAATTCTGGAAACTCTACTGCTGGTTCTTCCAAGAACCACTACAAACACAAAACTACACTCACCACATCTCCATATTATACATACAAATCACCTACTACAAAGAAGACCTCGAAAAACATTTCTACGACCACATCTACAACCCAACACAACTCCCCCCATCACTCAATACCTATTATAAACACATACAAAAAAAAATCATACGAGACACACCCACCCAAAACAGCATCAAAGAACGCTGGGGCATATGGCTCGGCAACGAAGAAATAAAATTAGAACAACAAATCAGCAACCACCAAGAACCAGACTACGCCATCTCCAACGGAGCATTCAGAAAATTCGTCAACCTCCTATACAAAGACATCCTCACCCACAACCTCATCCAAAACTCCTACCTACACATTCTACAAGGCAATACCCACATAGACAACATAAACACACAAAAAAAAGACATAGCCAAACAATACGATACAACATTACAAAAAATAGGACTCATAAACTTCATCCCTAATAATAGCACAGCCTACACATACCTATACAAACTCTATTACAGCCTCAAAGAAAATGAAGTTATGACATACAAAAAAGCCATCACATGCTACACAAAAGCCATCACACAAGACCCCCTCATCAGCATATTTGCACGCTACAACAGATCCTACTCCAACCTCCTCCTATCCCAAAAAAACACCTACTACACATATATTCCCCCCATGCTAATATTACTAAAATTCCTCATATACAAATATGGCAAAAACATACACTACATCAGACATAGCAAAATCATTCAATACTGCATCTACACACAATCCATCATATCCCTCTCCCTAATATACAACCAAATACAAAAAACACAAAAACACACCAGTGAAAAAGACCTCTTAGACATCTCAAAAAACATCCAATACCACCTATTACCAAGCTATAAATACGCACAAGAAAACCTTAACGAAAACAAAAAAAGCATACAACAAATAGAACAACAAAAAGACTTTCTCACCAGGTTCAGCAACCATATCACCCAAACCATCCACCAGCTACAAAATCCCCAATGCATCCCCAGCAACATCATCATAGCCCAAAAAGACCTCCAAATACTCTATCCCATTCAACAACCCCATAACCCACGAGCAGCCAATGTTTTAAACCCAAACAACCTCCCCAAAGAAGCCAAAAAAAATATCATTGACAGCATAGAACATGGACTACCACAACTCTACATCATCGAAATATCCCCCCAAAAAACCTACAAACACCTCTTTATAGGCACATTAGGCATTGCACAAATCCTCCTAGGAGCACTCGATACCTACAGCAACAATGCACGTGTCACGCCTTGTGCCCAACGCCTCTTCCAAGATGGCATTAGCGACCTCGTTTATGCCTTCAAACAACGAAGCAACCCCACTTTAACATGGTTAAATTACCTTACAAAAAAAATCACCCCCAACCTCACCAATAGCCTTGTTGAATACTTCCTTCCAGACACCAACCCTACAGAAAGCTACGCGCAACACATACCATGGGACTGTGACAGCACCATAACCTCTACTAGACTCTCCATTGGACACCTTCTCTTCCCCTTAAACATCATCCACCCCATTTTTAAAACTTATACAAACGCACACTTCTATAGCTACCACCATAGCAACCAATACCTCAAAACCATTGCCAAGCTACTTGCAGGAAAAATAACCTATACACTACTCATAGAAACAGCACAAACCTACATCAACCAACCCATCCCATTCCTACTAGAAAAAGGAGCAACCCACCTTGCCACCAAAGAAAAACTCACCAACAACATCACCAAAGACCTCACCAACAATTCTCTAACACAACAAGCCCTACAACTCCAAAGCCACGGCTATCCCGAATGGGAACGCATCTTCAAAGAAGAAGGCAACAACATCATCCAACGATACAACCGAGACCAACTCTATAAACTACTTCTATACATCAATACAAGTTCAATCATCATTCACAACCATCGCTTCCAGCAACTATGCCACACCTATATCTCCTACATAGACCATGAAACAGACACACAACGCAACATAAGAGACAATACCATCGATTTTATCCACAGCATTATAGAAGGAATCAGTGGTAGATTAACAGCACCAGAACCCATAAAAACATCACCAACCCCAACAACAGAAAAACAAAACATCACACCACAACCCTTATGGCTACGCTCCTTCCAACATGTTGTCTACATGAGCACAGAACCATGGTTTTGGCAATACCCCACCAAACGACAACGCATTGCAGGAAGCATCAGCACATATTACAAAGCCATCCCTTACTTTAGACTTTGCTACAACCTATACCAACAGCACAGAGACTTCACAAAAATATTTTTTGACAACATCCGTAGAAAATTCCACACCAATATCCAAACACAAACAGCACAAATAAACAACATAAACACCCCACATAACCAAACAACCAACCATCGTAGACAATATGAAACCGACGACGATGACGACGACGATGACGACCCCAATACACAAAATCCATCCACCCAGCCACAACCACTCTTCGATCCCCAAACACAAAATCAAATAAACCAATCCCTAGCAACAACATTTGCCGACAGCCTACACCAACAAACCCTCAGTAGCATCAATAATACATGCATACAACCCAGAGTCAATGCCGCTATCACAGCACTCATCAATAAAATTTTCAACCAACAAACATTTGAAGAAAACCTCCAAAAAGAACTTGAAAAAGCAGAAAAAGACCTTAAGAAAAAACTCTTCCAACAATATCTAGACACTTTATCTTACGATGAAGACAAAGAACACATGAAAAAAGCAGAAATGCGTGAAGCCTTCAATAACCATGCATGTAGCCATGTTGAAATAAATTTAGAAGGACAATACATCATCTGCATCAATGGAGAACAATACGCCCCTGATGGATGGAGATCTGTCCAAAAAGAGCTAAAAACCGTAATTCTTGCCAACCGCGACAGCATTCACAAATTAGCCCTAAAAAAATCCACAAAAGAACATGAAGAAGCCCTAAAGAAAAAAAGCGTCAAAGAAAAAATCGCCTACAACCAAAAAATAAAACAAAACATAGAAAAAATATTAATTGAAACAGAAGACAAAGCATCAAAAGAATATATTGAAGCAGTAGCACACATGGATGCCCTCATAGCAACCAACCAGCAGTACAGTTGCCAGCCCCTATACGAATACATGGCCATAGCACCACATACTTTATCGAGCTTTTTCAGAAAACCTATACAGAAAATAATAAATTATTCCGAAAACATAAGAGAAAGAAAAAGAGACAATAACACGTTAAAAACCACCATACAAAAACTCGAAAACTATCAACAAAAAATCCATAAACAGCTTATCCAAAGCGACTTTGGCTATCATTTACACGGAGTCATAGAGGAACGATTCGTACAAATCCAACAAAAAAAAGCCGAGTATGATTGGGAAGAGCAGACAAAAGGCATGAGCGATCAAAAAAAAGCAGAATGGCTTGCAAAAAAAAATAAAGAAGCGAATGAAGAATTAGCACAACTCAAAATAAAAAACATAGAAGGCAGTTCATTACGCAACCAAGCCCTTCTAGGAAAAATCATAGGACTCACCACATCCTCCCAAAAAGATGCCATGGCACAGAAAGCCAAAAAACTCATGATACAAGGAACAGGTATCTTTATAGGCATGACATTAGGCAAAAAAGCAGGAGAAATAGTAGGAGCTAGTATAGGCGCTTGCTTTGGAGGACCTATCGGTGGTTTTATAGGCAAGCAACTAGGAGGTATGTTAGGCAGAGCCATTGGTGGCTACGTGGGAAAAAAAATAGGGGATGAAATCAGTGAAAAACTTGTAGAACAAGGCATTTTGCAACAAAACCAAGCTTTGCAAGACCTTCTGAAAGACCTCAAAAAACATTGTGAATGCCCCTATACCAAAGAACAACTCCAAAAAAAAACCGAAAAACAATTTGATATCGTCAACACCTTAGAAAACAAAACAGCACTTAACTACTATGAACGGCAGAAACTCGAAATGGCATTAAGAGAACTCGATAACTGCGAAAAATACACTAAAAACCTCCAAAAAGTAGAGCAAAAAGTAGTACAAGCTACCACCACCTGGTACGAAAGCATGACCGACTTTATTGGATTTGGCAAAAACACCCCACAAATGCAAGTCGATGAAGCACTACTAGCACAACACACAAAAATCAAAGAAAAAAACCACCAACTACGCAAGCAATTAGGTTGTCAAAGATCCGACGATTATGATAACATTCAGGAAATAGACAAAGCACAATACCAAGAATACTTCAACACCCTCAGTGCAGAAGCACAAAAAAAAGAACTAGAAGACAACCCAAACAAAAACATCACCCCAGAAATAGCAAAGAAAATAATAGAAAAACTTCATAACAATCCCGAGCAACTCGAACGCATTACCGAAAAGAAAAAAGCCCTATATCAACAAGAACTACAACAGCAAATAGCAGGAAAAAACAAAAAAGAAATCCTCGATTTCATCGCTAGCAAAACAGAAGAACTCTGCAACAATACAGACAACAACTGTAGTCTTAAAAACGAAAACACAATCACACAAATTCAAGTCCTCAGCGAGATGATGCAAGATCAGGAACTCATAACCCACCATGCATCCAACTCCTCCCTCCTCAACAAAATTGGCAAAAAAGCCACACCTGTCCTTCAGAGCAACATATTATTAAGCATCGGCAACCGCTTTTTAAAACACATCACCTCTTCACAAGATGCCGTTAGCACAACCGCATACAGTAGCCAAGCTTTAGACCTCCATAATAAACTCCAACAACAACAAACTAAAATTTATACAACACAAACAGGGATTCCCAGAGAAAAAGTATATGCCACAGAAGATGAGAAAATCCAAGTTGCCTTTAGCACTATCTTCAAAAGTGCATGCTCCACCGCCCAAGGAATGTGGTATCAAAAAAAACTTGCAGACCCTAAACTCTTTGCTGCCGAGGCAACCTTTCATACTATGAAAGACCTCTTACAAGACCCCAATAACATCAGCAACCTCTCCAACATCTTCCTTGGACACTTGGGTGAACAAATGATGGACTACACAACCATCTACCAAGATCTCCAAGACAGCCTACATACACCCACCTACCAGCAGAGCACCATAGCAAAAAAAGAACAACACTACCACTCAAAAGCACTCGCATTCCAACAAAGCATCTACGAGCGAAAAATCTACAAAAAAGACAAAAAGGAATGGCGTAAGATTAAAATAAAAAAAGAACTTGATGAATTAGAAGAAAAAATGGATATAGGTGCAGAATTCTTCAACGTAGTTGCCCTACCACGCCTCATCAACAAAGTAAAACGCAATCACCCCATATGCCCCACCAAAAAAACCAGCAACTCCACCCACATAAAAAAAATCCCTCAACTCAACCAGCCACCGCAAAACAAGAAAAAACTTGCAAAAAATGTAACTAAAGTGACATTCAAATCCACCGAAGAAAAAGAATCTCATACAACAAAACATACTCCAAACCCTAACAGCCAAAAACTAACCACACAAGCCACTGCAACCCCTCCTGCTAACAAAGCACCCCCTGCACCCCTCACAAAAAAAACCCATCCCTCTCTACAACCATCCCATCCAGAAGCACGTTCCACCCAAGTACGGCAACCTACTAGCAAACAACCTGCTCGCATTCATGGCAACAGCAGATGTTCCCAAAAACCCCAAACATGCTTCCGCATCAAAAAAAATGGCAAAGTGATCAACTGTGGCATCACAGGACAAAAAAACCCCCACCAGCAAATCTATAAAAAAATCGCAAAAGCATATGGCAAAGATGCTCAAGTCACTATAGAAATCTTGAAACCCCTCCCCAACCGACAACAAGCACTCAACTGGAAACGTACACAAAAAGCACTTATCAAAAAACCATGCTCAGGAAAGCACTCCACATCAACAGCTCCTACAGACCCTCTGCTTAAAAAAATAAATTTACCTAACAAAGCCATCCGCCAATTTGCAAAGATAGCCACCATCACTTGCCCTCTTAAAAAAGAGGCAGAACTCCTCTCTTTCCTGAAAAAAAATAGCGGATTGGCACTGAAAATAGAAAAAAACGTCCACTTTGAGAAGTTTGTCAACAAAATGGGTCTTTCGAAAAGCAAAGTCAAGGACCTTTTCAATAATCTTCGCCAAACGGTAAAAAAACTTCCCATTCTAGATGGTGAGTTCATCCTTACAAATGAACACATGAGTGAAGCCGCTGCAAAATATCAAAGCCATGTCACGGGAATGCCTTTTAATGAGAGTTATTTATTAAAAGGTGTTAAATTTGATGGGATAAAAAATGGCGTTTTATTGGATGCTAAATCTGGCTATGAGAACTTTGTTAACAAAGAAAAAGGTATATTTCACAAGTGGTTTACAAAAGGAGACGCCTTGAAGGCGCAAGCAAAAAGGCAAGTAGCGGCCGCCCAGGGAAATCCTATAGAGTGGCATTTTGAGCATAAAGAAGTCATGCAATGCGTAGAAAATTTGTTAAATGAGACTCCACACAATATAATTTTTAAACATACACCAATATAAAATCATGAAAAAAGCAATATATTTAGCGATTGGTTTCGGTAAAGATAGAAAAACATTGAGAGAATGTATCCACCAATGGTTAGCGTTTTTAATCATTTTGAAAAATCATCAACCTCAATTTTTTTCTGATTGGTATGGTGGAGGATGGAGTAAAAAAGAAGCCCTCAGTAAAAAAATTGAGTTCACCTATGAATCCATAAGAAAAAACTTAACTGACAGAAGAAGAAAAGAAGATAGAGACGACGAATTGGGATTTATGTTTTCTATGTGGGATGGGAAGGATGATTCTGATAGCATGGGGATTTCCGCTCAGCTTGGTCTTTATTCTGAATTGTTTAATAATTATGTGAGCATAGAATTTCCGACAGAGGGTGAAGCCTACGAGTACTACAAAGAGAAGGAGCATCTTTTAGCATTACTGCAGATCATGATCGATTACTGGAAACCTGATTTTATCAAGATCAATGATCCCGAAAAGAAAATATACCCTCCTTTTGATCATCTTGATCTTTATATCGAATAAAAGAAAATAACAGTACATCTCCTTCCCTCCTTGCAGGAAAGGAGATGGCCATGTCCAAGTGGAGCCAACAAGGATATCGCGCCTTCTTCCCTGCAATCAGCCAATCATTCAACAGCATGCCCATGAATCCATTGCCTATTTTTTTTGAATTTTTTGAAAAATACCCCACCCGCTCCATCTGTGTGGAAGACCGCAAAGAGTGGGATGACTTAGATTACCGTGCCTTGCTGGAAGGGTGCTACCCAGCGGACCTCTCTTTTCCCATCTCTTTTTACATCAGAAAATGGCCCAAAAAGAAAGGAAATACCTACCGATCTTTTTTATTTGCCCCCTGGTTGATTGAACCATGCTTGATCGCAGACGATTTTAAAATCCTCTTGGAGCAACATCAAATCACTGGCTGGACCACCTACCCTGTGCTTCTCTATGATCCAGCAGGAAACCCTCTGCTCAGCCCGAAGTACCACGGCTTTACCATCACGGGGCGTTGTGGGCCTAGAATCCGTTATGAAGCAGATGGAAGCTATAAAAAGGGAATTCATCTCGACCCCGCCCTCTGGGATGGAAGTGACATCTTCTTTGAAGAAGAATACTGGGAAAAATACATTTCTGAGCGCGCCTTTCCTCTCTTTAAAAAACACCAAAAAGATTTGCACCTGATCCCTGCTGCTTTGGATTGGGATGATTTTTGGGGTCCCTCACTAAACAGTATGTACACGAAAAGACATCAAAAAGGTTACTATAGACCACGCTATTCTGTAGACCCCATGCCCATCCCAGAGATCCTAGAAAGAGGCCTCCTCACCCAAGAAGAGGTGGATGAGATGCTCAAAAAGATCCGATAAAGGAGTCCCCCTCATCATCAGCACATCACATCTTCCCGAAAAAGCTGGCGAAAAATTCGCCAAAATCGGCATCAACGTCCACGATCCCCGCCTCCTCGCTTGGGTAGATAGGGCATCAGTGAATGCCTGCTTCTAAGAGTTATGTATTAAACAATGTTAAATTTGATGGGATAAAAGATGGCGTTTTACTGGATGCTAAATCTGGCTATGAGAAGTTTGTTAACAAAAAAACAGGTATATTTCACAAGTGGTTTACAAAAGGAGACGCCTTGAAGGCGCAAGCAGAAAGGCAAGTAGCGGCCGCCCAGGGAAATCCTATAGAGTGGCATTTTGAGCATGAAGAAGTCATGCAATGCGTAAAAGAATTGTTAAGTGAGACTCCACACAATATAATTTTTAAACATACACCAATATAAAATCATGAATAAAAGAATATTTTTAGATATGTACTTCGGTAAAGATAGAAAAACATTGAGAGAATGTATCCACGAATGGTTAGCGTTTTTAATCATTTTGAAAAATCATCAACCCCGATTTTTTTCTGATTGGTATGGTAATTGGTATGGTAAAGGAAAAAGTAAAAAAAAAGCCCTCAGTAAAAAAATTGAGTTCACCTATGAATCCATAAGAAAAAACTTAACTGACAGAAGAAGAAAAGAAGATAGCGACGACGAATTGGGATTTCTGTTTTTTATGTGGAATGGGAAGGATGGTTGTGATAGCATGGGGATTTTCGCTAAGCTTGGTCTTTATTCTGAATTGTTTAATAATTATGTGAGCATAGAATTTCCGACAGAGGGTGAAGCCTACGAGTCCTACAAAGAGAAGAAGCATCTATTAGCATTACTGCACATCATGATCGATTACTGGAAACCTGATTTTATCAAGATCAATGATCGCGAAAAGAAAATATACCCTCCTTTTGATCATCTTGATATCGAATAATCATTTTTAAACATACACCAATATAAAATCATGAAGAAAAAAATATTTTTAAAGAGGTTTTTGGGTGAAGATAGAAAAACATTGAGAGAATGTATCAACCAATGGTTAGCGTTTTTGATCATTTTGAAAAATCATCAACCCCAATTTTTTTCTGATTGGTATGGTAATTGGTATGGTAAAGGAAAAAGTAAAAAAGAAGCCCTCAGTAAAAAAATTGAGTTCACTTATGAATCCATAAGAAAGCATTTAACTGAAAAAAGAACCAAAGAGGATAGCGACTACGAATTTGGATTTATTTTTTCTATGTGGAATGGGAAGGATGGTTCTGAGTCCATAAAGATTTGCGCTAACCTTGGTAGTTATTCTAAATTGTGCAATAATTTTGTGAGCATAGACTTGCCGCAAGAGGGTGAAGCATACGAGTACTACAAAGAAAAGAAGCATCTGTTAGCATTACTGCACATCGTTGATGATTTTCCAAAATGATCAACCCCAATTTTTTTCTCATTTATATGGTCAAGGAAAAAGTAAAAATGAAGCCCTCAGTAAAAAAATTGAGTTCACCTATGAATCCATAAGAAAAAACTTAACTGACAGAAGAAGAAAAGAAGATAGCGACGACGAATTGGGATTTATGTTTTTTATGTGGGATGGGAAGGATGATTCTGATAGCATGGGGATTTCCGCTAAGCTTGGTCTTTATTCTGAATTGTTTACTAATTGGGTGAGCATAGAATTTCCGACAGAGGGTGAAGCCTACGAGTACTACAAAGAGAAGGAGCATCTTTTAGCATTACTGCAGATCATGATCGATTACTGGAAACCTGATTTTATCAAGATCAATGATCCCAAAAAGAAAATATACCCTCCTTTTGATCATCTTGATCTTTATATCGAATAAAAGAAAATAACAGTACATCTCCTTTCCTCCTTGCAGGAAAGGAGATGGCCATGTCCAAGTGGAGCCAACAAGGATATCGCGCCTTCTTCCCTGCGATCAGCCAATCATTTAACAGCATGCCCATGAATCCATCGCCTATTTTTTTTGAATTTTTTGAAAAATACCCCACCCGCTCCATCTGTGTGGAAGACCGAAAAGAATGGGATGACCTGGATTACCGTGCCTTGCTGGAAGGGTGCTACCCAGCGGACCTCTCTTTTCCCATCTCTTTTTACATCAGAGCATGGCCCAAAAAGAAAGGAAATACCTACCGATCTTTTTTAATGGAATATTGGTCGCGTAACCCATGCTTGATCGCAGACGATTTTAAAATCCTCTTGGAGCAACATCAAATCACTGGCTGGACCACCTACCCTGTGCTTCTCTATGATCCAGCAGGAAACCCTCTGCTCAGCCCGAAGTACCACGGCTTTACCATCACGGGGCGTTGTGGGCCTAGAATCCGTTATGAAGCAGATGGAAGCTATAAAAAGGGAATTTATCTCGACCCCGCCCTCTGGGATGGAAGTGACATCTTCTTTGAAGAAGAATACTGGGAAAAATACATTTCTGAGCGCGCCTTTCCTCTCTTTAAAAAACACCAAAAAGATTTGCACCTGATCCCTGCTGCTTTGGATTGGGATGATTTTTGGGGTCCCTCACTAAACAGTATGTACACGAAAAGACATCAAAAAGGTTACTATAGACCACGCTATTCTGTAGACCCCATGCCCATCCCAGAGATCCTAGAAAGAGGCCTCCTCACCCAAGAAGAGGTGGATGAGATGCTCAAAAAGATCCGATAAAGGAGTCCCCCTCATCATCAGCACATCACATCTTCCCGAAAAAGCTGGCGAAAAATTCGCCAAAATCGGCATCAACGTCCACGATCCCCGCCTCCTCGCTTGGGTAGATAGGGCATCAGTGAATGCCTGCTTCTAAGAGTTATGTATTAAACAATGTTAAATTTGATGGGATAAAAGATGGCGTTTTACTGGATGCTAAATCTGGCTATGAGAAGTTTGTTAACAAAAAAACAGGTATATTTCACAAGTGGTTTACAAAAGGAGACGCCTTGAAGGCGCAAGCAGAAAGGCAAGTAGCGGTCGCCCAGGGAAATCCTATAGAGTGGCATTTTGAGCATGAAGAAGTCATGCAATGCGTAAAAGAATTGTTAAGTAAGACTCCACACAATATAATTTTTAAACATACACCAATATAAAATCATGAAGAAAAGAATATATTTAGCGATTGGTTTCGGTAAAGATAGAAAAACATTGAGAGAATGTATCCACCAATGGTTAGCGTTTTTAATCATTTTGAAAAATCATCAACCCCAATTTTTTTCTCATTTATATGGTCAAGGAAAAAGTAAAAAAGATGCCCTCAGTAAAAAAATTGAGTTCACCTATGAATCCATAAGAAAGCATTTAACTGAAAAAAGAACCAAAGAGGATAGCGATCACGAATTTGGATTTACGTTTTGGATGTGGGATGGGAAGGATCATTCTGGTGGCATGGAGATTTGCGCTCAGCTTGGTCTTTATTCTGAATTGTTTACTAATTGGGTGAAAATAGAATTCTGGGAAGAAGATGAAGCATACGAGTACTACAAAGAGAAGAAGCATCTATTAGCATTACTGCACATCATGATCGATTACTGGAAACCTGATTTTATCAAGATCAATGATCCCAAAAAGAAAATATACCCTCCTTTTGATCATCTTGATCTTTATATCGAATAAAAGAAAATAACAGTACATCTCCTTCCCTCCTTGCAGGAAAGGAGATGGCCATGTCCAAGTGGAGCCAACAAGGATATCGCGCCTTCTTCCCTGCGATCAGCCAATCATTTAACAGCATGCCCATGAATCCATTGCCTATTTTTTATAGATTTTTTGAAAAATACCGCACCCGCTCCATCTGTGTGGAAGACCGCAAAGAGTGGGGTAGGCTAAATTACCACGCCTTGCTGGAAGGGTGCTACCCAGCGGATCTCTCTTTTCCCATCTCTTTTTACATTGAAAAATGGCCCAAAAAGAAAGGAAATACCTACCGATCTTTTTTAATGGAATATTGGTCGTGTAACCCATGCTTGATCGCAGACGATTTTAAAATCCTCTTGGAGCAACATCAAATCACTGGCTGGACCACCTACCCTGTGCTTCTTTATGATCCAGCAGGAAACCCTCTGCTCAGCCCGAAGTACCACGGCTTTACCATCACGGGGCGTTGTGGGCCTAGAATCCGGTATGAAGCAGATGGAAGCTATAAAAAGGGAACTTATCTCGACCCCGCCCTCTGGGATGGAAGTGACATCTTCTTTGAAGAAGAATACTGGCGCAAATACATTTCTGAGCGCGCCTTTCCTCTCTTTAAAAAACACCAAAAAGATTTGCGCCTGATGCCTGCTGCTTTGGTTTGGGATGATTTTTGGGGTCCCTCGCTAAACAGGATGTATACGAAATGCCATCAAAAAGGTTACTATCAACCACGCTATTCTGTACACCCCATGCCCATCCCAGAGATCCTAGAAAGAGGGCTCCTCACCCAAGAAGGGGTGGATGAGATGCTCAAAAAGATCCGATAAAGCCCCCGCATCATCAGCACATCACATCTTCCCGAAAGAGATGGCGAAAAATTCGCCAAAATCGGCATCAACGTCCACGATCCCCGCCTCCTCGCTTGGGTAGATAGGGCATCAGTGAATGCCTGCTTCTAAGAGTTATGTATTAAACAATGTTAAATTTGATGGGATAAAAGATGGCGTTTTACTGGATGCTAAATCTGGCTATGAGAACTTTGTTAACAAAGAAAAAGGTATATTTCACAAGTGGTTTACGGGGCATGGAGCTTTGGTGGCGCAAGCAGACAGGCAAGTGAAGGCCGCCCAGGGAAATCCTATAGAGTGGCATTTTGAGCATGAAGAAGTCATGCAATGCGTAGAAAATTTGTTAAATGAGACTCCACACAATATAATTTTTAAACATACACCAATATAAAATCATGAAAAAAGCAATATATTTAGCGATTGGTTTCGGTAAAGATAGAAAAACATTGAGAGAATGTATCCACCAATGGTTAGCGTTTTTGATCATTTTGAAAAATCATCAACCTCAATTTTTTTCTGATTGGTATGGTGGAGGATGGAGTAAAAAAGAAGCCCTCAGTAAAAAAATTGAGTTCACCTATGAATCCATAAGAAAAAACTTAACTGACAGAAGAAGAAAAGAAGATAGAGACGACGAATTGGGATTTATGTTTTCTATGTGGGATGGGAAGGATGATTCTGATAGCATGGGGATTTCCGCTAAGCTTGGTCTTTATTCTGAATTGTTTACTAATTGGGTGAGCATAGAATTTCCGACAGAGGGTGAAGCCTACGAGTACTACAAAGAGAAGGAGCATCTTTTAGCATTACTGCACATCATGATCGATTACTGGAAACCTGATTTTATCAAGATCAATGATCCCAAAAAGAAAATATACCCTCCTTTTGATCATCTTGATCTTTATATCGAATAAAAGAAAATAACAGTACATCTCCTTCCCTCCTTGCAGGAAAGGAGATGGCCATGTCCAAGTGGAGCCAACAAGGATATCGCGCCTTCTTCCCTGCGATCAGCCAATCATTTAACAGCATGCCCATGAATCCATCGCCTATTTTTTTTGAATTTTTTGAAAAATACCCCACCCGCTCCATCTGTGTGGAAGACCGCAAAGAGTGGGGTAGGCTAAATTACCACGCCTTGCTGGAAGGGTGCTACCCAGCGGATCTCTCTTTTCCCATCTCTTTTTACATCGAAAAATGGCCCAAAAAGAAAGGAAATACCTACCGATCTTTTTTATTTGACACCTGGCTGATTGAACCATGCTTGATCGCAGACGATTTTAAAATCCTCTTGGAGCAACATCAAATCACTGGCTGGACCACCTACCCTGTGCTTCTTTATGATCCAGCAGGAAACCCTCTGCTCAGCCCGAAGTACCACGGCTTTACCATCACGGGGCGTTGTGGGCCTAGAATCCGGTATGAAGCAGATGGAAGCTATAAAAAGGGAATTTATCTCGACCCCGCCCTCTGGGATGGAAGTGACATCTTCTTTGAAGAAGAATACTGGGGACAATACATTTCTGAGCGCGCCTTTCCTCTCTTTAAAAAACACCAAAAAGATTTGCACCTGATCCCTGCTGCTTTGGATTGGGATGATTTTTGGGGTCCCTCACTAAACAGTATGTACACGAAAAGACATCAAAAAGGTGAATATAAACCACGCTATTCTGTACACCCCATGCCCATCCCAGAGATCCTAGAAAGAGGGCTCCTCACCCAAGAAGAGGTGGATGAGATGCTCAAAAAGATCCGATAAAGGAGTCCCTCTCATCATCAGCACATCACATCTTCCCGAAAAAGCTGGCGAAAGACTTCGCCAAAATCGGCATCAACGTCCACGATCCCCGCCTCCTCGCTTGGGTAGATAGGGCATCAGTGAATGCCTGCTTCTAAGAGTTATGTATTAAACAATGTTAAATTTGATGGGATAAAAGATGGCGTTTTACTGGATGCTAAATCTGGCTATGAGAAGTTTGTTAACAAAGAAAAAGGTATATTTCACAAGTGGTTTACGGGGCATGGAGCTTTGGTGGCGCAAGCAGACAGGCAAGTGAAGGCCGCCCAGGGAAATCCTATAGAGTGGCATTTTGAGCATGAAGAAGTCATGCAATGCGTAAAAGAATTGTTAAGTAAGACTCCACACAATATAATTTTTAAACATACACCAATATAAAATCATGAATAAAAGAATATTTTTAGATATGTACTTCGGTAAAGATAGAAAAACATTGAGAGAATGTATCCACCAATGGTTAGCGTTTTTGATCATTTTGAAAAATCATCAACCCCAATTTTTTTCTGATTGGTATGGTACAGGATGGAGTAAAAAAGAAGCCCTCAGTAAAAAAATTGATTTCACCTATGAATCCATAAGAAAAAACTTAACTGACAGAAGAAGAAAAGAAGATAGCGACGACGAATTGGGATTTATGTTTTTTATGTGGAATGGGAAGGATGATGCCATAGGGATTTGCGCTAAGCTTGGTCTTTATTCTGAATTGTTTAATAATTATGTGAGCATAGAATTCTGGGAAGAAGGTGAAGCCTACGAGTACTACAAAGAGAAGGAGCATCTTTTAGCATTACTGCACATCATGATCGATTACTGGAAACCTGATTTTATCAAGATCAATGATCCCGAAAAGAAAATATACCCTCCTTTTGATCATCTTGATCTTTATATCGAATAAAAGAAAATAACAGTACATCTCCTTTCCTGCAAGGAGGGAAGGAGATGGCCATGTCCAAGTGGAGCCAACAAGGATATCGCGCCTTCTTCCCTGCGATCAGCCAATCATTTAACAGCATGCCCATGAATCCATTGCCTATTTTTTTTGAATTTTTTGAAAAATACCCCACCCGCTCCATCTGTGTGGAAGACCGAAAAGAATGGGATGACCTGGATTACCGTGCCTTGCTGGAAGGGTGCTACCCAGCGGACCTCTCTTTTCCCATCTCTTTTTACATCAGAGCATGGCCCAAAAAGAAAGGAAATACCTACAGATCTTTTTTAATGGAATATTGGTCGCGTAACCCATGCTTGATCGCAGACGATTTTAAAATCCTCTTGGAGCAACATCAAATCACTGGCTGGACCACCTACCCTGTGCTTCTCTATGATCCAGCAGGAAACCCTCTGCTCAGCCCGAAGTACCACGGCTTTACCATCACGGGGCGTTGTGGGCCTAGAATCCGGTATGAAGCAGATGGAAGCTATAAAAAGGGAATTCATCTCGACCCCGCCCTCTGGGATGGAAGTGACATCTTCTTTGAAGAAGAATACTGGGGCAAATACATTTCTGAGCGCGCCTTTCCTCTCTTTAAAAAACACCAAAAAGATTTGCACCTGATCCCTGCTGCTTTGGATTGGGATGATTTTTGGGGTCCCTCGATAAACAGGATGTATACGAAATGCCATCAAAAAGGTTACTATCAACCACGCTATTCTGTACACCCCATGCCCATCCCAGAGATCCTAGAAAGAGGGCTCCTCACCCAAGAAGGGGTGGATGAGATGCTCAAAAAGATCCGATAAAGCCCCCGCATCATCAGCACATCACATCTTCCCGAAAAAGCTGGCTGAAGAGTTCGCCAAAATCCGCATCAACGTCCATCATCCCCACCTCCTCGCTTCGGTAGATAGGGCATCAGTGAATGCCTGCTTCTAAGAGTTATGTATTAAACAATGTTAAATTTGATGGGATAAAAGATGGCGTTTTACTGGATGCTAAATCTGGCTATGAGAACTTTATTGACAAAAAAAACGGTACATTTCTTGAGTTTTTTAGGGGAGGAAAAGCCTTGAAGGCGCAAGCAAAAAGGCAAGTAGCGGCCGCCCAGGGAAATCCTATAGAGTGGCATTTTGAGCATGAATGAGGTCATGCAATGACATATACCCTCCTTTTGATCATCTTGATATCGAATAATCATTTTTAAACATACACCAATATAAAATCATGAATAAAAGAATATTTTTAGATATGTACTTCGGCACAGATAGAAAAACATTGAGAGAATGTATCAACCAATGGTTAGCGTTTTTGATCATTTTGAAAAATCATCAACCTCAATTTTTTTCTGATTGGTATGGTGGAGGATGGAGTAAAAAAGAAGCCCTCAGTAAAAAAATTGAGTTCACCTATGAATCCATAAGAAAAAACTTAACTGACAGAAGAAGAAAAGAAGATAGCGACGACGAATTGGGATTTATGTTTTTTATGTGGAATGGGAAGGATGATTCTGATAGCATGGGGATTTCCGCTGACCTTGGTCTTTATTCTGAATTGTTTACTAATTGGGTGAGCATAGAATTTCCGACAGAGGGTGAAGCCTACGAGTACTACAAAGAGAAGGAGCATCTTTTAGCATTACTGCACATCATGATCGATTACTGGAAACCTGATTTTATCAAGATCAATGATCCCAAAAAGAAAATATACCCTCCTTTTGATCATCTTGATCTTTATATCGAATAAAAGAAAATAACAGTACATCTCCTTCCCTCCTTGCAGGAAAGGAGATGGCCATGTCCAAGTGGAGCCAACAAGGATATCGCGCCTTCTTCCCTGCGATCAGCCAATCATTTAACAGCATGCCCATGAATCCATTGCCTATTTTTTATAGATTTTTTGAAAAATACCGCACCCGCTCCATCTGTGTGGAAGACCGAAAAGATAAAAAATGAGCAATAACGGGTAACAGATCGGTACAAAAGTGTCTGTGTGATTCGTTTTTCACCTACACTAGGTAAGTTTATTATCTTTAGCCTATCATCCTTTACAACATACCTATGACCCAACACATGTTTCCTATTGGCGTTTCTGATTTTGCAAGACTTATCAGACACAAAAATACTGATCAACAAGCCTATCTCTTTGTAGACAAAACATTGATGATCAAAGAGTTTATTGATGCTGGTGATGAAATTGCTTTGATTACCCGCCCGCGTAGATTTGGCAAGACATTAAGCCTTTCCATGATGCAACACTTTTTTCCTTGTGTCACACATACATACAACCGCCTTACCATTTTGTTCCTGATAGCATTGATAACAGACATTTTATGCTTTCCTTCTGCTATCTTGCACTCATAGTATCCACAAAATTCTGTAGCGTGTTTTTTGGCTGATATAGCACCTAAATGCAGCAATGTTTTCAAAGGCTTATTTGCAAGATGCGACACTCTATCCTTGCCTAAAACACTCGATCCTGATTGGCGTGTGAAAGGTACGACGCCTACGTAGCAAGCGAGTTGTTTTCCCGATTGAACATATTAAAATTCATTTGTAGACAATCATTGATAGGGCTGTTATAACTCCCACACCATCAACAGAGGTTGCAATTGAGGGAACTACCCTAGACCAAAGCATAAGAAAATACGCTTGTGGGTTCTACAAAAATTACCTAAAAAGCAAAAAAACAATAATTTCCTTGCCACTCCTCCATAAAGCTATTCAGGGTACTCATGATTTGAGCATTGCAGGAGCTATTTTGACCTGCTTAGAAGAATATAAAAACGCTCATACTAATCTATATTTATATAAATTTTTCACTTTTGATTGTAAATTAAAAAAATGTTTATATTTTGTAATATATTTAATAAAATAATTTTATGATGTTTTTATATATAAAACAGTGGATCTCTCTCCTTTTCCTTCTCAGTTGTGGGTTATCTATAAAAATTCATTCTCCTAACCCTACTATAAAAAGGAGGGGTTGCAACCCCCTCTTCCTATCAAACATTATGCAGTGAAAATGTAAACGAAGACTTCTTTTCCAGCAGACAAAAATCAAACCGAACCTTGCTTCAAAAAGCAAATCACCATTGAAATCATATTAACTAGAAAACCCTTTTCTCATGAAAACTATTTTATCGCTTTCTCACCGTTTTGTTACAAACAATTGCTTCCGCTTTTTTTTCATCTTTATTTCGCTGAGCATTCCCTTATTTGCCAGTCCTCATAGCGATGAAGAAAGGCAGGATAGTTTAAGTGAAAAGAAAAAGCCAACTCTATCGAAGGTAATAGAAATACAAAATCATCACCAAACCCAAAAATCTACAACGAAGATAAAGGAAATGAAGAACAGGTTAAAATCCCCAGGGAAAGATTCCTTAGTTTTAATCAAGGACGAAAAAAAGCAAAAAAAACAACAAAATAAACAAGCCATGAAAAAAATTACCCGAAAAATCGACTTACAAAATGTTATGAAAAATAGATATATGGATATGCAAAAAATTCAGGAAAGAAAAGCAAAGCAAAGTGAAAAAGATACCAAAAAAGAGGAAAAAGTCCGAAGTTCACACATCCAAAATACTAAAAGAAACCAGTTAGTACAGCGGCAAGGCAGGATTCATCAGCTTGAACACGACAAAAAAGAACAAAAAAACGATGTTCATCGGGAAACCCCTGCAAAGGCTCCCGCAGAGCAAAAGCAAGAAAGTAATGATATCGGAAAGACCATCATGGGGATAGTAGCGATTGCAGCGGTACTAGGGGTGTTTTTATTAGGCGAAAAGGCACACAAAAAGTCTTCTAAAGACGAAGAAAAATAATTTCTAATGACTAAACCCACTCTTATAAAAACCATGTTTTTCCATCACAAAATAAAAAAAATCTCTTTCCTCATCTGCTTATTGTTATCATGCCCCCTGACAACATCCATCACCGCAAGTGAACCCCTATTCATCACGAAACAAGAAAATCCATTGCCTTTTGATGCACTATGCATCCCCGCCAATGGCAGCTGCCTCTATACTTCCATACTTGTTGCTTACCTGCTTCCTGTCCTCCATAATCCCCAAGATTTTCAAGCAAGAGCCAAAAAACTCGGCTTTAAAAAAGATATAAAAAAAATCAAAAAAATTTTGCAAAAAGCAACGATCGAAAAATTTAAAAGCTCTTTTTTTCAACAAAAAGTAACCAATTTCAAACAAAAATGGGGGTTTGAAGGATCACAATGGGGCGGCCCAGCAGAAATACAAGCCTTAGCCAACCTGCTACATGTCAATATCGAAGAATATACCCCAGATCCTTCTTCATCGCTCAAGCAACTCATGCATATCCACACTACTGCGCCCAAGAAAAGCAAAAGCAACATCACCATCACCATCATCCAAGACAAACCAAGCCCCAGCGAATTGGTCACCGACACAGACGACCTCGCCACCGCCTACGCAAAAAAGCTATCACTCAAAGAAAAACAACACGCACATCACTACCGCGTCAAAATAAACTTTACTCAATGTATTCCCGACTCTCTCCCCCTTTTTTGTGCCAGACAACCAGAAGCCGAAAAAGAAAAAAATGACATCCCTGATGGAGATGAAAAAGATGAAAAAATCAACAATTCATTCTCAAAAGATGATGATATCGTTTCTAGCAGTAGCAACGAAGACGATACACCTGATGAGGAAGATGGAGCTTTTGGTGACAAGATGGACCAAAGAGATGATGACTTTCTTGCCTTCATTAAATCATCCTATCCTCAAGCAACTCCTCACCAGCATGATTTATTATCACAAAGTATGCTGAGCCTCGAGAGCATCTTCCCAACAATTTCTGAGTACTCAAAGTTTCTAATGAAATTAGAAAAATGGATTCGAAAATTCAAGCCTCCCTTTTTCCAATTATTTGATACCCTTAAACTTCTCGAGATAGAAAATACTCTCATTACTAAATTCAATACCACTCCCCTGGAAAAAATACCCTTCTCTTTGGCACGTCAATATATCCAAGAAACCCTCAGCAAATCTCCCCATTTTGATCAACAAGAGATTCAAACATATACCCAACAATGCTACCAAGAATTAAGCTGGCAGTACAATAACTCCCAATCATGGATTTATCAAAAACTCCCCCAATTTTTCATTCAAAGCACAGTCAAAGATAAAGACCTGATCCCATTTACTTTTGAATGTATTTCCCAATCCAAAAAAAATTTCTCCATGAACCTAATGGCTATTTTTACAGAAAAAAATAGCCATCCCACCTTGCTCAAGTTATTGAACAATTTTATCCGATTCACCATCAGCTGTTCCTTGATACAAGATCTCCCTGCCAAGCAAATCCCTGCCTTTCAAAAAAAATGGGAGGAAATTTATAATCTCATCCCATCTTTTGAACAAAAAAAAAGATTATTAAAAGTTTGGAAAAAAGCATTAGCCTCCAACGAAACAACACTCTCTTTATTTCTTTTTGCATTGGCCCAAAGCATTGCCTATGATTTAGCAGCCAATGAGATAGTCGCCTTTCTAGAAGAATCACTTCAAGAACAAAATAGTTTCAAAAATTTTGTGGACAGGATCACACAACACATCGAAGAAAATGTATATGGCATCCCCAAAACACTCACCCAAGAAAAACTCATTAAAATCATTAGCAAAAATGCCTCAAAGAAAAAATTAACTCCTTTGGACCAGCCTCAACAGCTCTCTGATTGGTGTCAGGCAATCAAGCATTATCGCCAAAAAGAGCCTCCCATGAGACCGATAAATAACCAGAAAGAACAACTTCTTAACCATAAGAACCCCTACCCAAAAAAAATCGCCTCCTGGGATAAAAAAGATATCAGCACTTGGGTAACAAAAAATCGTCACCGACTCAAAAAAAAACTCACAGAAAAAAATAAGCTACAACTCATCACGATCATCGACCAAGGCATCTTCCTTCATGATGGGTACCATGCACGTGATTCACAACTCCTTGCTCTTTTCGCCTTCATTTTTCAAAAAGAAAATTCTAAAAAAGGATTGATCCAAGAAATCCAAACAGGAGAAGGAAAATCTACCCTCATCAATATGCTTGCTATCTTTTTGGCACTACAAGGAAACTCTATAGATGTTATCACTACTTCCATGGAACTCGCTTTCGAAGAGGTAAAAAGAAAAAAAGAACTCTATGCGTTATTTCAGCTAAGCGTAGCTGTCGCCCAAGAACTACAAAAGGATGATGAAGAAGAAGTGGCTAGAATCTACAAATCAGATATTGTTTACAGCACCCCCAGCAATTTTCAAGGTGATATCTTATTCTCTTTTTCCAAAAATAGACCAGAATACATCGCCTATAGAAAAAGAAACATCGCCATTGTCGATGAAGTCGATAGCATGTTCCTTGACCAATGTGAAATGAGTACCCGCCTCACTTTCCCCACACCTGGCAGTGATCTCATACGCACCGTTTTTGCCACCATTTGGCAAAAAGTCAATCAAATAGATCAGCATATTTTCAACGAGGATGGCAAGTTCTATTTTTACAACGAACCCATTGACAAAAAAGACAATCAAGTCTTGATCCCTGCTGGGCAAAAGTTGGAAAACATAAGAGAGCTCATTCCTGATCGCATTTCAACTATCAAGAAAAAATCGCTCGAAAATATGCAAAAAATAATCAAAGTATTGAATACCAAGGAACAAGTAAACTATTTAGAGTATCACAAAAAAGGATTTTTGCTCAAAATGCTTAAGAAGGAAATGGAGTTATGCCCAAAAGAAGAAATTGAAAAGAAAAAAGAACTCGAAGAAAAAATAAGAAAATTAAGAAAAGAAATCAAGCTTTTTTCGAAAAAAATAGAGGAGAAAGACTTTTTTGTCTATGTCCCTAAGTATCTAGAAAAATATGTTCGGCAAGGATTACCCGCATGGATTAACAATGCCATAGAAGCCCTTTACTTTTACAATAAAGAAGAAGATTACGACATTGAAAAAAATAAAATCGTCCCCATCGATCATGCGCACACAGGCACATTGCAACATCAAAGCGTCTGGGAAAAAGGGCTCTCTTTCTTTTTATCAATCAAAGAGGACCTTCCCCTTCCAGAACAAGGCATTTGTACTACCTACCTCTCCAACGTTTCTTTTTTCAAAGGATATCATAGAATCTATGGGTTGACAGGAACACTAGGAAGCAGTAAGGCACAATATTTTTTTGAAACAGTTTACCAAGTACCATGTCTTCAAATTCCTCCTCATCAAAAAAGATCCATTCCAAACTATGCTAAAAATCCTTTTAACTGCAAAGAAATTCCAGCTATTTGCGAAAATAACAAAGAAAAATATTATGAGGCAATTGTTAGTACTATCCTTTCTCACCTAAAAATAGGACGAGCATGCCTCCTTATCAATGAATACATCACCCATGTCAACCAATTAGAAAAACTTTTCAAAAAATATTTACCTCACGAAAAACACCATCAAGTATACCTCTATACAGGTCAAAAAAAATACAGTCACTATCATATCCAACCAGGTGATCTCGTCCTAGCAACGCATATTGCTGGGAGGGGAACAGATCTTCGCACCAGCAAAAAACTAGAAAAGCAAGGAGGGCTCCATGTCTGTATCACCTGTCCCCTAAAAAATAGTCGCGTGTTCAGACAAGCAGTAGGAAGAACAGGACGTTCAGGAAACAAAGGTACCTTCCAATTTATCCTCCTATCGGAAAAAGGGCAAGATTTTAAGCAATTGTATGCAAAGCAGGAGTACCAAGAAGCAGAAGCCATTGATAAAGAAATTCGCAAAATCGATGCTACCTGCTTTAAAGATGATCTTTTCGTGAAATTTTCTTTTTTGCTAAACGAAATCTTCCTCGATGAAAACGATTTTACAGACAATTGCATGAAAAACATCATCGAAAAATGTTGGCTAGCCTTCCTAAGAAAGAATACCAGAGAAGCTGAATCACAAAAAATTACCTTGAACCAAGAGACTTTGTTTGCTGAATTTTATAAAAAAGTAATCGACAAAGAGAAAAAAAACAGCAATCAACAGACTCCCCCTCCTACTGCCAAAAAATACTTTAAAAGCCTCGAACGACCCTATCCTTTATGGGGGACAAGCATACGAGATGGCGTAAGTGAATTATTTGGATTTTGGCTCTGTAGCATGGAAGAAAAATTTGACGAGATCGAAAAGCCTGGTGTAAAGCAAGAAATTCAAAATTCCTTCGAAAAACTACTCAATGATATTAAGCAAAATGCAAAAAAAGGAAAAATCCTCTCTAACCCTTTCTATTATCTATTGGAAGGCAACTTCTACCGAAATATTGATGAATATTCTAAAGCCATTTTATTTTATGACAAAGCCATCGAACTAGAACCCATGTTTATGGGCATAGCCGCTTATCAAAAAGCATACTGCCTTTTAAGACAAGTCAATGATTCGTGGTCCAATCAAAAAAAACTTTCCAAAAAAGCAAAAAAGTGTCTCGAAGATTCAGGAACACTCTTTTTTTGCTACACCATCCCCATGCTCGATTACCTCGGTAGTCAAGTTGCTAGCCAAGGCACAAAGTGTAATATTAATAACCAACTTGCTATTGAAGAGGCGCTCGTAAAGAACCTCTTACAATTAACATCCAAGGGAATTGAAGAAATCGTAAAAAGTGACTACAACGGCAACATAGGACCCAAAAACTGGATCAGCATCGAAGAATACGTCGACTTATTGAAATCTAGGCAAGAAAAAGAAGAGGAGATAAAAGAGGAATCAGAAGAAAAAGAAGAGGAGAAAAAAGAGGAATCAGAACATAAGGAAGAGGAGGAAGAGGAGCAAAAGGAAGAAGAGAGAAAAAAATATTTTTTTTACAAAAAAGCCCAAAACTTATTCAAAAACAATGGAATGACACATTTCATGATGATTGAAAAGGTTCCCCCTCTTCCTATCTATCAATGCATCGGGTTAGGGGTCATGGGATGCGGACAAATAGTGGGGGGCGCTTATATGCTTGCAGCCAGTGCAGGTACTTCTAGCCAAGTAAGTTCAACGTTGATCCAAGAAGGAGTTTCAGACTTATTTTCTAGCTGGAACAATAGAAAAAATAGAAATTTTAGTTTGAGTAAACATATGGTTATCAAAATGGCGGGTATAGGAGGGCAATGCCTAGGCAGCGCCCTATTGGGCAAAGGAGTACTAGGAAATAAAAAAATAGCTGAAGGAATGACAAAGTCAGTCCTTAAAAAGAGCACCAAAGAAATAACGCGATTGGTTACAAAAGAAATTCTCTTGAAAGTAGGACGGCATGTCGTGATGGACTACTCCAGCCAGTTTATCAATTTTTATGGAAACAAATTGAATCACAAAGTATTAGCTTCTGTGGGCAAAAACATGCGAAAAGAACTTGTAGACCGTATTCAAGCAAACGATACCATCCAACACGCCTTTTTCATTCAAAGTTTTAATCCCAAATGCAATTGGTCTTCCTGTTTCTCTTTAGAAGGAAAACAGCAAATAGAAAACATGACATGTGGATTAGCCAACAAGGCCTATTTTTTCATACTTAACTCTATTTTTTCTAAAGAAAAGGGTACTGGAAAAAAAGAAAACACCATCTCTAAGCAAGCACTTTTCACTTTCATGTCCAGTGCACAGCAACAAATACTCTCTACTGAAAGCCAAGAGATTGCCACACATGAAAAGTCAGATCAAACAAACTGGACACGTAGCATTACAGCTCTTCATGCGCTGATGGGATCTGAAAAAAAATGGGTCCAAGGATTGGCATTGGTATCTTTTGGTGTTAACGTAGCCGAAATATCACAATGCGTCTATAACATCATAAACGGAAAAAATAGATTCATCAGCCAGCTAGAAAGAACTATTGAAAATAAGTATAAAAAGGACCTCGAACAATATAAAATAGAAACTAATTTAACCATCCAAAGAATCTCTATTAAGGGTAAAAAAAAAGATGATTTCCCAGATGCTCCCTTTCACAAAGAAGAAAAAGAGGAAGAGCAAAGTACAGACCTTCCATGGTGGAAAAAAGATCCTACAGCAAAGTGGCGTCTACAAAAAAGTGAGGAACTAGCAAAATATTTAGCAGAGCTGTACCTGTATCAAGTCATTGAGCAAACGCATCGTACTATCTTACAACCTGCATGCAACAAAGTGGTCCAACTCGGCCTCGACAAAGCACAGGCAGCGCTGATCCAATGGGAAGAAAATAGTAGGATTAAAAGAAAAAAAGAAGAAGAAATAAAAATAAAAAAAGAAGAAGAAGAAAACTTAAAAAAAGTAAAAGAACTCATAAATATGCCCGAGGGTAACCCATTGACAAAGCAGCAATTCACAAAGCTCATCGACGGTAAAAAAATGACCTGCTTCCTAAAAAATGACAATAACCCTGATTCGACTATATTATACAAAGTCTTTGACAAACAAGGAAACCGTATTCATGTAACCGATGATCCAATTGAAGCTCATACCATCTATGTGAAGGAACACGGGGAAAAAACGCCCAACAAAGATCAACAAGCGAAGGGAATAGAAGATAGCAAGGACGATCAAAGCCAGCAACAAAGAAAACCTCTTCGTAATAAACCCTCCGACCATTTGCAGGATCCCGAACTGCCCATGCATATCAAAATTTTCTCCAACCTTGCCTACGAAAAAGATTATGATCCAAGTTCAGATGATTTCGCTTCTTTGATGAGAAATTTAGCTGAGAAACAACAAGAACCTTACCCCTTAAACTCTCTAGATCTCGCTAAAATCAAAAGGGAACAAAATTTCAATGCCCTGCCCGATGATCAAAAAATTGACTTTTTAATAACAAAGCATCAGGAGATCCAAAAAAAAATAAATGCTTTTCGTAATAAACCCTCCGACTATTTGCAGGATCCCGAACTGCCCATGCATATCAAAATTTTCTCCAACCTTGCCTACGAAAAAGCTTATGATCCAAGTTCAGATGATTTCGCTTCATGGCAAAGCCTTAGCAAGAACTCTTATTTGATGAGAAATTTAGCTGAGAAAGAACAAGAATCTTACCCCTTAAACTCTCTAAATCTCTTGCATGAAAATCTTCCTAAAATCAAAAGGGAACAAAATTTCAATGCCCTGAACGATGATCAAAAAATTGACTTTTTAACAACAAAGCATCAGGAGATCCCAAAAAAAATAAATGCTTTTCGTAATAAACCCTCCGACCATTTGCAGGATCTCGAACTGCCCTCACTCCTTGCCTACGAAAAAGCTTATGATCCAAGTTCAGATGATTTCGCTTCATGGCAAAGCCGTAGCAAGAACTCTTATTTGATGAGAAATTTAGCTGAGAAAGAACAAGAACCTTACCCCTTAAACTCTCTAAATCTCTTGCATAAAAATCTTGCTAAAATCAAAAGGGAACAAAATTGCAATGCCCTGAACGATGATCAAAAAATTGACTTTTTCTTGAAAAAAAAGATCAAAAATCCTTGGGACATCACCCAAGAAGATGATGTTTTTTTTAATATAGATACGTTATATATATCGTCAGAGGATTTAGACCCTCTCAAGAAGATCTTTATTTTTGAGGCTGCAGGCGTGAAAAATCAAGATCTTATCAGGTACAATTTTTACAAAATACAAAAATCCTTGGTTGCACTCAATCAACAATACGAAGAACGCAAAGCACAACTCCTGCCCTTGGAAAAAACAAAAAAAGAAATCGAAGATTTCCAAAAAGAAATCGATATTATCTTAAAAAAGCAGAAATTGAACGAAAAAGATAAAGATTTACTTTTCTTCTATTTGGGTAAACTCCCTAAAAACAACGCTAAGGCAAAAAATCAACTCAAAGAACTAAATGGAAAAAAAAAGATTTTCCAATTCTCCAGAAACAAAGAAGAAGAAGAAAAAGAAAAAATCTTGAAAAACGCTATCAAACAGAATGACGAAAGTATAAAAAAGATTTATAAATACTTGAAGATTCCCCTCTACTCTTATCAAGAGGAATCCGTCGAAAAAGTAGATAAAGCCAATGCAGAAGAATATCTCAAAGAAGAAAAAATTATCAAAAAAGAAAGCAAAAAAAATGGCACACTCTACGCCATCGAAACGGAGCATGGAGAGCTTCTATACGCCAGCCTGCTAGAAGCGAGTTTTTCGATATTGCAAAAAGACCCCCAAAAAAGATTGCTCTTATTCAATAATAAAAAAGATATTGAAAAAGAAAAAATAGAAAAAAATATTGAAGGGAAAGACAATGAACAAGTTAATGCCATTCTCGAAGAAGAAATAAATAAAATAGAACATTGCCATTCCAATAAGAAGTATGGACTTGATGATGAAAATCGTAAAATAAAAACCTCTGCAATAAAAGAAGTAATCAAAGAGTGCTTAAAAAAGAACGAAGGATTAGAAAAAAATATTGAAGGGAAATACAATGAACAATTTTATGCCTTTCTCGGAGAAGAAATTAAGATCGAAAAGAACGAATCCGAAAAATTGCTTTCTTTGTACAGAAGAGCCCATTCGCAGTATCTATTTCAAGAAAGCGATGAAAAATGTTCTTGGCACGTTATTCCCCTCTCAGAGCAGGATAAACTCATTCAAGAAAGTAATAAAACTCTTGCCCATGCTCAGGACCCAAATCAGCCTCTACTGCAAGAAGGGGACAAAAATGATCTGCTCCTGCTTCTACAAAAATTAGAAAAAGTAAAAAAATACGCCAAAAATTTTAGCAAAACAAACAATGAAAAAATCCACGAATCCATTCGAGGAGTTCGTACTCTTTTAGGCAAAGAAGGAAGCCCACCACCGATCTCTTTCAGTGATGTAGGCAAGAGTTTCCTAAAAGGCATGCGCAATAATACTGCTGATTTGTGGGACTTTGTAAAAAGCACTCCTGGCACGATTTACAATGTTGTAAAAAAAACTCCTGGCACGATTTACAATGTTGTAAAAAAAACTCCTGGCACGATTTACAAAGCCACCAAGATTATTTACAAAGATGGTGCATTGATTATCCCAGAGATCATCCTTTTTGACGTTACTATGAAAGCATTTGCTGCTGTAATAAAAGATCCATCTCTAAACCCAAAAGATTGCTTTGTCAAAGAGCTGAAACATAAATTCAAAGAACAGAAAAAAATTTATGATTTGGTCAACAAAAAAGTAGAAGATTTCCGAGAATATTACCATGACCAAGATGCTCACTTAAAAGCATTTCATCAATATCGTGCTAAAGAGACATTTAAAAAGCAAAACGAAGAGGCCTGGAAAGCCAACAACCCGCAGGCTCATGGATTGGACAAAAAACAAAAAATAGAAAAAAAAATAGAAATAGTCGGTTATTGTAGCATGGAGGTCATCAACTATGCTTTAGGAGAAGGAGCCCAAGCCTTGTTTATGTATGGTACAAGACTCTACGAGGTCTCTCAAGTCATGCATGACTTGAAAGAGGCTTCTGCTTCTGCCAAAACGATAAAAACCTTCGGAAATATCATCAAAATGGAGGCAAGTCTCAAAAAAGAAGAGAAGCTTTGGCAATTTGTCAAACGCAATCGGCGTATCATCGAACGCCTGGGCTCGGGTTCTACCAAAAAGATCACACGATTTGTGCAGGTTACAAACATCACTGAAAAGACTAGTGAAGTGGTAAAATTTGCGGAAAAAATCACAGAATTTGCCATTCCCAAAAAAACTGCCTTTAAAGTCACCCAAGTCCCTGCCAAAAAAATTCAAAAAGTCACCCAAGTCATCGCGAGTCGAAGTCTCTCTTTGTTTAAGAACGAAATAAAATTATCTGAGAGAGCTATCTGCCAATTGAAAAATATAGCCACCATCACTTGCCCTCTTACAAAAGAGGCAGAACTCCTCTCTTTCCTGCAAAAAAATAGCGGATGGGCACTGGAAATAGAAAAAAAAGGCCACTTTGAGAATTTGCTCAGCAAAATGGGTCTTTCGGGAAGCGATGCAGTCAAGGAACTTATCAATAAATTCAAGGTACCTCCTCCTGTAGTCGAAGGAAAAACCCTCACCCAGCTTTTACAAGAAGTAGCCAACGTCCCTAAGGATCCCCACCAGGCAATAGAATATTTCAAGCAACGAGGATTTAAGAACTTGGAGAGGGAATATCGAAAAAACTTGATAAAACACACCAAAGAACAAGGAATTGATTTATTAATCCACTCTGACCTCGAAGTACATCACATCTTCCCGAAAAAGCTGGCGAAAGAGTTCGCCAAAATCGGCATCAACGTCCACGATCCCCGCCTCCTCGCTTGGGTAGATAAACCAACCCACTTGAAGCTGCATAATGGGCAAGCTTACAATGCTTGGTGGTCCAAATTTTTAGACACAAAGCCCACCCTCGAGAAAGCGATGGCAGAGTTATTTAAAACCGTTAAAAAGCATTCATTATGTGTACCTGGATTAAAAAAATAAGCATGAAAGTCACTCCTTTTCCTTGGCGCTATGGGATCTTTCTCTTATCTTTCCTCCTTGCAGGAAAGGAGATGGCCATGTCCAAGTGGAGCCAACAAGGATATCGCGCCTTCTTCCCTGCGATCAGCCAATCATTTAACAGCATGCCCATGAATCCATCGCCTATTTTTTTTGAATTTTTTGAAAAATACCCCACCCGCTCCATATGTGTGGAAGACCGCAAAGAGTGGGGTAGGCTAAATTACCACGCCTTGCTGGAAGGGTGCTACCCAGCGGATCTCTCTTTTCCCATCTCTTTTTACATCGAAAAATGGCCCAAAAAGAAAGGAAATACCTACCGATCTTTTTTATTTGCCCCCTGGTTGCCTAACCCATGCTTGATCGCAGACGATTTTAAAATCCTCTTGGAGCAACATCAAATCACTGGCTGGACCACCTACCCTGTGCTTCTCTATGATCCAGCAGGAAACCCTCTGCTCAGCCCGAAGTACCACGGCTTTACCATCACGGGGCGTTGTGGACCTAGAATCCGGTATGAAGCAGATGGAAGCTATAAAAAGGGAACTTATCTCGACCCCGCCCTCTGGGATGGAAGTGACATCTTCTTTGAAGAAGAATACTGGGGAAAATACATTTCTGAGCGCGCCTTTCCTCTCTTTAAAAAACACCAAAAAGATTTGCGCCTGATGCCTGCTGCTTTGGTTTGGGATGATTTTTGGGGTCCCTCGCTAAACAGTAGGTATACGGAAATCCACCAAAAAGGTTACTATCGACCACGCTATTCTGTAGACCCCATGCCCATCCCAGAGATCCTAGAAAGAGGCCTCCTCACCCAAGAAGAGGTGGATGAGATGCTCAAAAAGATCCGATAAAGGAGTCCCTCTCATCATCAGCACATCACATCTTCCCGAAAAAGCTGGCGAAAGACTTCGCCAAAATCGGCATCAACGTCCACGATCCCCGCCTCCTCGCTTGGGTAGATAAAACAACCCACTTGAAGCTGCATAATGGGCAAGCTTACACTTATAGGCTCCGCGCTTTTTTAAACAAAAATCCCACCCTCGACGAAGCGATGGCAGAGTTTTTTGACATCGTTAAAAAGCATGGCATGCATTATGTGTCCCTGGATTAAAAAAATAACCATGAAAATCACTCCTTTCCCTGCCACCTTCGTACTCTTTTTTCCACTCCTCTTAATGAGATTTTGTATTATGATTTTGACGCTGTTGCCACAAAAATAGCTAACGTTTTTTCTGTTTTGCATGCAAAGGCAGATGGATATACTTCAAAGTCATAGGTATAGATCCTGGCAATAGTAGTGGTCTGCCAAATTTTCTCCCAAGTGTCCAGTAAAGATTTAGGGAATGCTCCTGCTACATTAAAAACAGCGTATTCTTGTTTAGGAACGTATATTTTTTTCAAGCCATGAGGAGGTTCGCAATCATTCAATATCTTGCATCCTATCAACAATGAATAAGAGCCATTTTGGTCTGACTCATAGTCAAAATAAACTGCGAATATCTCATCATTTTCCTTATTTGGTATTTTGGAAAAAAGCTTTTCAGCGTACACTTGCTCCCACAGTTGCTTTATCTGTGATGCAGCATTTTCTAGACCATTGTCTCGTGGCTCTGCCAATCACGATGAACGGCTCAGCATGAGCCTGTTTGTAAGTTTTAGTAACCATACGACAATGTAATAGGTGCATTGCAAAAATCCAAAGAAGACATAAACAGAACAGATAGAGAACCTAATTTAAAGAACAAGTCTATACAAACCCATTTTACATATTTATGAGATGAGTAACAAGCCTAGGGAAATTCCGATGATTTTTTGACATACTTTTAGGTTTCGTTGCGATTTTTGTAACCAGGGTCATTGTCATATAGTTGATTAAAAAAGCTTTGTCTGTCCTTTATTAAACAATAAGTTTCTTATCCTGTCAAAATCAAGATTATTTGTGTTATTTAAAGACACAAAGTACTTAGATTGCCAAATTTGAGTACTTTTAGCTGACTCTGACATTTTTTGAGTTTTCTTTATTCTTATTGATTTGTTTTTAGCATTTTGAATAGATTCTTCTGCCAAAGCCTCACTAAATGGTGGAAATACTCGCATAGCCAACTTTCCCCCTTCCTTATTTCTTGAAAATATTTTTTTGTTTATAAGAATATTTTGATCAAAAAAACTGACCTTTGTATTCTTTTTTCTCATTCTGCGAAAATCCTTTTACTAAAATAAATAATCAATATTATCTTCATAAGCAAAAGGGACAATATTACCTGTTTCTCTACATCTTTTCCACATTGTTACGAATGCTCCTGGACGATCATTTGTTACTTTTGCAACACGAAACAGTACTTTTTTTTCATTTAAATACAGAATATATGCTCCATATTCCTCATTTTTCGGATTAATATCTTTTATTGGATCCTGATTTAATACCAGACCTAGTGGCTTATAAACTTTTTCAATACAGAAATTCAAATCTTGATATTTTAAACAAGTTGATACAAGGCAATTAATAGTTTTATTCATTTTTATGTAATTTACAAAATTAATTTATTAATTTTTAGCTTATATAAAAAATTTGTAGCCATAAAAAACGCTAACAGAAAAGCAACTCCCATAGATGATAGAAATTCATTTACCACAAGCAAAAACTAAATAAAGACCTCTGGGAAAACCATACGAAAAATAGTCTTACCATTTTGTGAACTACAACTAATATGCACATGAAAAAGATCTAACAATATTTTACTAAAAGCTAGCAGTACATTGCCTTTATTGGCTAGTGCACTAGTTGCAGACCATATATGCTTCTGATCTTCTTTAGAGATTACTGCACCATTGTCAGCAATCTCCAACGCACGATGCTTGGGTAAAAAGGACACCTCAATTTTATCTGCGTTTCTATGTGCTATTGCATTTTTTAATAAATTTTGCAAAACTATATAAAAAAGATCTGGTACAACAGCCACGTTAAAATTCCCACGATTACTTGCAACAACCTCCGCTTGATACTTGTGTGTAAGAGGTAACATCCCTTGCATGTAACATGTCAAAGAATGCATATCCACCACTTTTATATCTCGAAAATCAACACCATTATTATCCACCATTTTTTCAAAAGTACGCAAAATATTACGCATATTTGTATATCTATCTTGTATTCGGGAGGTACATAACAAAATTTTTTCATAATCTTCCTTAAGAAAAGTAACATCAAAATGAATATGGCATTTTTCCTGTAGAGACTTTGCCAGATAGGCAATACCATTCTTTCCTACATCATGACAAAACTCATTATTAAGCGCTTTTATCACAAGTCTTCGATGTATTTTTTGACGGGCATTACCATGGAACAAAACAGAGATAATACCTGCAAAGAAAACATATTGTGCCAGTGTGTAGTATACACTATTTCCTATGTTTGTATTTAGGAGACAACTATCTTCCACCCCTATAAACAACATTGCGACAGCCACAGTACAAAGAGAAATGATTGGGGCAACCATACAACCAACTGTTGCAAATAAAAAAACAAGAGTTACAAATAACTCTTGTATCTTACAATAAGTATCTTGACAATACCAAAAAACAAGTAAACTAGTAAGAGGAATGCAAAAAAACACCACAAAAAACCAAAAGAGAGGGAACAACCTATGTTGGTAAGGTAGCCAGCATTTATGGACTATCAGCAGTAGAGCAAACAACATGCTTACAATCAACAAAAAAGAAATTTCTGCACAAGATATGAACGAAAACACAAGTAAAACAAAACTTTTTAACAACATGAAACAACCCCATACAATAGTTCGATCTTCATCTACTACCATTGCTTGACGTACCCACCTAATAGGATTTGTGTAAAACTTCAAAAAACTGCTTTTGATACGACACCAGACTCCCTGATTTTTTGCCAATACTGGAGGCCTATGCTTTCTGATAGTCTGTTTTAAAAAAATATGTAATACTATCATTACCACACTTAAAAAACAACATTTCCCTATAAATTTTAGAACAAAGCACATGCTAACTTTCCTTTAAAAACTTCTGCAATGATAAGAAGATTATAAGAAAAAATGCCATTTTTGACAAAAAAAATTTTTTTTGAAAAGATAAATCTTAAATGAAATCATTTTTGTCGTAAAAATTGTATATTGCGTTCTACTGATAGTTAAATACACGAATATATGAATATACAGCTCAATATCATACTGGTTTCTCTTTTTCTATTTGCCAATCTCGTTGTTGGGCTTATGTCTATCAGAAAGATAAAAACCATGGATGATTATGCCCTTGCCAATAGAAGTTTGGGTGGTGGGGTGATGATTGCTACATTGGTGGCTACGCTTTTTGAGGTGAAGAGTGTTGAGTTGTCGAACTTATGTGATATAGGCATAATTAAGTTTTTAATGCCTCTTAACTTTGCTTTTTTTACCTTATTGTTGGGATTGTTTGTCCTTCCCAAATTATTGACATTTAAAAAAGAACGTACACTTGTGGATGTGATGCATACCCTATACGGCACATTCGGTCTTTTCTATACGTTAATGGTAATGACTTTGCTCTCTTTGGGTGTGATAGCAGGCCAATTAACTGCTTTGGCAGGACTTAATGAGATGATCGGGTTATCTTCTGCTCAAGACAGCAGTGATCCACTGATTGTCATTGCACTGATAGGGGGCTTGATTACCCTCTATACCTGTTTGGGAGGAGTGCGCTCTGTAGCCAAAACCGATGTCTTGCAATTTTTGGTCATTGTGTTGGGCATTATTGGGTTTTTTATTGCAGTAACTTGGGACGAAGGGTTTATGCAAATGTGGAATGCAGTCAAAAGAGTAGAGCCTAAACGTGTTCATTTTTTTGAACACGAAAATTTTCTCAGTCGGTTTTTACTCTCGTTTCTTTTTTATGGTTTTCCTACTTTGATGATTGCACCACCCGTTATACAACGGGTACTCATGATCAAAAAAAAGAAAGATGTACAAAAAATGTTTACCTCGTTTGCTTTTATTTATCCGCTCTTGTGCATATTGGTAATCATTGCCTCTTTAAAGCTCTTTACATTGCCCCAAAGTGTCTATAGTAATTATATCGGTCAAGCCAAGTACAACACCCCTGCTTCTACCTACATAGAAAAAATATGTAAACCCATGTGGGGGCAAGGTTTTTTTTTACTAGCCATCATTGCCATTATGATGTCGACGATGGATTCTTTTTTAAATGCACTAGCCATTATGTGGGTCAATGATGTGTTCATGCCTTTGAAAAAAAAGAAAAAGTTTAAACCCATTCAATGGGTGCGTTTGACCTCTTTTCTTTTTGGTATTACCTCCATCATAACCAGCATAATCTGTTATAAACTCAATGTGCATTTTGTTCATGTAATCAATAACACCATTATTGTTGTCTCCAGCATAACAATCCCATTTTTAATGGGTTTGATAGGACTTAAGCCATCCTCTAAAGCCTTGAAAACAAGTCTATTTGCTTTTTGGAGTATATTATTAACTCTTTTTGTTTTACATATGAGTGATGTTGTTGCTGTTAAAGATTTTGTAGATGAGGTTGGTAAAACCATTTTTCGTGGAGGAGGTACAAAGGAAGGTGCATACCTTTACACTATACGAAATATCTGGCCTCTTGCCATGCTCGCCCATATCCTCACCTTCTTTGGTGTACACCTATGGGAAAACAAAGCCTTTGTATGGATAGATAGAGAGACAGAAAATTGGCAAGAAAGCTCCCGCCATACTTTAGGCAGTTACTTCCAATGGTTGCGTCATCCCATCCGCTGGTGTTTGCAAAAAGAAAAGACCTATGGCATTCGCCACTTTTCCACAAGCCTGTTTACCATGGTCTACTTCTTTATACCCTTTACGTTAGGAGAAGCCCAAGGATTTTCAAAAGCAGTCAGCATACTCCGTGTCATCCCCATTGTCCTCTGTTTTCCCATGATGGTACGTGAGCATTGGCACAAACGCCTAGAAAAACACTTTAGCCTTTTTTATTACCCCTTCATGTCTTATGCCTGGGTATTCGTCAATACCCTAAGCCTCTGTCTCATACCCCAAGAGGGGACTAGCTTGTGGCATTTTGCATTGAGTATACTTTTTTTGGGCATGATGATAGACTGGCGATCCTTTGTTGTACTTGAACTGGTTGGTGTTACATTGGCTTGGATCACACAATGGATCATTACAGGTACTTTCATGCCTGATTTTGGTGCAAATGGTGGCTTCCCACTGCTTTTGAGCATTGCATTACCCTGCATTGCTTTGGCTACCTTTAAACGTCACAACGACCAACAAACAATCGTAGCACAAAAAGAACTCAAGAAAATCCAAGAAGCCAAAAACATGATGTTGCTCTCCTATGAAGACAGCCACAAACAAGTTTATGAAACCCTCCACAAAAACAGCAGCATGATGAGCCTCCTTGCCAAAGTAGTAGCACATTTGAAAACCATGGAAGATACCCAAGATGATGTACGCATCATCAAAGGAGCCATGGGCCACTTCTTCCATGTAGGAAACCAATCCCAAGAATACCTAGATCTTACAATCAAAGAAACCACTTTAAATAAAGTCCTAGACGAAGCACGCTCCATGCTCATCAACCAAGGATTCGACATCGAACATGTAAAAATCCATATTCCTCAAAGCAAGACCACCCTAAGCTGCGATCTGCTCTGCACCGCACGGCTCATTGCCAATGCAGTCTGGGTAACATATGAGCAACTCAAACCCCAAGACACCTATGGTGACGCCCCCATACATCTCTTTATAGACGAAGCCTGGTTAGATTATGACCTCAAACCACCCTATGAAAAAAAACCAGAAAAAAGCTTGCGCATCACCTGCACAACAGCAGACCCTGCCACATGTGCTTTAGCAGAAGACCAAAGCTACAAGCCCTATGCCGAAGATCAACAGATAGAACTGCTCGATCATATCTGCCTGCTAGAAAACAAACGCATCACCAAAGCACAATATGGCCATATAGAGATTCAAAAACAAGCGCTCACCCTCACCCAAACCTATGTGTTGCCTCTAGATTTGCTATCACTCAAGCCCAAAATGACAAAATTTGCCACGGAGGACCTACGAAACGTCACACAAATAGAAGCCCCTGAAGACAAAATATTTTTAAAGGCAATAGCAGACAAAAAAATGAATCTCGACTACATTGGCTTCGCTTTAAAAGTTGCCAAACACTGCCATGCAGACCAACGCAGAAAATCGGGTGAACCCTACTATTTTCATCCCATGGAAGTGGCTACCATCCTACTGCAATACACCACGGATGAAGACGTCATTGTCGCCGCCCTTTTGCATGATACGGTAGAAGACAGTGGGTACAGCCCCCCACAGATGTTTGCCATGTTTAATGAACAAGTCATGGATATTGTCGTGCAAGTAAGCCATTTATACAACAAGGCAGAACGCCCAAGAATGAAGCTCGAAAAAAAAGAAACCTTAAAGCGTTTACTAGCAACAGGAAATAGCAATTCACTATTGGTCAAACTCATCGATAGACTGCACAACATGCGTACCATAGGTGCCAAAGAACCAGAAAAACAAATACATATCGCCAAAGAAACCATAAAAATCTTCATACCTGTCGCACAAGAGCTAAACCTCCAACCCGTCGCAGATGAATTGCACAAACTTTGTAAAGCAATTTTGAAAAATGAAAAGTAGCTTGACAACACACCCGTAGCAAAAACACCACCTCTCTATCATACATGTTACATTTTTACATCAACCAACTTTTTCCCTACCCTATCCAAAAAAAGAATAAAAAAAACTGCTTCTAGCAAAAATAAGAAATTCCCTCAACACTATAAGCAGAGATAAAACCAATTTATCCAATAAAAATCGTAGATTGTGATCTACTATAGTTAAATACACGAATATATGGATATACAGCTCAATATCATACTGGTTTCTCTTTTTCTACTTGCCAATCTCGTTGTTGGGCTTATGGCCGTCAAAAAGATAAAAACCATGGACGATTATGCCCTTGCCAATAGAAGTTTGGGTGGTGGGGTGATGATTGCTACGTTGGTGGCTACGCTTTTTGAAATATTGATAGTTGAGTTTTCGATTGTATGTAACAGAGGAGTGATTCATCTATTCAAACCTCTTATCTTTACTCTCTTTACCTTATTGTTGGGATTGTTTGTCTTTCCTAAATTATTGGCATTTAAAAAAGAACGTACATTTGCTGATGTGATGCATACCCTATACGGCACATTCGGTCGTTTTTATGCGTTACTGGTGATGAGCTTGCTCTCTTTGGGTGTGATAGCAGGCCAATTGGTTGCTTTGGTAGGACTTAATGGGATGATTGGGTTATCTTCTGCTCAAGACAGCAGTGATCCACTGATTGTCATTGCACTGATAGGTGGCTTGATTACCCTTTATACGTGTTTTGGAGGAGTACGCGCTGTAGCCAAAACCGATGTCTTGCAATTTTTGGTCATTGTATTGGGCATTATTGGTTTTTTTATTGCAGTAACTTGGGACAAAGGGTTTATGCAAATGTGGAATACAGTCAAAAGAGTAGAGCCTAAACGTGTGCAATTTCTTGAAGATAAAAATCTTTTAGGACTTATATTTCGCTGGTTTATTTACTATGGTTTTCCTACTTTGATGATTGCTCCACCTGTTGTACAACGTGTACTGATGATCAAAAAAAGGAAAGATGTACAAAAAATGTTTACCTCGTTTGCTTTTGTCTATCCTCTTTTGTGCATATTGGTAACCCTTGCCTCTTTAAAGCTCTTTACATTGCCCCAAAGTGTCTATGAACAGTATCTTGGACAAGCTAGTTACAACACCCCTACATCTGCTTATATAGAAAAAATTTGTGAATCCAACTGGGGCCAAGTCTGCATTTTGCTAGCCATTGTTGCCATTATCATGTCTACCATGGATTCCTTTTTAAATGCGTTAGCCATTATGTGGGTCAATGATGTACTCATGCCTTTGAAAAAAAAGAAAAAATTTAAATCCATTCAATGGGTGCGTTGGGTTTCGCTCATTTTTGGTGTTATTGCTATTGTAACAAGCATACTCTGTTATAAGCTAGAGGTGCGTTTTAGTCATGTAATCGCTAACACAATGTTCGTTGTCTCCAGCATAACAATCCCCTTTTTAATGGGTTTGTTAGGGCTTAAGTCCTCCTCTAAAGCATTGAAAGCCAGTTTAGTTGCTTTTTGGAGTGTGTTATTGACGCTCTTTGTTCTAACTATAAGCAATGTTGTTGCTGTTAAAAATTTTGTAAATGAGATTGGTATAATCATGTTTAGTGCCGATAGCTTCGGTAAAACAGCAGGAGCGTATGTTGTTATCATACAGAATATCTGGCCTCTTGCCATGCTCGCCCATATCCTCACCTTCTTTGGTGTACACCTATGGGAAAACAAAGCCTTTGTATGGATAGATAGAGAGACAGAAAATTGGCAAGAAAGCTCCCGCCATACTTTAGGCAGTTACTTCCAATGGTTGCGTCATCCCATCCGCTGGTGTTTGCAAAAAGAAAAGACCTATGGCATTCGCCACTTTTCCACAAGCCTGTTTACCATGGTCTACTTCTTTATACCCTTTACGTTAGGAGAAGCCCAAGGATTTTCAAAAGCAGTCAGCATACTCCGTGTCATCCCCATTGTCCTCTGTTTTCCCATGATGGTACGTGAGCATTGGCACAAACGCCTAGAAAAACACTTTAGCCTTTTTTATTACCCCTTCATGTCTTATGCCTGGGTGTTCGTCAATACCCTAAGCCTCTGTCTCATACCCCAAGAGGGGACTAGTCTGTGGCATTTAGCCATAGGGATCTTTGCTTTAGGACTTATGATAGACTGGCGATCCTTCGTTGTACTTGAACTGGTTGGTGTTACATTGGCTTGGATCACACAATGGATCATTACAGGTACTTTCATGCCTGATTTTGGTGCAAATGGTGGCTTCCCTCTGCTTTTGAGCATTGCATTACCCTGCATTGCTTTGGCTACCTTTAAACGTCACAGCGACCAACAAACAATCGTAGCACAAAAAGAACTCAAGAAAATCCAAGAAGCCAAAAACATGATGTTGCTCTCCTATGAAGACAGCCACAAACAAGTTTACGAAACCCTCCACAAAAACAGCAGCATGATGAGCCTACTTGCCAAAGTAGTAGCACATTTGAAAACCATGGAAGATACCCAAGATGATGTACGCATCATCAAAGGAGCCATGGGCCACTTCTTCCATGTAGGAAACCAATCCCAAGAATACCTAGATCTTACAATCAAAGAAACCACTTTAAATAAAGTCCTAGACGAAGCACGCTCCATGCTCATCAACCAAGGATTCGACATCGAACATGTAAAAATCCATATTCCCCAAAGCAAGACCACCCTAAGTCACGATCTGCTCTGCACCGCACGGCTCATTGCCAATGCAGTCTGGGTAACATATGAGCAACTCAAACCCCAAGACACCTATGGTGACGCCCCCATACATCTCTTTATAGACGAAGCCTGGTTAGATTATGACCTCAAACCACCCTATGAAAAAAAACCAGAAAAAAGCTTGCGCATCACCTGCACAACAGCAGACCCTGCTACATGTACTTTAGCAGAAGACCAAAGCTACAAGCCCTATGCCGAAGATCAACAGATAGAACTGCTCGATCATATCTGCCTGCTAGAAAACAAACGCATCACCAAAGCACAATATGGCCATATAGAGATTCAAAAACAAGCGCTCACCCTCACCCAAACCTATGTGTTGCCTCTAGATTTGCTATCACTCAAGCCAAAAATGACAAAATTTGCCACGGAGGACCTACGAAACGTCACACAAATAGAAGCCCCTGAAGACAAAATATTTTTAAAGGCAATAGCAGACAAAAAAATGAATCTCGACTACATTGGCTTCGCTTTAAAAGTTGCCAAACACTGCCATGCAGACCAACGCAGAAAATCGGGTGAACCCTACTATTTTCATCCCATGGAAGTGGCTACCATCCTACTGCAATACACCACGGATGAAGACGTCATTGTCGCCGCCCTTTTGCATGATACGGTAGAAGACAGTGGGTACAGCCCCCCACAGATGTTTGCCATGTTTAATGAACAAGTCATGGATATTGTCGTGCAAGTAAGCCATTTATACAACAAGGCAGAACGCCCAAGAATGAAACTCGAAAAAAAAGAAACCTTAAAGCGTTTACTAGCAACAGGAAATAGCAATTCACTATTGGTCAAACTCATCGATAGACTGCACAACATGCGTACCATAGGTGCCAAAGAACCAGAAAAACAAATACATATCGCCAAAGAAACCATAAAAATCTTCATACCTATCGCACAAGAGCTAAACCTCCAACCCGTCGCAGATGAATTGCACAAACTTTGTAAAGCAATTTTGAAAAATGAAAAGTAGCTTGACAACACACCCGTAGCAAAAACACCACCTCTCTATCATACATGTTACATTTTTACATCAACCAACTTTTTCCCTACCCTATCCAAAAAAAGAATAAAAAAAACTGCTTCTAGCAAAAATAAGAAATTCCCTCAACACTATAAGCAGAGATAAAACCAATTTATCCAATAAAAATCGTAGATTGTGATCTACTATAGTTAAATACACGAATATATGGATATACAGCTCAATATCATACTGGTTTCTCTTTTTCTATTTGCCAATCTCGTTGTTGGGCTTATGTCTATCAGAAAGATAAAAACCATGGATGATTATGCCCTTGCCAATAGAAGTTTGGGTGGTGGGGTGATGATTGCTACGTTGGTGGCTACGCTTTTTGAGGTGAAGAGTGTTGAGTTTTCAATTATCTGCGATAAAGGTATGATTAATTTATTGAAACCACTAATCTTTGCTCTCTTTACCTTATTGTTGGGATTGTTTGTCTTTCCTAAATTATTGGCATTTAAAAAAGAACGCACACTTGCGGATGTCATGCATACCCTATACGGCACATTCGGTCGTTTCTATACGTTACTGGTGATGAGCTTGCTCTCTTTGGGTGTGATAGCAGGCCAATTGGTTGCTTTGGTAGGACTTAATGGGATGATTGGGTTATCTTCTGCTCAAGACAGCAGTGATCCACTGATTGTGATTGCACTGATAGGTGGCTTGATTACCCTTTATACGTGTTTGGGAGGGGTACGTGCTGTAGCCAAAACCGATGTATTGCAATTTTTGGTCATTGTATTGGGTATTATTGGGTTTTTTATTGCAGTAACTTGGGACAAAGGGTTTATGCAAATGTGGAATACAGTTAAAAGAGCAGAGCCTCAACGTGTTTGTTTTTTTGAAAAAGAGAATCTGTTTGGTGAATTATTGATTTGGTTTGTTTTTTTTGGTTTTCCTACTTTGATTATTTCACCACCAGTCGTACAACGGGTCCTGATGACTACAAAAAAGAAAAACGTACAAAGTATGTTTACCTTTTTTGCTTTTGTCTATCCTCTTTTGTGCATATTGGTAACCCTTGCCTCTTTAAAGCTCTTTACATTGCCCCAAAGTGTCTATGGTAACTATATTAGTGAAGGGCAATACACCACATCCACTTCTACTTATATAAAAGAAATATGTGAATCTGACTGGGGTAAAGTCTTCGTGTTGCTAGCCATTGTTGCTATTATCATGTCTACCATAGATTCTTTCCTAAACGCACTAGCCATTATGTGGGTCAATGATGTGTTCACGCCTTTGAAAAAAAAGAAAAAATTTAAATCCGTTCAATGGGTGCGTTTGACCTCTTTTGTTTTTGGTATTACCTCCATCATAACAAGCATAATCTGTTATAAGCTAGAGGTGCATTTTGCTCATGTAATCAATAACACAGTTCTTATTGTCTCCAGCATAACAATCCCCTTTTTAATGGGTTTGTTAGGGCTTAAGCCCTCCTCTAAAGCATTGAAAGCCAGTTTGGTTGCTTTTTGGAGTCTGTTATTGACGCTCTTTTTTCTTTATATAAACAATGTTGTTGCTGTTAAAAATTTTGTAGATGAAGTTGGTAAAACCATTTTTCATGGAGGGGGTACAAAAAAAGGAGCGTACATTTATATTATACGCAATATTTGGCCCTTCGCCATGCTCGCCCATATCCTCACCTTCTTTGGTGTACACCTATGGGAAAACAAAGCCTTTGTATGGATAGATAGAGAGACAGAAAATTGGCAAGAAAGCTCCCGCCATACTTTAGGCAGTTACTTCCAATGGTTGCGTCATCCCATCCGCTGGTGTTTGCAAAAAGAAAAGACCTATGGCATTCGCCACTTTTCCACAAGCCTGTTTACCATGGTCTACTTCTTTATACCCTTTACGTTAGGAGAAGCCCAAGGATTTTCAAAAGCAGTCAGCATACTCCGTGTCATCCCCATTGTCCTCTGTTTTCCCATGATGGTACGTGAGCATTGGCACAAACGCCTAGAAAAACACTTTAGCCTTTTTTATTACCCCTTCATGTCTTATGCCTGGGTGTTCGTCAATACCCTAAGCCTCTGTCTCATACCCCAAGAGGGGACTAGTCTGTGGCATTTAGCCATAGGGATCTTTGCTTTAGGCCTCATGATAGACTGGCGATCCTTCGTTGTACTTGAACTGGTTGGTGTTACATTGGCTTGGATCACACAATGGATCATTACAGGTACTTTCATGCCTGATTTTGGTGCAAATGGTGGCTTCCCTCTGCTTTTGAGCATTGCATTACCCTGCATTGCTTTGGCTACCTTTAAACGTCACAACGACCAACAAACAATCGTAGCACAAAAAGAACTCAAGAAAATCCAAGAAGCCAAAAACATGATGTTGCTCTCCTATGAAGACAGCCACAAACAAGTTTATGAAACCCTCCACAAAAACAGCAGCATGATGACCCTCCTTGCCAAAGTATCCGCAGAGTTACAAACCATGGAAGGCATGAAAGACAATGTACGCATCATCAAAGGAGCCATGGGCCACTTCTTCCATGTAGGAAACCAATCCCAAGAATACCTAGATCTTACAATCAAAGAAACCACTTTAAATAAAGTCCTAGACGAAGCACGCTCCATGCTCATCAACCAAGGATTCGACATCGAACATGTAAAAATCCATATTCCTCAAAGCAAGACCACCCTAAGTACCGCGATCTGCTCTGCACCGCACGGCTCATTGCCAATGCAGTCTGGGTAACATATGAGCAACTCAAACCCCAAGACACCTATGGTGACGCCCCCATACATCTCTTTATAGACGAAGCCTGGTTAGATTATGACCTCAAACCACCCTATGAAAAAAAACCAGAAAAAAGCTTGCGCATCACCTGCACAACAGCAGACCCTGCTACATGTACTTTAGCAGAAGACCAAAGCTACAAGCCCTATGCCGAAGATCAACAGATAGAACTGCTCGATCATATCTGCCTGCTAGAAAACAAACGCATCACCAAAGCACAATATGGCCATATAGAGATTCAAAAAGAAGCGCTCACCCTCACCCAAACCTATGTGTTGCCTCTAGATTTGCTATCACTCAAGCCCAAAATGACAAAATTTGCCACGGAGGACCTACGAAACGTCACACAAATAGAAGCCCCTGAAGACAAAATATTTTTAAAGGCAATAGCAGACAAAAAAATGAATCTCGACTACATTGGCTTCGCTTTAAAAGTTGCCAAACACTGCCATGCAGACCAACGCAGAAAATCCGGTGAACCCTACTATTTTCATCCCATGGAAGTGGCTACTATCCTACTGCAATACACCACGGATGAAGACGTCATTGTCGCCGCCCTTTTGCATGATACGGTAGAAGACAGTGGGTACAGCCCCCCACAGATGTTTGCCATGTTTAATGAACAAGTCATGGATATTGTCGTGCAAGTAAGCCATTTATACAACAAGGTAGAACGCCCAAGAATGAAGCTCGAAAAAAAAGAAACCTTAAATCGTTTACTAGCAACAGGAAATAGCAATTCACTATTGGTCAAACTCATCGATAGACTGCACAACATGCGTACCATAGGTGCCAAAGAACCAGAAAAACAAATACATATCGCCAAAGAAACCATAAAAATCTTCATACCTATCGCACAAGAGCTAAACCTCCAACCCGTCGCAGATGAATTGCACAAACTTTGTAAAGCAATTTTGAAAAATGAAAAGTAGCTTGACAACACACCCGTAGCAAAAACACCACCTCTCTATCATACATGTTACATTTTTACATCAACCAACTTTTTCCCTACCCTATCCAAAAAAAGAATAAAAAAAACTGCTTCTAGCAAAAATAAGAAATTCCCTCAACACTATAAGCAGAGATAAAACCAATTTATCCAATAAAAATCGTAGATTGTGATCTACTATAGTTAAATACACGAATATATGGATATACAGCTCAATATCATACTGGTTTCTCTTTTTCTACTTGCCAATCTCGTTGTTGGCCTCATGTCTATCAGAAAGATAAAAACCATGGATGATTATGCCCTTGCCAATAGAAGTTTGGGTGGTGGGGTGATGATTGCTACGTTGGTGGCTACGCTTTTTGAAGTGAGGAGTGTTGAGTTGTCAATTCTATGTGATAGAGGTATGATTAATATCATAAAGCCTTTTATTCTTGCTTTTTGCGCTTTGTTTTTGGGACTATTTGTTTTTCCCAAATTATTGGCATTTAAAAAAGAACGCACACTTGCGGATGTGATGCATACCATGTATGGCAAGTTTGGATGCTTTTATACACTATTGGTCATGACTATTTTTTCTTTTGGAGTTATGGCAGGGCAGCTAGTCTCTTTAGCAGGAATTAGCAACATGTTAGGATTATCACAAGAAAAACAAAGTCATGATACACTAATTTTTATTTTTGCAATAGGTAGTTTAATAACCCTCTATACCTGCTTAGGAGGAGTACGCTCTGTAGCCAAAACCGATGTATTGCAATTTTTGGTGATTGTGTTGGGCATTATTGGTTTTTTTATTGCAGTAACTTGGGACAAAGGATTTTCGCAAATTTGGCATATAGCAAAAATAGTAGAACCTAAACGCGTTCATGTTCTTACAGTGCCTGATCTATTAAAAAATTTTTTAATCTCTTTTATTTTGTATGGCTTTCCTACTTTGATGATTGCTCCACCCGTAATACAGCGGGTATTGATGACCTCAAAAAGGAAACATGTACAAAGCATGTTTACATCTTTTTCTTTTGTTTATCTTCTACTAGCTCTTTTGGTCACCCTTGCTTCTTTAAATATTTTTCGGCTTGAAGATTACAAAAAATATATTGGACAAAATCAGTACACCACCCCTATAACTACATACATAACAAAAATTTGTAGTTATCCTTTTGGGCAAGTAAGTTTTTTACTAGCCATCATTGCTATTATGATGTCTACCATGGATTCCTTTTTAAATGCTCTTGCTATTATGTGGGTCAATGATGTACTCATGCCTTTGAAAAAAAATAAAAAATTTAAACCCATTACATGGGTTCGTTCGGTTTCATTAATCTTTGGTTTTCTTGCTACGATAGGCAGTTTAATACTATACACACAAAACATATATTTCTCACATGTAATTAACTACACTGTTTTAATTATATCCAGCATTAGCATTCCATTTTTAATGGGATTGGTGGGTTTAAAACCTTCATCAAAAGCATTGCAAGCAAGTATATTAGCTTTTTGGAGTGCTTTTTTTGTATTTTTTATCTTGTATTTTACTTTCCCTAAAGTAGAAAATTTCATTAATTTCATTCATAAAAATGTTCTTAGATTAGGTACAAAAAAAGGCACGTATATTTATACGACAATATCCATTTGGCCCTTCGCCATGCTCGCCCATATCCTCACCTTCTTTGGTGTACACCTATGGGAAAACAAAGCCTTTGTATGGATAGATAGAGAGACAGAAAATTGGCAAGAAAGCTCCCGCCATACTTTAGGCAGTTACTTCCAATGGTTGCGTCATCCCATCCGCTGGTGTTTACAAAAAGAAAAGACCTATGGCATTCGCCACTTTGCTACAAGTCTGTTTACCATGGTCTACTTCTTTATACCCTTTACGTTAGGAGAAGCCCAAGGATTTTCAAAAGCAGTCAGCATACTCCGTGTCATCCCCATTGTCCTCTGTTTTCCCATGATGGTACGTGAGCATTGGCACAAACGCCTAGAAAAACACTTTAGCCTTTTTTATTACCCCTTCATGTCTTATGCCTGGGTGTTCGTCAATACCCTAAGCCTCTGTCTCATACCCCAAGAGGGGACTAGCTTGTGGCATTTTGCATTGAGTATACTTTTTTTGGGCATGATGATAGACTGGCGATCCTTCGTTGTACTTGAATTGGTTGGTGTTACATTGGCTTGGATCACACAATGGATCATTACAGGTACTTTCATGCCTGATTTTGGTGCAAATGGTGGTTTCCCACTGCTTTTGAGCATTGCATTACCCTGCATTGCTTTGGCTACCTTTAAACGTCACAACGACCAACAAACAATCGTAGCACAAAAAGAACTCAAGAAAATCCAAGAAGCCAAAAACATGATGTTGCTCTCCTATGAAGACAGCCACAAACAAGTTTACGAAACCCTCCACAAAAACAGCAGCATGATGACCCTCCTTGCCAAAGTATCCGCAGAGTTGCAAACCATGGAAGGCATGAAAGACAATGTACGCATCATCAAAGGAGCCATGGGCCACTTCTTCCATGTAGGAAACCAATCCCAAGAATACCTAGATCTTACAATCAAAGAAACCACTTTAAATAAAGTCCTAGACGAAGCACGCTCCATGCTCATCAACCAAGGATTCGACATCGAACATGTAAAAATCCATATTCCCCAAAGCAAGACCACCCTAAGCTGCGATCTGCTCTGCACCGCACGGCTCATTGCCAATGCAGTCTGGGTAACATATGAGCAACTCAAACCCCAAGACACCTATGGTGACGCCCCCATACATCTCTTTATAGACGAAGCCTGGTTAGATTATGACCTCAAACCACCCTATGAAAAAAAACCAGAAAAAAGCTTGCGCATCACCTGCACAACAGCAGACCCTGCTACATGTACTTTAGCAGAAGACCAAAGCTACAAGCCCTATGCCGAAGATCAACAGATAGAACTGCTCGATCATATCTGCCTGCTAGAAAACAAACGCATCACCAAAGCACAATATGGCCATATAGAGATTCAAAAAGAAGCGTTCACCCTCACCCAAACCTATGTGTTGCCTCTAGATTTGCTATCACTCAAGCCCAAAATGACAAAATTTGCCACGGAGGACCTACGAAACGTCACACAAATAGAAGCCCCTGAAGACAAAATATTTTTAAAGGCAATAGCAGACAAAAAAATGAATCTCGACTACATTGGCTTCGCTTTAAAAGTTGCCAAACACTGCCATGCAGACCAACGCAGAAAATCCGGTGAACCCTACTATTTTCATCCCATGGAAGTGGCTACCATCCTACTGCAATACACCACGGATGAAGATGTCATTGTCGCCGCCCTTTTGCATGATACGGTAGAAGACAGTGGGTACAGCCCCCCACAGATGTTTGCCATGTTTAATGAACAAGTCATGGATATTGTCGTGCAAGTAAGTCATTTATACAACAAGGTAGAACGCCCAAGAATGAAGCTCGAAAAAAAAGAAACCTTAAAGCGTTTACTAGCAACAGGAAATAGCAATTCACTATTGGTCAAACTCATCGATAGACTGCACAACATGCGTACCATAGGTGCCAAAGAACCAGAAAAACAAATACATATCGCCAAAGAAACCATAAAAATCTTCATACCTGTCGCACAAGAGCTAAACCTCCAACCCGTCGCAGATGAATTGCACAAACTTTGTAAAGCAATTTTAAACAGCACACCCTAGCACGCCAATACCCAAAAGACTTTTTTGCTCTCATTTTGCTAACTTTCCTAAAATCCCAGCCCAATACCCAATACAACACACCCCATCATTCATCGCTCCAAATTATGCCATTTACATATTTTTGTTTACTTTTATCCCCATTGGTCTGGTAGTTTAGCCTGGTTAAAATGCCTGCCTGTCACGCAGGAGACCGCGGGTTCAAATCCCGTCCAGACCGCTCAAAAAAATACCCAACAGTCATATTTTTACCCCAGAAACATCCAAGTATCACACAAAAAGGAGAATATAACTAAAAAATGGACGCGTCCCATACATAATTGGGGCAAGATTTTATCGCAACTTGTTATTATATTTGAGGGTAGATTGGATTCAGAATCTACTATGAGACATCACATGAATTAATGAGTGGTGACACAGTTGGCTGAACAGACTCCACAAAGCAGGTATTGATCCAGCCCTCAGATAACATCTCTTGTATAAGCTTTTCTCTTTCTTCCTTTTTGCCTTTTTCTATTCCTTTTTTCATCCCTTCTGCTATTCCTTCTTTTAAAACCTCTTCTTTAGCATAACACAGAGCAGAGAAATTGTCTCTATCTCTTTTTTCAACTTGTTCATAGGCATTGAGTTCTTCTTTTGTCCAACTAAACCTTTCTAGCTCATCAAAGGCTTCTTTGATAATAATGTCTTTCCCTGTAAATTTTGCTAAATCTGTATCGCTCATGGCGGGAGCTTTGTGCAGGAAATAATAAAATTTTTCTTCTAAGGAAAGTTTGCTGATGTCTTCTGGGCATTGCTGCCCAAATTTAGGCAGTTCTACAAAAGTAAAACTCATATCCTGGGCGAGTGTAACTTTATCCAGCAAAACATGTTCACTTTTATAATATTCCTTTTTAGGAAAAAGAATATAGTTGGTAAAAGCTAAAAAAATGACTTCCTTAAGATTATGCTATTTTTTACCTACTTCTGCTTGACTTACATAAGCTTTAGAAGCGTAGAAAAGAGCTCTTTTTTCAAAACCTTCTGTATGGGCTATCTGCATTTCTACAATGTATTGACAACCATCTTTGTCTCTACAAAGTACATCTACAATGCTTTACTTTTGAGAGGCAATATCCGGGTCTTGTGCTGTTTTCAAAAAAACAACATCCTCAATATCATGATGCAGTTGATTTTTAAGCACAGCATTAAGCATAGCAAGGAGAATTTTTTTATTCTTCTCTTGGCCACATATGCGTTTAAAAGCAAGATCGTTTTGCGGATTAAGGTATTTCGTAATCATACACAAAGATACAAATTCTAAATTAAAACACATTTAAGAAAATTACTTTTAACAAATGGGAAAGATACACTATCTTCTTTTTTTTTACTAAAAGGTTAGCAATATCCCAACATTTTAACATCTTTCAAAACGGACATCCTAAAGTACAAAAATAATATAGAAACAAAACCCTGTATGATCAGCCCACACTTCCCTCCAGCGTAATCTCCAATAATTTTTTCCCTTCTAGTGCAAACTCCATAGGTAACTTTTGCAACACGTCCCTACAAAACCCCGTAGCAATCAACGCACGAGCCCTCTCCTCCTCCAAACCACGTTGCATACAATAAAAAAGTTGCTCCTCATTAATCTTCGACATCGTAGCTTCATGCTCCATCACACACCCTTCATCATTCCCTTCCATATAAGGAACCGTAAAAACACTACACTTATCCCCAATCAACAAAGAATCACACTGCGAATAATTATACGCACCCTCAGCCCTATCACCAACCTGCACAAGACCACGATACGTATTCCGACTATGCCCACCAGCAATACTTTTAGATACAATACGACTACGCGTATTTTTCCCCACATGAATCATCTTCGTACCAGTATCCGCCTGTTGATACCCCTTCGTAACAGCCACAGAATAAAACTCCCCCACACTACCATCACCCTTCAAAACACAACTAGGATACTTCCATGTACACGCAGCACCCGTTTCAAGTTGTGTCCAAGAAATTTTAGCACGATCCCCAGCACACACACCCCTTTTTGTAACAAAATTATAAATACCCCCCACACCACGCTCATCCCCAGGATACCAATTCTGAATAGTAGCATAACGCACCTCCGCATCTTCCTCCGCATAAATTTCCACCGTAGCAGCATGTAATTGATGTTCATTACGCATCGGTGCCGTGCATCCCTCCAAATAACTCACATACCCCCCCTTCTTACAAACAATCAACGTACGTTCAAATTGACCCGTATTAGCAGCATTAATACGAAAATAAGTAGACAACTCCACAGGGCAACGCACCCCTTCAGGAATATAACAAAAAGAGCCATCACTAAACACCGCCGCATTCAACGCAGCAAAAAAATGATCATGATACGGCACAACACGCCCCAAATACCTCTTCACAAGATCAGGATACCGTTGCACCGCTTCACCAAAAGAACAAAAAATAATATTATGCTTCCTAAGCTCCTCCTGAAAAGTCGTTCCCACAGAAACACTATCCAAAACAGCCTCCACAGCAACACCTGCCAAACGCTTCTGCTCCTGCAAAGGAATACCAAGACGCTCAAAAGTTGCAAGAATTTCAGGATCTACTTCATCAAGCGTCCTAGGCTTTTTCTCTGCTCGAAAACCCGCATAATAACTCATCCCCTGATAATTAATAGCAGGATAATCAATATTTGCCCACCTAGGCTCCTGCAATGTCTGCCAATGACAATACGCCTTCAAACGATACGCCAACAACCACTTCGGTTCCTTTTTCTGCGCCGAAATAAACGCTATCACACGCTCATCAAGCCCCACAGGAGCCACCCATTGATCAACATCACTCGTAAAACCATACGCATAATCACCCTTTGCCCAATTTTCAATCATTTTTTTCACCATAATCCAAAACAATAAAATACCCACATCACCCACACAACCCAGTGAAAACTACATAAAAAAACAAACATCACAACCAAAAAAATACAAGTACCACTACAACATCCCACAACAACCCTAGAACCACGCATTTTTCTCACTTTAACCCACAAAATCAAATGAAAATTTTACCTTTGTTCCATCTATTCCATACTCACACAAAACCTATGGCAAACAACAACCACGACCACCTTTTAACATCCTACAACACCTGCAGAGAAAAAATCCTTGCAAAACCCTGTAGCCTACAACAAATCATAAGCCTATTTTTAAACAACATAGCACAAAAAAAACACCTCAACGCATTTGTCCGCACCTACCAACAAGACATACAAGCAAAAGTACAAGAAGTAACACACATGTTACAAAACAACCAACCACCACCACTTGCAGGCATGGCCGTAGGAATCAAAGACCTCTTCTGCTACAAAGACCACCCCATACAAGCAAGCAGTAAAATCCTAGAAACCTTCATATCACAAATCAACGCAACAGCTGTAACAAAACTCCTAGAAGCAGGTGCAATTATACTCGGCCACCAAAACTGCGATGAATTCGGCATGGGATCCGCAAACGAACACACCATTTACGGCCCCACACGAAACCCCATCGACCCCACATTAACAGCAGGAGGATCCTCAGGAGGATCCGCAGCAGCCATCAAAGCACACATGTGCCACATTTCACTCGGCACCGACACCGGAGGATCCGTACGCCAACCAGCAGCCTTATGTGGCATCATTGGACTCAAACCAACCTACGGAAGAATCTCACGCTACGGCGTCATCGCATACAGCTCCTCCCTAGACACCATAGGCATACTTGCTCACAACATCCAAGACTGCGCCACCACACTCAACATCATTGCAGGCCAAGACACCAAAGACACCACCACACTCAGCACACCCACAGACGACTACACAGCACTCCTCAACAAAAATCCCGCAAAAAAACTCAACATCGCCTACCTCAAAGAAACATTAGAACACCAAAGCCTACAACCAGAAATCAAACAAGCAACACAAAAAACCCTTCAAATCCTCACACAACAAGGACACACCATCACACCCATAGACTTCCCACTACTAGAATACGTCCTCCCAACCTACTACATCCTCACCACAGGAGAAGCAAGCACAGAACTAGCACGATACGACGGCGTTCGATATGGACACAGAGCCAAAGACACAACCTCCTTCCAAGAAATGGTACGCAAAACACGCACACACGGATTCGGCAAAGAAGTCAAAAGACGACTACTACTAGGCACATTCGTACTAACATCCGATTACTACGACAACTACTACGGACAAGCACAAAAAGTACGACAAAAAATAAAAAACACCATGATAGACATCTTCACCCACTACGACTACATCATCTCCCCCACAACACCCACCACGGCCTTCCCCCTATACAGCACCCAAGACAACCCCATGCTACAATACCTCGCAGACCTATACACCGTCCCCGCATCCATAGCCGGACTACCTGCCATCTCCATCCCCAATGGCAACGACAACAAAAATCTACCCATCGGATTACAAATCATAGCGCCACCACAACAAGAACAACACCTACTACAATTTGCACAACACATCCTAAACCTCACAGGACACAACAACCATACATAACCCACTGCCAAAAAACATGCAAAAAAACATCACAAGCACAAATTTCGCAACACGACTCATCACCTGGTATCACCTCAACGCACGCACACTACCATGGCGACAACAACCCACACCCTACACAACCTGGCTCTCCGAAATACTCCTACAGCAAACACGCATCAAACAAGGACTCCCATACTATCACAAATTCATCACCACATACCCAACCCTCAACCACTTAGCACAAGCAACAGAAAAAGAAATCCTACACCTCTGGCAAGGATTAGGATACTACCGCAGAGCCCTTAACCTACTACGATGCGCACAAGAAATCATCACCAACCACAACGGAACATTCCCAACAAACTATAAACAACTATGCACACTTCCAGGCATTGGACCCTATACCGCCGCTGCCATTGCCTCCATCGTCTTCCATGAACCCATCGCTCTTGTAGACGGAAACGTCTACAGAGTACTCGCACGCATTTTCGGCCAACAAGACAACATCCAAACACCACAAGCACAAAAAAAATTCACAAAACTCGCACAATCACTCTTAGACACACAACAACCTGGTATCTTCAATCAAGCACTCATGGAATTTGGTGCACTCCACTGCACCCCAGCACAACCACGTTGCAACACATGCATATTCAGCGACATATGCATAGCAAAAAAACAACAACTCCAACACATACTCCCCATTAAAACAAAAAAAGCACCCCTCAAAAACCGCTTCTTCCACTATTTCATCTTCACACACCAAGGAAAAACCTACTTTAAAAAAAGAACACAAAAAGACATCTGGCACGGACTCTACGACTTCCACCTAATAGAAAAAAAACGCTTCCACCCACTCAACGACCTACACGACACACTACTACAACACATACAAAAAGAAAACATCAAAATCTTCCCACTACAAAAACACCCCAAACACCTACTCACACACCAATGCATACACACAACCTTCTTCCACATACCCATCACCAATAACAACATAGCCACAACACTCACAAAACATCTACAACCATTCACAATACAAGAAATACACACACTACCACTCCCCAGTTTAATAGTCAAATTCCTCAAAAACAACCTAACATCACTACATCAACCAATAGACACCTAAACAACAACACACCTACCCCTCCTCCTTCACCTTCACCCTACGCACACCGATACCCAGCCACACCACCACAATACCCACAACAGGACTTATTAAATTAAAAAAACAATACGGCAAATAATCTACCACCGCAACACCCAAAGCATTCGACTGCGCCGCACCACAAGTATTCCACTTAATCAATGGAGACGTCACCGTAGCAGCATCCTCAATCGCCCTACTCAAATTTTCACTAGCCAAACCCTGCCTTGCAAACATCTTCCCAAACATCTTCGAAGTCAAAATAATAGCCAAATACTGATCTGCCACCGTAGCATTGAAAAAAATCGCCGCTACACTCGTAAGCATCATCAACACACCCGTAGACCTCACATTACGCATACGCCCTACCAAAGCATCCAAAAGACCCGCCCCCTCCATAGCACCACTAAAAACAACCGCTGTAACAATAATACTAATCGTAGCACACATACCCCAAATACCATCACTAGACAACTTCCTATTAAGAGCAGGCACACTTTCATCCACCAACACATCCTCCACCCCCCAAAAAGTCTTAGACATCAACAACTGAACCTTAGCAAAAAAAGACATCTCCTCCACACATCCCACACGCAACAACAAAGATTCCTGGTACACAAAAGTCGCCCAATAGCCCAACAAAGACCCCACCAACAACGTAACATAAGGACGAACCCTAAATACCGTCAACACCAACAACACCACAGGAATCAACAAAAACATACCCCGAACATGAAACGACCTATCCAAAACACCCGACACCTCACCACAGTCACCCACCACACCATCGCAACACCTAACATTCCACACCCAAAACATAAACAAAGCAATCACAAAACTAGGAATAGACGTACGCATCATATAAGCAACATGCCGATAAAGATCCGTTTTCGTCGTAGAAGAAGCCAATATCGTCGTTTCAGACAACGGGCTAAGCTTATCTCCAAAATAAGCCCCAGAAATAACCGCCCCCGCTACCAAAGGCTCAGCAAAACCCAAAGACTTACCAATACCCAAAAAAACAGTACCCATCGTACCCACCGTTAGCCAAGAACTACCACACACCAAACTCATCACCCCAGAAAAAAGTGCCACCACCACCAAAAAAAAAGAGGGAGAAACATACTTTATCCCAAAAAAAATTCCAGCAGGAATTACCCCACCAAACAACCAAGACACACACAACATACGAATCAACAACAAAAAAACAATCGTAGACACCAAAGAACTCATATTTCCTTTTATAGCTCCCACTACACCCACTAAACTCACACCCGACAACCACGCAACACCCCCCGCAACAACAGCTCCCGTCAGCAATGCTATTTGACTATAATAACGCTTCCACAACCCATGATCCCCTACTAAAAAAGACTCGGAAAGCAATAAAAAAGCAGATATAAAAAAAGGCAAAAAACACTGCCACAAACGATACGGATATTGATTACTAGACATAATAAAACATAAAAATATAGGTTACAGCACACAAATCTATCCATAAAAACCCAAATAAAGAAACCTCTTATCCTTTTCTTATCAACACACACAACAACCCCATACACAACATATACCATTTTCCACCTTACACCTACACCCAAACACTTCTGTTTACATACATTTTTTACCCTGATCCACACAATACAAACAACATATCAAAAAAAATCAAAAAACTTGCTCAAATAAAAATAAAAAAATAAATTTGTTAAACACCTCAAATCATCCACCATGAGAAAAATTAAAAACAATCTCTTCATCTTATTCTTCCTCCTCCCTTTTTTAACATCCATACAAACAGCTGCTGTTCCAAAAAATAATGAACCATTGAGTACTCTATTAAATAAATTAGAGAATACATATGGAAATTTACATGAAAAAGATTTGCAAAATTTGCAAAAACTAAATGTTAAAGATCAAGCAAAACTTAAAACTGCTTTTGCGGTCTATATGCGCGGACAAGAGCCAAAGTTAAAACAAACCTTGCAAAACTTGCGACTCCCAAAGATCGAAAAGAATACCTTTAACTGCCTATATTTACACAAAGATGATTATGAACGAAAAACAAAACCACTACAGCAACTACGCACATTAGAACCAAAAGTAATAGTGCATCAAAAATATTTACAATTGTTAGGTGATTTTGCTTCTATCCTCCATTCTCCCCAAAACAAAAACAAGGAAAACAAGATTATTACATATTTAAAAGGAGAACAACATAAAGTAGATCCATTATTAAAAACTATCCAGAGTATTAAAAACCAAGCAGAACAGGCTATACAAACAATGCACCAAACCTTAAAAAAAGCATTAACAGCAATCAACAACGGTAGCCAAAACACAGATCAATAATTCTCATTAAATGAAGCAATAAGCTTTACGATTTGGTTGAAGGAGCAAAAAGACAAAGAAAAAAACGAAGAAAACAACAAAGAACTTCAAGAAATTTTCAGCCTACTAGATAATATACAAAAAAAATGGATGCATTAAATAAAAAAATAAAAAGCCTTGAACAAGATATAGAGAAAATAGCAAAATATGCAAAGGACAATGCAAAAAACAATGAAAACCTAGATATTATTGAGCAAGCCAAAACAATAGAAAACTATATAAATGATCTATCCACTTATCAACAAAAACTAGAAACAACAGCGCAAGAAGCTTTATTGTACCCAAAAAATTTAGTAAATTTCGAGAAAGCAATATGGGTAGACAAACTCATCTTCACAGAAAACATCTTAAAAAAGATACAAACAAAGAACAAGCCACTTTTAGAAGAAATAAACCCATATATAAAACATTTAAGTGATCTAGAAGAACAACTCCAAAAAGAGGTCCAGCATTTAAAACGCTTAAATCTAGATAACGTCGTAATCAAAAAAAAGGGCGACATAGTGGATAGTAACAACACTATAGAAAGTCAGCTTAATACTTTAAAAACAATTCTAGGAAAGGCAGAGATACCAAAAGACTCAAAATACGAAAAATATCTAACATATCAGCACACCAAGTTTGTACAAGAAACAATTGAACCAAAACTCGAAACCCTTTACACCTTCTATAAAAAAAACTATGACTCACTATACAAAGAGGTAAATAAATTTGTAAATCATGGAGATGATCATAATAACGAGCAAAAATATGGAAAAACAGCTCAAAGTCTAGAAAAAATGAAGAAGTGCCTGGTATTCATGACAGAAATAAATGCCTTACGACAATACCCCGGGAAAAACAATCACAAGATTGAGATTGAGATTGAGCAGTTAAAAAAAGACACGTTAGTAAAAAGCTTCGATGCTATTTCAGTACCAAAGCTAAAGACTGGATCAAATAGCTTCGAACTGTTGAATGAGAGATTAGAAGCATTAAAAAAATCCTCCTCCCTTACAGAAGAACCAAACAACAACACAAACAAAAACCAACAACCCCAACCCCCCCCTAAAATCCTCTTACAGAAAAACAACAATAATAACATCAACAACAACCAAAACATAAACAACAATATCCTTGAAAATGGTAACAAAAATGCAACCTCTATAACAAGTACCACCCCTCCACCGCAAAAAACATTAGCAAACACCACCTACACAGACAATAAAACCATAAACCCCAACAAAGCAACCAACAATAACAACGATAATAACATCAACAACAACCAAAACATAAACAACAATATCCTTGAAAATAGGAACAAAAATGCAACCTCTATAACAAGTACCACCTCTCCAACGCAAAAAACATTAGCAAACACCACCTACACAGACAATAAAACCATAAACCCCAACAAAGCAACCAACAATAACAACGATAATAACATCAACAACAACCAAAACATAAACAACAATATCCTTGAAAATAGGAACAAAAATGCAACCTCTATAACAAGTACCACCTCTCCAACGCAAAAAACATTAGCAAACACCACCTACACAGACAATAAAACCATAAACCCCAACAAAGCAACCAACAATAACAACGATAATAACATCAACAACAACCAAAACAACACAATAGAAGAAGAAACAAATGCCTGGAACACCATAGGAACAACAATCTCCGTAGTAATTGTCCTTGGCACAGTGATCTTTATAAGCATACCCTTCTTAAAATTTATTGCAAAAAACCTCGGAAAAAAATCCTGGACTCAAATAAGCCTGTAGAGATACAACCAGAGATACACCAACAACCTCTGAAGCATTTTTACAAAAATACACCCACATCCAAAACATTTTTATAACGGAGTGTAAAACCCATTCATCACGAAGTGTGGGGGGATGTAACCGACCATTAACTTTGTGTTAAGATATACTGACGAATAGTTTCTGGACTTGCTTCACCTATTGAGCAAACGAAATATCCATCTGACCAAAGAATTTTACCATACCAATAATACTGCCGTAAAGTAGTATGATGTAATAACCATAACGGACGTGTACTTTCTTGTTTTAAGCTACGAACCAATTGAGAAATGGATAAACGAGGTATGTAACCAATAAGGAAGTGAATGTGATTAACATCACTCTCCATAACTTCTATTTCAAAATCTGCATTATCTGCAATGAAACTCAAAATGGATTTCAAATCATCATTTAATTGACTTACTAAGATATTTCTATGATACTTAGTAACTAAAACGAAATGACATTTTAAATAATGTTTAGAACCATTTGTTGAGATGTACTGTGATTTTTTAGACATAATGAAGCAAATTTTTGTGAATGTTTCTCAAAATGAATGAAAATATTTACAAAAAACTGCGATTGTTGTAAAATAATTGTACTTTTACAAAAGTTTAGAGTATTTAATAATAGAATGAAGTTAATACATCAGTCATACCGTTTCAGAATTTGCCCAACAAAAGAAGAGTCTGTTCAGCCAACTGTGTCACCACTCATTAATTCATGTGTTGGAAATCTTTGGTGAGCTAGAAAGGTTTAGTTAGACAAAAGAAGAGTTCAATGTTTATGAACAGGTTGAACAAAATGCGGGTGCAATCTCTCATGCTTTAGCTGAGAGTAGTTCACCATAGTTTTTTTCTACATCATAGTTTGATGTTAATAACATAGAGCTATAATTACAAAGAAGTAATAAAAAAGCGATTTTAAACGTATTTTTTTATTGTTTATGATCTTTACTAAAAGGGTTTAGAAAATCAAAAATTGAACTAAAAGAAAATTTATGCATTTTTCTATTTTCAAATTTATCCATATAAAATGTATCCACTTTAGCTTTATATTCACGAAAGCTCACACGACCATCAACAGAAAAATCTAAAACACCATCATCATAATTTGATATTAAACGCTCACATTTTTTTTTCGCTGACAGAGCGAAAATTTCAGCCTCTTCTAAATTACCATTATCATAATTTGAAACAGCTTTTGAAAAATGAAGAACAATATCATGGAAAGAAACACCATCATAGTATAGACTCTTTTCTTTTTCATTTTTTTTGTTTTTTTCTTCTTTTAAATTCATAGAAGTAAGGCTATGAGCTTTACTATTATTCATTTTCTGTTCACTATGTACTTTTAATGTATCTTTATTATAGGAAGAAGTACATGATCCATAAACTGTACCAAAATGGGATAACAATAATAAAATCCCCAATAACCAACGCATATATGTTCAGCTTAAAATTAATTCAATATAGGCAAGTATAACATTTTTAAACTAAACATAAAAAAAACATATGAAACTTTTTGGTGGTTAAGAAATACAAATATAATTATTGATTTAAAACGAAAAAATTGATAAAAAAGCATAATGTTTAAAAAAATGAAACAATGCAACATTGAGCAGCAAAGACGACGTTTTTGCTCCGATTATTAAATCGACTATAGAAGAAGCACTAGAACAGCAACTGCAAGAGCATCTTGCACAAAGCGAAATTAAAAACCGTAAAAACGGCAGCCTTAGCAAAACAGTAAAAACTGCTTATGGCAATATAGCAATAGAATCTAGCCGAAACCGCTTAAGTACATATCATCCTCAATTCTTAGCCACAAGGCAAACAACTCTAGGAAAATCACTAGATCGAAAAATTATCAGCTTGTATGCGAATGGTATGAGTCAATCTTCAATAGCAGACCATATACAAGAATTATATGGTATGGATGTGTCAAAATCGCTCGTATCAAATATAACGGATAGCATCATTGTCAAAGCCATAGTATGACACAGTTTGATAAACTAATCCTTATGTACATTTTACACAATGCTTATAGACAATTCGTTAAAATTGATAGATTCTTTCCATCGAGCAAAATGTGTTCAAGTTATGGGGGGATTAAACAAGATTTAACTCTTTCAATAAGAGAGTGCCCTTGTGAATCTTGTCGTGAAATTAGCAAAGAACATATTAAAGCAAGGAAATAATATTGTCTGGTTTAGGAACTAACTCGTACACTAAACAAAAACGGAATGAGGCGTTACCATTAGGTGAGTCTGTGGCTCCCGAAGCCCAACCCATCGGCTCTGCCGTGGGTGGGTAGTTCACAAAACCTTAACAAATTCAACAAAAAACATTATCTTTAATAGTAAGCCAAACACATTACTATGAAAAAAACCAACTGGGTTCTCTTTTTGCATCTACCTGTCGTTTTAGTAAGTTTAGATGCAACACTCTCAACCACTCCAAAAGCAACCAAACTCCATTCCCCACACTACTACAGACAGAATAGCACCTACGATACACAAGGCTATGCAAAATCCGTAAAAGCCTTTCAAGAAACCCTACAAACACAACCGAGAAACAACCCACAAACATATACAGAAACACTCCAAAAACAATTTAACGCCCTCGTCATCTACCACAACAGCCTACCAAAAAACCAGCAAAACCAAGACCCCTTTAGCATACTACAACAAGAAATCACAACAATAAACACAGCACTAGAAAAAACCATATTGCAACTAAAAAAAGAAAAAACCGATACACAAACACCCATTCCCCTAATAAACAAACTAAACAACATCAACGAACAAGTAGAACAACTCATATTCATAGGAACAAACCTAGATAAACTAGCAACCACCCTCCTCACAAAACAAAAAAAAGAAAATTCCCAAACCCCCTTGCAAAAATCCGAAAGCTTTCGGATTTTTGCCCAAAAAACCCCAAAAGCAAAAAGCACAATAAACAAAAAACTAAATGCACTCCTATCTCCCCTACAAAAACTAAAATTAAAAATAAAAGAAACCATCAAACGCCTTAAAAAAAAAATATCATTCCATGAAAAACAAAAAAGCGATCACCAAAAAGTCCCCACCACAAAAGCCATCCTAGACCACTTAGACTACCTCAAAGAACTCCCCCTCCTGCTAGACGAAATAGACAAATACCCCTCCATATCCGGAGATACCACCAAAACCCCCAAAACCCCCAAAAGAAACCACCACTTCTTTGGAAACATTGGAGAACAATTTCAAAAAAAACAAGAAGACATCAAAGACGCCTACCAAAACCTCCTAGAAACATGTTACTCCTCCCTACAACTCATATTTTCCGACATCAACCTACTCTTTGCCAACTTAAGCTTAAAAACAAAAAAAACACTACCTAACATAGAAACACTATCCTTCTCATTAAACGATCCAAACTGCTCCCCCTCCACACTGCCAAAATTTACAACACCACCTCTACATCACCTACAAAAAACATCCCAAACCCTAGAAAACTATCTAGAACACCTAGCAACACTCAAGCAATTCACAACAATACTCAAAGATCAAAAAACAGAGCCCTACATCGAAACACTACAGCAAGCCATCATAACATTAAAAAAAACCATTACATTTCATAAAAACAAAATTGAAAAATTCAACAACACCAAAATCGAAGAAATCACAAAACACTGGGATACATGGCAAGACATCGCCAATGGACAAACCACAAACCTAAACCCTTCCAACCTGCCAAAGCCCCTAATAGAAAAAATCATCCTACTACAAAAGTTACATAAACAAACAAAAATACTCCCACAAAAAACAGAAAAGATCCTAGCCTCCATATACAAAACAGCCAAAATCATTGCCCAAGAACTCATGAAAAAACTCCCCCTTCAAAAAAAAACCCTAAATAAAAAAATAGCAAAAAACACTTCTTCTACACCTCTATACCAACAAGCAGCAACAATAGAAACAAACCTACAAACATGTAAAACCCTACAACAAACAACAGCTCTCCTACTACAAGATAACATCCTACTAACTTTCTCTCAAGAATCACGACTACAAAAGATTCAAACATCGCTAATCAAACATAAAAAAAACCTAGAAAAACAAAAAAAAATCGTAGATAAAAACAAAAAAAAACTACTCAAACACTACATGCAAACACGCACCTATTACCACAAAAATGCAACTCTAAACAACCTTACAAGATGGAGAGAAATCAAAAACCTCTGCCTACAACAACTCGCTAAAAAAGAAACTCCCAACGACATCATACCACTGCGCAAAATCCTCGATACAAAAATAATCTCCCCCACTAACCCTACAAAAAACAACCATGTGTGGATACTATCCCTCTTCATTTGCACCCTGGCAACACTCATACTAGCTATACACATAATCCCTGCCAAAAAACCAAAAAAAACACCGCCTAACCCAACAAAAAAACACACTTACCCACAAAAACACCTACTATTAGCACTATGGCTCAAAATCCTCTTTCCTTGGAAAAAATGGACTTTTATAATAGACTCCTAAACCTCCTTTTTTAGCTCACGTAAGAACAAAACGTATACATAAAAAAACAATACCCCACGGATTCATTTTCTATCCACATTCATATAAAAAACATTTTTTTTTGTAAAAAAACAAAAAAAACATTAAATTGAAATACCAAGTCAAATCCACACACATGAAAAAAATAAAAAACATCCTTCTGGCCTACCTCATGTTCTTTTTAGTAAACATACAAGCAACTAATATAAGTAACACCTCTTCTACCCCCTCTTCTTCTTCCACCAACAAAACAGCACCCTTTTTCCCTCTCCAAAACCCTATTTATCCCCAGTACTTCCAAACAACTATGCCTCCATCTCCAAACCATCCCCCAACACCCAAGAAGAAAAACAAAAAAAAATATACATCTCTCCCACTTACCAACAACAAATCTATCACTCCCCCACCCAACAAGCAACCTTTTTTCTCTACACAAACATACACACTATCTCCTCACCAAAACCTCCCATTCCAATCTTTTAACAAGAATAACATCAACCACTTCCTGAACAGAGACAGAACCATGTCCATGCCACATAACAACATGCCACTTCCTCCAAGCATCCAAACATACACACAATTCCCAAACCATCCCCCAACACCCAATAAGAAAAACAAAAAAAAATATACACCTCTCCCACTTACCAACAACAAATCTATCACTCCCCCACCCAACAAGCAACCTTTTTTCTCTACACAAACATACACACTATCTCCTCACCAAAACCTCCCATTCCAATCTTTTAACAAGAATAACATCAACCACTTCCCGAACAGAGACAGAACCATGTCCATGCCACATAACAACATGCCACTTCCTCCAAGCATCCAAACATACACACAATTCCCAAACCATCCCCCAACACCCAATAAGAAAAACAAAAAAAAATATACACCTCTCCCACTTACCAACAACAAATCTATCACTCCCCCACCCAACAAGCAACCTTTTTTCTCTACACAAACATACACACTATCTCCTCACCAAAACCTCCCATTCCAATCTTTTAACAACAACAACCTCAATAATGATAACAACAATAGATTCTACTACAAGAGAGCCATCTCCATGCCACATAACAAGACCCCCTCTCCAAGCATCCACCCCACACCATTCCAAAACTATAGCCAAACACCCAATAATAAATATAACCCCCTCTTAACCTTTACCAATAAAAAATCTAACACCCCACCATCCCTAAACCTCCACTCCCCAGCTTTTAACAACAACATCAATAATGATGACAACATACCCCCTCCCCCCAGTCTGTCAAAAAAAGCATTATACAATAAGAAAAGCATCATTCACGACCCATTAACACTATTGGAAAACAACTTACAACTACCTTATACAAACTCAAAAAACGAAAAAAAACTGCAAAAAAAACTAAACTCTCTATTCAACACACTAATAAAAATCTATACAAAAGAAGATGTTTCACCAGTACTAAACTTATTAATAAACAACCTAGAAACACTAAATAAAAAACTAGAAAAACAAATATCCCTGCTACAAAAAAATAACAACAACACAGTCAGCTTAAAAATAGCCAGTCAACTAGACAGCATAGAAACAAACATCCAGCATCTATTGACCATTGGAGCAAGAATAGCCAACATACAACAAACATTCTGCACAGAAGAAAATTGCAAACAATACGCCACACTATACTTTCAAATGAATTCACCCTTAAAAAACTATACAAAATTAAAACAAAGTGCCACCACAGAAAGAGCAAATTCATTACGCCTATTCCTTACTCCCCTACTAAACCTAGAAAAAGAAATCATCCAAGGCAGATTATTCATCAAAGACTGGATCCAAGCACACACATATACAGTAGAAGAAAAACAAAAAACATTCAATGCAAAAACAATTATCCAAAACATCATTACAATAAGAAAAAAAATCTCGCCCATACACGAAAAATGGATGATCTTATTTCCCACTAAAAAAGAGATTTTATTCTCATGTACACAAGGACGTTTTTCCTTCAAATACCAAAATAAAAAAAACAAGCTAACAGACAACTATAACCATCTTCTACAAAAAAGTAAAGCTATCTTCGAAATAGTCTTTGAAGATATCAACACTGCCTATAGCACCTTTATACATAATAAAATAGAAAATAAAATAAACAAAATACGCCCTCTTTTTATATGGGTTCCTGGACAAGAACTAGCCTGCGATCCCCTTAGTTGGCAAGCAAAAGAACTCCCCAAAAACCTACTAAAATACTTAGAAACAAAAGAAAAACAACTATTCATTTATCACCAAGAATACAATGAGTGGATAACATGTGCAAAAAAATTAGGAAATCCCATAAAAGATCATAATAATTTAAACCAGCGCCTAATATCTTATCAAGCAACACTTGAAGAATACAAAAGAAACATCCAAAGTTTTAACAAAACAGTAAAGACTTTTGTAACTAAGACAACAAAAGACCTATACGCTCGCCACCTTGCTATCAACACAATAAAACTTTTAATAATAAATGAAAAATCGCACCTTCTTACAAAAGAAAACCAAAACGACATAGCAACAATACAAAACAAATACCACAAAAATGCATATAAAGCAGAAGAGAGAGTACTGGAAAAACTAGCTAAGCTAGAAAAAACACAAAAAAATAATCAAAAAACATCTTTTTTACAAGCAACAATCATATCAAAAAAAAGCAAAAAACTCAATGCCCTCCTAAGCAAAACATTATTTTTACTACAAGATCCCATTTGGTTATTTTCTCTAGAAGAAATAAAAACATACCCAACACAAGTAGCCCTACTACAAGCAATAGAAACAAAACGCTTTGCTTTAAAAACAACAGAAGGGCAAATCAGACGATTAAAAGAAAACTTGAAAAAAATACAAAGCAACTATCAACAAAACCTACTAGAAAGCTACACAATATGTATGCAAAAATGTATGCAAACACCAACAATCGTTCATTTAGGTATGTTAAGAATCATCGACTCAAAATGCGCGCAAAACTTTTTGGCACAAAATTACAAAAAAGAAAAACACCTCCTAAAACTTGGCAAACAATATTTAAACGAAATAACCAAGAAAAGCAAAGTTGCCCAAAAAGCTATAATGGAACAAAGTAAAACTGCTCAAAAAAAACTAGATGATGCCTGCTATTTTTATGACAACATTTGTGCTTTTATGGATATTTTTCCCCAGGAAATACAAACTATATATAAAAACAACAACCCACGAAACATATTAGTAAAACTAAAAAATCAAGCAAAAAAAAACGAAGAAGAAAAAAAAGAAGACTTGCCAACCCCCAGCACCATCAAATTTTCCCCTAGCGAGCTCGCCTTTAATTTCGAAAATGACATACCATCTGAAAACGAAGAAGACGAAGATGATTGCACCATTTTATAAAAACAAAACATAGGCATAAAAAAGACACTATATAGAGAAAACCATTTTGGGTATTTATGACATGTTTTTTCCAAAAGGCCCCCTAGAATTAAAGTTTTACAATTGCAAAAAAAAGTACCGGATGAAGTTTCCGAAATTTAAACGGTTTTAGTTTTAGGGTAAAAAAAGTACGCAATACAAAAATCCAGACAAGAGGGAAAATTTTCTACTTGAAAAATTGACATGGTCATGTAAAAAATTCAAGGGAATAATTGTGTTTGGTGCATGGAAAGCCCTGTTTTGACATTATGATTCTTTACGCATTTGCGGGAAAAAAACTACTTCTTGTATGGATGAAACATTGGCTAAAATCATGCTGAATCTGTCTATTCCAAGTCCCCAACCAAAGGTTGGAGGCATGCCATAACTTAAAGCACGTAGAAAGTCTCTATCTAGCATCATAGATTCTTCATCTCCCTTGTCTTTCATGGCTTGTTGTTCTTGGAAACGCTTTTGTTGTTCAAGAGGGTCATTTAATTCAGAGTAGGCATTGCAGATTTCTTTGCCGTTACAAATCAATTCAAATCTTTCTACTAAGCCAGGATGGCTACGATGTTGCTTTGCCAAGGGTGACATTTCTAGGGGATAGTCCATGATAAATGTTGGCTGTATAAAATGTGGCTCGCATTGTGTGGAGAAGAGCTCATCGATAATTTTTCCTTTGGAAATGGGAGATTCTATTGTAATACCGCATTTTTGTGCACACTTATAAAGCTCTTGCTCACTCATGCCATTTATGTCGATGCCTGTAAATTTTTTAATTGCTTCATATATGGTCAGGCGTTGCCAAGGATTACCAAAATCAATTTTTTGCTCACCTACTTGTACTGCTGTTGTGCCATGTATGTTTTTTACGACATTTTTGAGGATATTTTCTATGTAATCCATACCCCAATAGTAGTCTTTATAGGCAATGTAGACTTCTAACATAGTGAATTCCGGATTGTGAAATCTAGACATGCCTTCGTTTCTAAAACATTTTGCAAATTCGTAAACACCTTTATACCCCCCTACAATCAAGCGTTTTAAGTAAAGCTCGTGGGAAATACGTAGGAAAAGAGGCATGTCCAAAGTATGATGATGGGTTGTAAAAGGGCGGGCGGTAGCTCCTCCATATATAGGTTGCAATATGGGGGTTTCTACTTCTAGATAACCACTTTCATGTAGACTATTTCGAATAAGACGTATGATACTGGCTCTTATCTCAAATATTTTTTTGATTTCAGGATTAAGCACTAAATCTATATAGCGTTGTCTATATCTTTGTTCTGGATCAGAAAAGGTATAATAGCGTTTTTCCCCTGTTTCTGTTTTTACTTCTTTGACAACAGGTAGTGGTCGAATAGCTTTGGCGAGTAGCAGAAGTTTTTTAATATTAATGGCTAGAGTACCCATTTTTGTGACAAAAGCATGACCTTCTATGCCAATGATATCTCCAATGTCTAACAATTTTCTAAAGACTTGATCATATAAAGTTTTGTCTCCATCTGGACAAAGCGTGTCTTTTTTGATGTAAATTTGTATTTTTCCTACTTCATCTTCAATCTCACCGAACGAAACACCTCCCATGATACGACGACTCATGAGACGTCCTGCTATTTTAACATCTACATATTTATTGGGGTCTTCCCCGTAGTTTTTGATAACTGCTTGGGTGGTTGTGTTGACAAAGAATGCTTCGGCAGGATATGGTTCAATGCCAAGCGATTGTAATGTAGCTAATTTTTCAATACGAATATCCTGTTCTTTGCTATTGGTTTTTTTCATTTTTTAGTTTTTTTATTATTTTTACGATCCATACGTTTTTCAAGACGAGATAGATTACGGGAGGGGGATTGTGTAGAATCTTCTTCTTGGGAAGCTTTTTGTATGACTGTTTCTGTAATGGCATCTGCATTGATAAATCTATCTATGATAAACTTTTCTGCTTTTTCAATGAGTAAACTAAAAAATCTGGCGATCCCTAAAATAGCTGGGCGACTATTGGTGATACCAAAGAACATAAAAGAGCTAATGTATGGTAAAAATTTCATGAGCTGTGTTTTTTCTTTTGTTGCTCCCATTGTATTTATATCGATTTCTTGTGATCCAAAACGTTTTAAAATACTAGGTAAAAGAAGCAAAGCAATTGAAATGATACCGATATGACTTCCTATCATGGGAACGTAAAAAGGCAAAGTAATGAAGTTGTCAAAGCTAGAAAGATCAGTAAACCACAAAAATTTTCGCTGGCGGAAACTCATATTGTAAGTTACTAGGAATAGGGTGCTTAAAAAGAAAATGATGTTTTTGATTGCTACAATGATGGCTATCAATGGATTTATACCCACTTTGCGGTAGAAAGCACTTTCTATGAACTTTTGTTTTTCATTTGCCTTTGCTTTTAATTCTTCCAAAAAGGGCTTGGATGCTTTCATTTTGATTTGTTGTATCTGTTGTTTGTACGATAAAGGAGCAAAGAGTAGTGAAAATAGCAACAATAGGAATAACAATGCTAAGATAGGATGGGCAACCCAACCGTTGAAAGTATTAAAACAAGGTGTGAGTACCCATTTGTTCACAGTGCCAAAAATCCTCCAGCCAAAATAATGCACTTTTTCATAGTTTTTTTCTGGGTATTTTGCTGCTATTTGCTGAACAGTTTGGTAGGTGTCTTCTCCAATGTAGCAATTGATTTTGTATCCTTCTTGTTCTTGTAGTTTTTTTATATCGATATCTGCAAGCAAAACCATTTTTTTTACAGTGTTTTCGCTAGAATCTTCTTTTTTTACATCCTCAATACCAATTTGTAAATCTAAGTTTTCTGGAAAGAAAAGTGTATTGTTGAAATAGGGAATATGAAAATTTACCCAATTTTTATCTTTAAAAATTTTTCCTTTTTCCACTTCTTCTTTGCTATTGGTTGTTTCTACATATTCATATTTAGTGCCAAAGCTCACATAGTTTTTGGATTTTCCTACCTCTTTGTTTGTTTCTTGGTTTTTAGGACTGTGATAACATATTAATTGAGCTTTAGATCCACGATCCCATTTTTTTCCTAACTGAATTTTTGTATCAAGTATGTACCCTTGTAACGTATAGGTAATGGTGATAGATTCTTTGTCATTTATGAATGTAAACGAGTTTTCTTTTTTTTCTTTTAGTTTGAAGTCCAAATCACATGTATATATCCATTTGTTTTCTTTTTTAGGTAATTTCCAAAATACATGACTGTTTGGACGTTGATTGATAGTAACAGCATTACCTTCCTGGTTCTTATAGTTTTTTATAGTAGCTTGATATTGTGCTCCTTTGGTAAAGAAGCTATAGGCTACTTGATCATTTTCTAATACGTAGGAGTTACTACTGTGATCAATTTCATCTTTTTGTACAATTTTTTCAATACTCTTGATAAAATTAGGTTGCTCTTTTTCCTTTTCATCTTTACTGGTTTCAGTTTGCGAGGGAGATTTTTGTTTTTGGCTCTGGTTCCATACTAACAACAAGAAAAGAACACTTAAAAGTATATATCCAATATTTTGTAACTTTCTATTATCCATACTAATATTATATACAATTTTATAGACTACGTTTTTACGTTTTATTGAGTACTAATGACGTATTGAAGCTAAAAACTCTTCATTGGTAGCTGTTCCTTTCATATTGTCCAGTAAGAAGGACAATGCTTCTTCTGGTGATTTCATGTCACCCATGATACGACGTAACATATTAGCCAATTTAGCTTCCTCTGGATTTTGCATATCTTCACCTCGACGTGTACTTGAACGGAGAATATCAATAGCTGGATAAATTCCTTTATTGGCAAGGTTTCTACTTAGTAGTAGCTCCATATTACCTGTTCCTGTGAACTCTTCCAAAATAACTTCATCCATACGAGACCCTGTATCTATCAAAGCACTGGCAATAATGGTGAGTGAACCCCCATTTTCTATATTGCGGGCAGCACCAAAAATGCGTTTGGGTATATGTAGTGCATTCGCATCTACACCACCGGAGAGTACTTTGCCTGAAGAGGGAGTAGATGTGTTGAAAGCACGTGCTAATCGTGTGATAGAATCGAGGATAATCACGACATCATGTCCGCATTCCACCAGTCTTTTTGCTTTTTCTACGGTGAGCATAGCTACTTTAATATGGTTGTCATGCTGTTCATCAAAAGTAGAAGCAACTACTTCTGCTTGTACACTACGTTGCATGTCTGTTACTTCTTCTGGTCTTTCGCCTATCATTAAAACAATGAGATATACATCTGGGTGGTTTTTGCTAATACCATTTGCAATTTCTTTTAAAATAGTTGTTTTTCCTGCTTTAGGTTGTGCAATGATTAGTGAGCGTTGACCAAAGCCAATAGGAATAAACATTTCCATTAGACGTGCAGCATATTGGTTAGGTTTATAGCTTAGGTTGAATTTTTTCTCTGGGAAAAGCGGGACTAAATTGTGAAAGTGTATACGTTTGCGCAATTCTTCTAATGAGCAACCATTAACACGGTTGATGTCCACCATGCTAAAATATTTCTCATTTTCTTTTGGAGGACGCAGGGAGCCTTGGACAAAATCTCCTTTGAGTAGCCCCCATTTTTTGACAAGTGTATGCGATACATGTACATCATCGGGGCTAGAGAGATAATTGTAGTCTGAAGAACGTAAAAAGCCATATCCTTCTGTCATTAAATCAAGTACTCCTTCCCCGTCTATTAAACCTGAAAAAGTTTGTAGAGAATTGCGGTTATGTCCACTTTGTCTATCTTGTTGTTGGTTTCTGTATTTTTGGGGAGGGTTGTTAGGGTTGCTTTGGGCATTTTTTGTTACATTTCCATTGCTCTCTTCATTTTTTTGATGAGTTGTTCTAGGTTGTGCAACTTCATTGTTTCGTTTGTTGTTGTTTTTATTGAATCTATTTCTGTTGTTAGGAGTCTTATTGTTATTACCATTATTGCTACTACTACTACTATTAGTATTACTATTACTATTCTCATGTACATTCGGTGCTACATCAGTCTCTATACTAGGTTTTGCAACAGGGGGATTGCCAGCTTTGAGATCTGTTGTTGGATTTCCTGTTTCTTTTTTAGCCACTGGTGTCTTTTTTTTGACTACGGGTGTTTTTTTTGTATTTTTAACAACGGGTTTATTGGGCTTATCATTAGGAGTAAGTTCTTTTTTTACATCTGTCATCACTGCTTGCGCATCCAATATTTTATATATTAAAGATTGTTGATCTAGCTTATCATTAACAGGAATGTTAAGTTTACTTGCAATCTCCTTTAAAGCATCGAGATTAAGAGCCGTTAATTGTGCTATTGTATATTCTACTTGAACCATGAAGTTGATATTAAAATTTTTGTTAAAAACTATTGATTGATTGTTACCACGACGCATTGTCTATTCACATGTAAGGTCATATGAGAAAACATGTTGATGTTTCATACTCCTAGGCAATAATAAAACATTATCGAATAAGAAGCAAGTATCCTCTTTTTTTGGTTGGGGGTCCTTTATATGTTTTTAAATTTTTTTACGTCTCTTTTGAGACGGGAGGTATATGAAAATAAGCACCATCGTGTACAGGGGCATTTAAAAGTGCCTTTTGTATAGAGAGGGGTTTTTGTGGTTTATTAGTAGAAAATTTGTTTTTTTCTGAAGTGACAATAGTTTGCGTATGTAATGTTGAAGTATCTACTTTTTTGAGTTGTTCTACCCAGTTGACGATTTTTTCTAATTCTTTCATTACGTTTTCTCTGTTTTCGTTCGGAATTTCAATATTGGCTATTGTTGCAAGGTGAGTGATTTGCTCTGGTGTGAATTTCATGAATTTTTTTAAAATAAAAAATGGGTTTTTGCTGGTATGGCTTTGTGCTAAAACTAAGTGAAAAGTACACATTTGTAAGCACCTTACAAAAAAATGCTATCAATGTTTTTCCTCATATGTTTGTGCAAGGGGATTGCTGGATATTGATTTTAATAAATTTTTCTTTGTTTTTTTATATAGGATAATGCTCAAAATACTTAATAATATAGTTATGCTTAGCAATTTTAAATGTTTTATTTGTGGCAAGAAATGTTTTATTTCATTGTTGTTTGTTTCATCTATGTTTTGTGTGTTATCTTTATTATTCTTTTGTATGTTTATAGGGCTTGATTGTACCTCTCGTGCTTGATGACTATTGCCCCCTGTACCACCACGTCTTATCTCACTGTCACTTGGTTTTTTCTTATTTGTGTTTTTTGTGTTTAGCGTTGCATCACTTTTGTATTGTTTGTTGTTATCATTAAAGTTTATAGGTAAATTTTGTTTTTTTTTAAACATATTCATACAAATAGTATCTATTTCGTCTATGCTATTAAGCTTTTTTACAGCTAGTATATTGGGCTTACTTTGTGTACTTATTTTAGGTAGTATAAGAACTTTTTTGCGATCTATATGCTTCCAAGTATACTCTATTTCATTTTTGTACTTTTCTTTAATAAAATTTTCAAATAATAACGTTAACTTTTTTGTTTGATCTTTATAAATAGAGGTATATAATAGGTTATTTCTAAATGCCTCTATTATTGATGCTAAATCAATCAGTGGCTGTATACTTCCATTGGATTGTTTCACTATCAAATAGATGGAGCTATTGATTTCTTGTATGTTTTCTTCCTCAAATATAAGAGAAAGCCTATGCATTATTTTTATAATGGCTGCATCATTTCTACCGGTAAAATCGCTAGGGTTTACTACAATTAAAAACCCCTTTATATTGTTTTCTTGTATAACTTTCTGTATGTCTACAAATGCTTTATTGTTGTATTCATTCACTTTTTTTGCTATATCTCGTTGAATAGGGTGGTCATGTGTATAGAAACCAGGAGTATCACAAAGAAACATCGCAGAACCAGTGCTATTTTTTATAGGGTACATATCACATTTTGCTGTAACTCTGTACTGGCTATACTCTATAATAGGATACTTGTTGTCTTTGTTTTGATTTTTTGGATTATCAAGCACTAAGTTGTCGTTCTTATCATACGCTAGTGCAGCTCCACTTAAAGAAGCAACAAGTGTACTTTTGCCAGTACCACTAGGACCTATCACCATGACAGCATCTTTAGGATTATGATCAGTTGTTCCTTGTTGTATTTTACTTGCTTGTAAGGGTATAAAGAACAACAAAAGGATTATTATGAGGTTTTTTCTTAAAAAAGTATACTTATTCATGGCGAGCTATTTATATTAAAGTGGTTTGTTATCATATTTTCTGAGTCGCTTAATTGCTTCCTTGAGTTCATTAAAGTTATTTATTTTTATTTTTTGAGTCTGTTTAGCCAACTGTGTCACTATTCATTAATTCATGTGATGTCTCATAGTAGATTCTGAATCCAATCTACTCTTAAATATAATAAAAAGTTGCGATAAAATCTTGCCCCAACTATGTATGGGCCGCGTCCATTTTTTAGTTATATTCTCCTGTACCCAATAGAGTAATTTCATCAATGACATATCCCCAGAAAAAACTCTTTTGGTCTTTGTCATTTTTCTAATTTGACGATGAAAGCTTTGTATAGTATTTGTTGTATACATGATTTTTCGTAATGTCGGAGGGTATTGAAGCTTGGAAGGAATATTCTTAGAAGATCCAATCCGATTGTTATCAATAAACGGACTCTATTATCAGGAAAAATTACCCAGCAAAGTATTGAGATTTTCTAAATTGTGTCATGAAAAATGGCTTAATTTCTTTACATTTGCCTGTTTAATTTGAAACATCATGAACAAACTCAACAAAAAAAGAAAATATGTAAAATACTTGATGAGTTTGCTCGTCTTGTGTCTCGTTATGGGTGGTGGTATTGTCTTCTGGCAACGTAAAAACGATACGGATGTTCTTTTGCAAAACAACGATACGGATGTTCTTTTGCAAAACATTGATGTTTTACGTACCCAAAATAAAAATTATGACAATCCAGAATCTCAAAAAGCACTTAAGCAAATAGCCGGTATGCTAGAAAAACTGCTCAACATTTCTCCAGCGAAAAATAAAAACAACAAGAATGAGTTTGATACGCTCATTGACCAGTATACAAAAAAGCATCCGCATGATATAATGGTCCCTATCTTTTTGCATGCTTTACAAATCTGTCATGCACTTCCCCAAGCAACATGTTTGTATAGAAATGCTATAAGCAAAAACATAATCTTTGCGCAACATCAAGCAGGCCACCTTGAAACAAAAAGTGCCAAACTACACAGTCTGGGTAATATTTTTGTCCTTTTGGAAAATGACTCCTTGGCCTTTGACTATTACAAAAAAGTCTTAGTTCTAACAGAAGAAAAAGCAAAAAAAATTACTGCACAAACGCATCAAAACATGGGGACAATATATTGCGAGCAGAGCAAATATAAGAAAGCTATCGCCGCATACGAAAAAGCCCGAGACATCTATGCAGCAACAGTTGGAGAGGAAGATGTTGACTATGCAGATATCCTTTCTAATCTCGGCATGGTATATTACGCCCAACAGCAATATCCAGAGGCTATCGCCCAATACGAAAAAGCCCTAGACATCTATGAAGCAACAGTTGGAGAGGAAGATGTTAACTATGCACATATCCTTTCTAATCTCGGCATGGTATATTACGCCCAACAGCAATATCCAGAGGCTATCGCCGCATACGAAAAAGCCCTAGACATCTATGAAGCAACAGTTGAAGAGGAAGATGTTGACTATGCACATATCCTTTCTTATCTCGGCATGGTATATTATGTCCAACAGCAATATCCAGATGCTATCGCCGCATACGAAAAAGCCCTAGGCATCTATGCAGCAACAGTTGGAAAAAATTCTGATGAGTATACTCATACGCTCTCTAATCTTGATAATGCTAAAAAAAAATTGGAATCTTATAAAATTTTCTCCTTCTATGAAAAATTATTTGGAATATTCCATCCTTGTAGAGAAGAAATAAAAGCCTTAAAGAGTGAGTCAAACACTAGGATTAGCACTGGCTAAGCAACTGGATCAAGAGGATATTAAACAGCTTATGAAATAGCCAAAGGTGGGAAGGGAAAAAACATGGTGGAACATAGATTCTAACAAGTCTTATTTAGAAGGGCAATCATTTGGATATTATGTTTGTTTAGAGATGATAAACAGGATGTGTATTATTTTTCAAGTTTCATGGAAAAAATAGGGTTTGGGTTGACAAAGCAATCACAATCATCAAAATCTGATGATGCAGATTTGTAAAGATTGGATTTAAGCAAAAAAGCTGTAAATGAATATTAGGATTTAAAAACTTTTTTTGTTAAAAAAGCCCTAGTGAACTATTTTTTTTGCCTGGTAAAAAAAGTTAAATATGTACCTCCCTCATTAGAGTAAGTACACTATGTGTGCTTTGTGGTGGATATATAAAATATACAAAAGTGTCATGGTAGATTTTTTTATACAACTTGCCGTTGTTTTAGGTGCTATTTTTATAGGGATAAAACAGAAGGGTATAGGCATTGGTATCATGAGTTGTTTAGGTCTTTTATTATTGGTAGTAGGGTTTGGTATGTCTCTTGGTACTCCTTCTTTTAAAGTGGTGTTAATGATTATGGCTGCTACAATTATGTCGGCTATGCTTGAGGTTGCGGGTACATTTGATCTGTTGGTGTCATGGGCAGGAAAGCTTTTGATGCGTTATCCTGGTTATGTGACGTGGTTGAGTGCTTTTTTAAGCTATGGGTGTGTATTTTTGGTTGGTACAAGTCATATTATCTATCCTTTGTTTCCCATTATTGCACGGATGGCGAAAAGGAGTGGCACCCCTGCTGTACGTCCATTGGTAGCGAGTGTTATTGCTTCGCAACAAGCGATTTTGGCAAGTCCTCTTTCGGCGGCTACGGGTATTTTGCTTACTGTTTTTAAAGGGTTTGGATTCAGGGAGTTGGTAATGGTTTTTTTGCCTGCTACTTTGGTGGGTACTTGTATGGCTACGTGGGTGGCAAATCGTTTGGGTTCGCCAGTGGGTTTTTGTAGTTTGGTAGGGGGGGAAGAAGAGGGTGATTTTGATAGGAAAATGGCGTTGCGTTGTTTGTGTATTTTTTCCTTGGGGGTTTTGGGGATGGTGTTGGTGCATTTTTGGCTGGGTGAGCGTGTGGATGTTGTGTATTTTAATGCTTTGGTTTTGTTGTCGATAGCTGGGTGTATTGCGTTTTTTGTGGATCGTGAGCGGGTGTTACAGACTCGTGTCTTTAAAGTAGGGATGCAGGCAGTGATTGTATTGTTGGGGGTTTCTTGGTTGAGTAATAGTTTTTTTGAGTACCATAAAGCTACGATACAAAGATGGTTATCTTGTTTGGTATTTCCTTGGCAGTGGGGATTGCTTTTGTTTGTCATGACTGTGGTGACGAGTAGCCAAAGTGCTACGTTGCAGATGATGTTGCCTTTGGGGTTGTTGGGTATGGATCCTTGGACTTTGTTGTTTTTAGTGCCGGCTGCTAATAGTTTTTATGTGTTGCCGAGTTATCCTACTATGGTTGCTGCACGTGGTTTTGATGATGGGAGGACGATTAAAGTGGGGAGGTGGGTGGTGAACCATAGTTTTTTGTTGGCGGGTTTGGTGGGTACTTTGGGGACGTGTGGTATTACAAAAGTGATTATTTATTGTTTCTTTCCGTAATATATTTGGATTTTAAGGCCTATTTTTCTAACATTGTATGTTATGAAATTTAATGTGAAAAATTATTATGTTATATACTGTTAAATATAAAATTGTGGACATGCCAGATGGTACTTGTCGTATCAAAGTTAATGAAAGCGCTTTTTATGCACTTCCTAAAAAGTATCAGTTTCAATTTTTATATAAAAGAATTGTGAAGGCGTATTATGATATGGATCTTAAGGATGGGGATATTTCTAGGATGAATAAGCCACAACGTGTGATATTTGTGTTGTTTAAGCTGATTGATGGTCCTATTGCTTTTGGTGGTTTTATTAAGTATTTGCAAGCGTATCAAGATGCTTATTTAGGAGATGCAATGCGTGCTTTTGAGGTTATTGGAGACTATCTAAGAAGGAATGTACTCAGTGATGTTATGGAGGTGTATGGGAAAAATGAACCTTTTCTTTCTGGTAGAGATGCCAAGGATTCTCTGAATGATGATGAGCGTACGTATCTGGAGAGGGTGTATGTTGCGTATCATGTTGACTCTTATTTCCGTTCTCGCTATATTTATGACTATATTAAAAAGCATAGGGATGATTTGTTGATTTTAGGGGTGCATGATGGAGATAAATGGATTAAGTAATTGGGGACAAAAGTGGTGAATTGAGCAAAATTTTGCTGGGATGCTGGTAGTTTTTTGTCGTTTGGTGTATTTTTGGCTTTAATTTTGTGATATGAAGTCTCTATCTGTTGGGTTTGCACGTTTTGTAAATGCCTTGCCTGTTTTTGTCCATGTTTTTTTTGCTGTTTTTTTGGTTATGGGTTTTGCGCTTGCTAACTGCTATGTTTGTGTGGGTGGCTTTGCTTGTTCTTATGGTGTTTTGTTGCATGGTGGGTATTGGGGGTTGTTGTATGGTGTTACTTATGTGTATGGGCGTGGCTATGCTTGGCGTGTTTTGTTGTTTTCTATTGTTGCTTTTTTGTTTTTTGTGTTGTTTTCTTGGGGGGTTTTGCATGTTTTTCCTGCTGTGGATACGAGTATGGCAAAGATTGCTTTGTGGGAAGCTAGGTTTCCTTGGGAGGTATTAGCTGTTTTTGGGGTTTCTTTTGCTGTGTATGGGTTGGTGGAGGGAATTTTGGTTTGCAATGGGGGGTATGGTTATCTGTTTTTTCATATGGTTTTGAATGTGTTTTGGCAGGTGGTGGGTTGTTTGTTTATGTTTTTGCCGTTGGGGAATGTGCTGGGTTTGTTGCTGGGCTATGGGGTGGTGTTGGTTGTGTTGTTGTTGGCTTTTTGTGTAGGGGTGTCTATGGAAAGGGTGGTGGTTGTTATAGAGGGTAGGTATCAGGGTTTGGTGCTTTTTTTTTGTATGGCTTATTTGATGACTCATTTGTTGGTGGTAAAGCATGTGTCGTTTTTGGGGTATAGTGTGACAGCTTCTCTTTTTGTGTATGCTTTGACGTTTGTGTGTACGGATGTGTTGTCGGAATTGTATGGTGTTGCTTATACTATGCTGGTGATATGGTGTGGTTTGCTTACTAATATGGTGCTGATGGTTGTGGTTTTTTGTTGCCATGGTTTTCGTGTGTGTGCTTTTTTGCCTGTTGCTGATGGTTTGTTTTATGAGAGTTTTTCTTTTGTTGAAATTACGGTGGTGGCTTCGATGATTACGTATGTTGTTGCTCAGTGTTTGGATGTGTATCTCTTTGATTTTTTGCGTGTGCGTACCCAAGGGCGTTATTTGTGGTTGCGTAATAATGTGGGTACTGTTGTGAGTCAATGGGTGGATACTGTTCTTTTTGCGGTGCTGGCGTGGGGTTTGCGGTTGGTTTTTTCTGCTGTAGATGGATTGTCTTGGGATGTATGGTGGCGATTGTCTATGCATGAGTTTTTTGGTAAGATGGTGTTGGCGTTATGTGATACGCCTTTGGTGTATTTATTGCTTTTTTTGTTGAGGAATCGATCTTGTTTGCAAAGGGGAAAATAGTGGTTTTTTTTGCTTGTTTTTTTATAAATGGATAGCTTTGTCTTGCTGTATGTGATTTCCTTTAGTTTACTTTTAAAATAATGCTGAAAAATTATGTTGATGTTGCTTCTTATGGTAGTTGTATGTCTAGGGGGAGGTGTGTATACAAGAGGGAAAAGGTTACTATCCTGTGTTTTTTGTTGGATGTAGGGGTGTTTTTTTTCTATTCTTGGTGCTTGGGAATGGAGTATAGTGGTGTTGCATATAGGGTGCAAGCGTATAAGTTACGCAAGGTTATAGCGACGTTTTTGCATTGTGTTCCTATTGTGGGAGTGGCTGTTCTTTATCTGAAAAAAAAGATTGATACGAAATTATTTGCGTTGTTGTTGGGTATTTCGAGGGGATATCTTTTGTATGATACGGGGTATTTGTTGTATGAGGTGTATGGAGGTGTTTTGTGGAAGGATTTTTGGTGTAAGCATGTTGTGTTTATGTTGCATCATCTGTTGTTTTTTGTGGTAACGTATTACACGGCTAGGTATGCAGATTATATTGCTATGGGTGTTTTGGCGGAAATTCCTACTATTTTTTTGAATTATGTATTGGCGTTTCGCCAAGATGAGATTGTGAACAAAACGTTTTTTTTTAAACTTTTTGGTGTGGTGGCGATAATGTCTTATTTTATGTTTAGGGTAGCTAATTTTTGTGTGCTTTCATGGCGTATGGTCCAAGAATATAAAAATGGGCATTTGAAGTTGGTTGAATTGATGATTGTGTTGCTGTTGTGTGTGATGAATTGTGTATGGTTTGTCGGGTTACTTTATGAAGCACGTCAATATGTTTAGTGGAAAAATATGTCATTTTCTTTTTTGTTTGAAAATGTTGTATATTTACCCTCTTTAAAATCCATGTTGATGGGTTGAGGTTTATTTTAAAATTTTTGGATAATGGTACTGAAAATGAAGAAAATCGTAGGTATGTTGTTGCTGATTTTATTGGCTCATGGTGCTACATTGCTAGTTGCTCATGATGTTCCTACAAAAAAAACGCAAAAAATCAAAGACCAGATTGAAAAACTGGACAAGTATGTTGGGGATTGTCAAGCCTATATGGAAAAAAATCCTATCTCAGATAATGTACCTGAATCTGTACAAGAATATATTCAGAAACATCAGAGTGTTTATAATGAAAAGGTTAAAAATTTAAACAAATTGCAGGAAATGATTTTGGGCATGAAGGAAGGTGGAGAAAAAGTTGACAATCTTTTAGCGCAAGCAGAGAAGTTGGAGAAGGAGTTTGGGGCTGTAAATGTTTATATAGAGAAGGTAAACAAGGTGAAAGAAGAAAGCCCAGAGGACTTGTTAGAGAAACAAAAAATTAATAAGAAAACAGACCAAAAAAAGGTTCAAGAGAACACATCATCTTCACACCAAAATCTTCTCGTGCTTGTTCCTTCAATAGAACAAGTAGCAAATAGCATTGCTATGCTAGACCCAAATGCAGAAAATTTTAAAAAAGAGTGTGAAAATATTTCAAGGAGGCTTATGAATATTCGAGATCAAAATTCCGCCAACGATGCAGTATTGAATAGGTGCCAAGAGTTCGCATCAAAATTGGCTATTTTGCAAGGGAAAAACGCCCAAGTTTTTTACTTGCCAGAGGTTCTTCCACCAGTTTCCAAAGGGGTTATCGCTGGATTTTTGGGATTGTTTGTTACTACTGCATCTGAAGCTTGGAAAACCAGGAATTTTGTGGAAATCGGCAGTGCTATGAAAGCGTTATTCATTAATCTAAAAAATACTGATGCATTACTAAAAACAGCGGTTCAAGAATCAAAGCCAGTAGTACAAGAAATGGCTAAAACCACAAAAGAAACAGTAAGCCAAGTAGTTCAAGATCCTAAGAAAGCTTTTCTAGGAGTGAAAAATTATGTAACGCATGTAGAGAATTATAAGTCTTTGGGCAAAAAATTTTTTAGTAAAACTGGATTGTTTGGAGTTGTTGCTGTAGGAACTTATTTTGTCTACGGTAAGTTTTTCAAAAAAAATGCAAAGCCAGTAGTGGTAAAAGATGTTGTTGTTGCAACAAGTGGCAGTGATACTATGTACAACATGTTTTATGTGATATTATTGTTGTTGGGTTTATTGTTGCTCGGTTTTTGGGTAATGAGTTCTAAGAAACGTAAAAAATAAATTCTGGTATCTCTTATACCACTGTGTATTGGGGGAATTAGCTCAGTTGGAAGAGCGCTTGCTTTGCACGCAAGAGGTCAGGGGTTCGACCCCCCTATTCTCCACTGTTTTTTTTACTTGTAGGTACATGGCTCATTTTCCTCAACCCAATGGTTACGAACAAATAGGGACAATAAACAAGGTGCGTGGGTTGCATGGTGAAATGATTATAGCGTTGAAGTATCCTAATATACCTACTTTTCTTTCTGTTGTGTACATCTATCAGCAACATACTTATATTCCTTATAGGGTGTCTCTTTGGCAACCGCAAACAGATTATGCTACGTTGCAGTTGTTGGAGATTGCAGAAAGGACAGAGGCTAAAAAATGGCATAATTGTACTCTTTTTGCTGATGCTGATGTTGTGCGTGCTGAAATTGCAAAGATGGATCAAGGGTTTTTGGGATATGCTGTATATGATGAGCAGCATGGTGCTTTGGGGGAGGTTGTTGCTGTGGAAAAGGGTTTGCAAATGTTGCTTTGTATCAGAAAACAAGAACGAGCTTTTTATATGCCTTTGCACGAGCATTTTGTGAAGCAAGTAAATCCCACCAAAAAAATAATTGTTACCTCATTGTCTCTTGAGTTGTTAGAGACTTTACAATATCCTGCAAAAATTGAGTGATATTTTTGCCATGATGTGTTTATTTTCCTACCAAAACATAGACGTTGCCATAAAGGTCTTCAAATAAGAGCTGTTTTCCCCATGGTTCTATTGTAGGTTGGCCCAGTATTTTAACTCCTTTGCTTAGGAGTTTTTTATGGTCTTGTGCTATGTCTGGTGAGGAGAAACAAAAGCTCTGTTTACCAATCATAGCTGTACGTTCTTGTATAGAGGCTTTTTCTGGTCCCCAGTGTGGCATTTGGAGTACAATTTCTATGGGTTGTCCTTTACAGCAAACTGTTAGCCAGCGATCTTTTCCCATAGGGCTATCGTCTTTTTTTTCAAAGCCTAATTTTTCTACGAAAAATTTTAAGGCTTCGTCTTGGTTTTTTACAATGAGGGGTACGTGTGTGAGTTGCATGGTAATGAATGTTTAAAAATAGGTAAGGAAGCAAATTTTCTTTTGTAGAAAATTTGCTTTTGGTAAGGAAATATAGTGTGTAATGGAATGTTTTTGTGCGAAAAGTAAATTTTTTACAAATATGATACTTTTTGTACAAGATCTAAATCTTTTTTAAGATGGGTTAGTTTTGGGTTGTTGCTTGGAGATTTTGTTGTCAGCAGTGTCTTTTGTTGTTGTGTCTTGTGGGGGTGACATTTGTGTATTGCTTGGTTGAGTTGCATATATGGTATCGTAAAGGTAGATTGTTGTGAGAGTTGCTAAGAGGGTTATGAATAGGAATAATATAAGATGGTGTGATGTTTTGCTTTTGGGGTTTTTTATGATCATGTTTTTGGATGTGGGTTATTATTGCAAAGGTAAAAATTTTTTATAGAAAAATAGTAAAGTCACGGTTTTTACGCAATGGTTGTTGGTTTTAAGTAGTTTTTATTTTATAGAAGGGGAAGGCAAAGAAGGATCTTTTGTATGTAAGGTTTTTTTTCATGATCAAGTAACCATTTTTTGCGTTGTATACCACCTCTATAGCCTCCAAGTGAATTGTTTTTTCTAATGATGCGATGACATGGTATAAGAATGACTAAAGGATTGGCTCTATTGGCATTGGCTACTGCTCGATAGCTTTTTGCATGACCGATTTTTGTGGCTTGTGTTGCATAATGATGGGTTGTTCCATAGGGGATTTGCGTTAAGTAGTTCCATGATTTTTTTTGGAAGTCGGTGCCAAGCATATGGAAGGGTGTTTTAAAACTTGTTAGATCACCAGCAAAATAAAGGGCTAGTTCTTGTTCTATCATATGCATTACTTTTGTTTTACCTATGGGTATACTTTCTTGTTGCTGTGATCTCCATTGTTTTAAGTGGTTTGTAATGTGAATGCTATCTGCGAAATCAAGTAAATGTATTGTTGTTTCATTTGCGATAACAATCATTTTGCCTAGTGGGGTATCTAATGATGATTGTTTTAACATGGTGCTAAGGTATATGTTTTTTTGTATTTCTCGTTATATGGGCTACTCATTTTACTCATTGGTTACTATGTAGAGACCACAAAAGAAAATGAATAACGAATAGCAAAAAATGAAAAATGCATCATGAGGAGTAAAGGATAAAAGATCGGTACAAAAGAGGCATACACTTGTGTCAACTTGTGTATTTACTTATAGGATTATCAAATTTCATTGGGCATATAAGTTAAAAAGTGGCATAGGTGTCCGGGCCCTAGCATAGTAGCTTTGCTACTATGCTAGGGCCCGGACACAACAGAGCAAGTGCAATCTTCATTCAAAATGAACTATTTTGTAAATAATTTTATAGAAAATATAGAAAAATTTTAAATATATTATATTTTTTACAAATCCTTCTGTTTCTAGATTTATACCATACAATTCTTGTATATGGTCTGCTATTGAAGATTGACTCATACCATTCGCATACAAGCTGATAACTTTTTGATCAACCAGTGCAGAGTGCCGAAAATACATCTGTGGTTATGCCACTTGATCGTACTGTTGTGAGTAGAAGGCATTCTGTTGCTCCACGTCTTTTTTCTTTGGTTCATGGCTATGCATATGGTACATTAGCTTCGCGATTTTTTCCTGCTGATCTAACAAGTGTTATTGTGGATTATCTTTATGTTCCTGTTGCTAGGCCGAGCAGTAATGGTTTTAGAAAGTGTTGTGAGTTGTGTTTGTGGTTGGGTTATCATGCTGAAATTACTATGTGTAGCTGTAGTGTTGCATGTGTTTGTATTTTATTCACAGGTGCATTTTTGGGATGTATGTTTGTTGTTGGGTGTGAGATGCCGGGATTGTTTGCTTAAAAAAACGAAATTTTTTTAAGCGATTTAGATGATTACATTTGGGAGTAAATTTTTGCTAGTTATGCTATAAGCTGTAAGTAATGAATGATTGTGTAAGTGTTCTAGCACTTTAGTTGTTTACATAAAAAATATCATTGAAAATAAATATAAAAATGAGTAAAATTTCTTTGAACATTCCCTCCAAGCAATCTTGGCTTAAAATTGTATTCACTACAGTTTTAACATTTTTTCCCTTTGTTTTGTTTTATTTTGTGTTTTCTTTGTTTTTACAGTGGTTAGACTTTCTAGATGAAGATGAATGGTTAACGCTTTTGCTTTTCTCTCAGGGTTTTTCTTCATTCTTATTTGCTATGCATAAGAGAAAAAATTTGTTTTTGCAATTACTACTCTATACTGCCTTTGGTATTTTGGGTACTTTTTCTTTACAAGCACTTTTTTTACTTCATAAGACAGCAACTTCTCATACTATGCGCCTTATTTTTCACTCACTAAAGCTTTCTGATGAATTTAAATTGAAATATTGTGAGCTTTTAGATTCTTGGCAATTATCGAAACAAGCGAATTATCTTGAGATTATGAGTAAGGGATATTTTGCTTTTGTGCAAGAAGTTTTTACAGATGCTGTGCAGTTTAGGTTTCCTGTTTTCTTAAAGTTCGATACAATCATGCTTCCGATGACTTTATTTGGTCCTGCAATATCTATTGTAACTATGTATGCAACGGAATGGTCCAAAACTTTAAAGCCTCTAAATCGTATTTTGTTTTTATTGTTTGAGATACTAATCGTTATGTGCGTGTATGAGGCATTGATTTATGTTATGGAGGCGATGCTAAAATAAGGGTATTTTTGATGTACTATTGGTGTTCTGTGTATTTTGCGTTATTTCCCTTTGCTTTTTCCACGGGGTATTTTCTGGCAATTTCTTTTATTTTTTCCGTGGCACAATCTATAAGGTCAACATTGAACTTCTGAGCTAAGTTCAATAAAACAATCAACACATCTCCTAGTTCTTCCTTTAAATGTTGTTTTTCACTATCTTTTAGCGAATAGCTTTCCTCTATATTTTTCCACACAAATATTTCCATAACTTCACTTGCTTCTAATACTAAAGCTATGGAAAGATTTTTGGGTGAATGAAATTGTTGCCAGTTTCTTTCCTCTTGTAGTTTTTTGATTTCTTTTTTTAAATTTTCTATGTTTGTATTCATGATGATTGGGCAAAAGGGTTCTTGGTTGTAAAAAGATGACAGTTGGGTATATTTGGGTTGTGTATAAGCAAATATGGAAGTTATGATGTCTTTGTGTTACAAACTTAATGGAAATGTTCTAAAATAAAAAATTGGTTGTAAAAAGTTTGTAATGGTATGGTAATGTTTCTTAAAAAGTGCATCGTAAAAGGGTAGTAAGTACTTAGTTTCTTGTATGGTTCTTTTAAAGAGTGTATGTAATTTTGTTTACTTTGGAAAAAGTAGCTATATTTGCCCCGAGATTCGATGTAGAGGCATTGGATACATTAAATTAAATTTGTTATGAAAAACACACAAAAAAGATACATGCAATATGTATGGTTGCTTCTTGTTTTCTGTATGGCCTTTGGTGGGTCAACAGTTGCTAAGCAACGGGATAAAAAAAGCTGGTGGGGTAATGTTAAAAAAAGCACAACAGGTTTTTTGAGAAACGTGGGTGAAAAAGCCAAAAAAGTTAATAGTAGTGTACGTGAGAAATTGCCTTCTAGAGAAACAACAGTAGGATATGGTGTGCAAGGAAGCAAGGTGGCAATTGCAGGAGGCAAGATAACATTATTGTGTACTGCTCATGTAAGCGAATGGAGTTTTTGGTTACTTAAGGGTATGTTTGCCGGATCAGGTTGGTGTCTAGAAAAAGCACAAAATGGTTCATTTGAACTTACTTGTACTTCATTGAAGTGGACACCAGATGATTCCACAAATAAAAAGCTTTTTAAAGCTCTAGGCGTGTTGTTTTTTGGTAGTGTAGGAGTGGGATCTTGTGGTGGTAATCTACTTACCTGGGCAGGAGCAGAAGTATCTGAAAAGCTTATGGTCTTGAGCCAAAATGCACGTGAGCTTAATTGCTTAAAATAAATTAAAAAATTTTCTCAACAAATCCAGTGTTTGATTTAAAACTTAATCATTTATAGATTTGTTAGGTGCTAGAGCATATTGTATAAAAATGTAACTTTCCACAACCTTTAGGTTGTGGAAAGTTTTTTATTTGTAACGCTTATTTTTTATTTTAGGACATGATTTTTAACAAAAATCATTAAAATGCTACAATGCTAACCATGAATCAAAAAGATTATTATGCAATTCTAGGTGTACCTAAAAATGCTCCTTTAGAAAAAATAAAAAAAGCCTACCGTCAAAAAGCATTAGCATTGCATCCTGATCAACACCAAGGAGACAAAGAGATTGAAGAAAAATTCAAAGAAATCACCAATGCTTACGAAATCCTTAGTAATGAGGAGAAGAGGATTCATTATGATCAATTTGGTGGAGAAGAGGTAGAAGATAACACAAAACCCTATGAAACACCTTCTATGTATGATATCATGAAGATATTTCAACAATATAAGGCAGGATTTGGTGGGGGAAAACATTATCATACACCTTACAACTACTACCAATCAGAAAGGAATATTCGTATAAACATACTACTCAATTCAGAAGAATCTATCACAGGTGTACATCGTCAAATTTCTCTACAACACTACGTTACATGTCAAGATTGTAATGGAAATGGATCTGCGAATGGATCTTCTCTAGAAGCGTGTACAAATTGCCACGAAACAGGTATTGACCATGCTATCAAAGGTTTTCTCTATTTTTTCTTTGACGCTATATGTGAAGTATGTGATGGTTACGGAAAAAAGATCAAAAAACATTGCAAAGAATGCGATGGGGAAGGACGTAAGAACATTAGGGAAAAAATTGATATAAAACTACTCCCTGACATTGGTACAGGCATCACTTTGGTTATGCGGGGAAAAGGAAATGTAACAATACGAGGAGGCATGCCAGGAGATTTGTATATTTCTGTTAAGAAAGAATCTTCTCAGCAGTTTTTGAAAAAGGTAAATACTTTTTTGGCTACCATGATTATTGGTCTTGTGGGGATTTTATGTATAATATAGGCTATAGGCTCAATCCTTTCAATAAGCTTCAAAAACGCCAAAATTTTAACATTGTTCGATAAGCTGTCATAAATGATGCTCTTCAACTTGCTAAGAGACATATAAAACAGTAGATTTGCGTCTATTGCTAGTGCATTGTATTGTTTTTATCATCAAAGACTTTAGCACTATAAAAAAATAATAAAAATTTACCGTTATAATCATGGCACATCCCAAACGAAAAACATCACAACAAAGAAAAAGGAAACGTCGCACACATCATGTGGTTACTCCACCAGTATTGAGTACATGTCCAACAACGGGTATTAAACACCCACCTCATCAAGCTTATGAAAAAGATGGGAAGCTTTATTATAGAGGGAAATTAGTAATGGAGAACTTCAAGTCTTAAATATTTTCAGCACATGGCAACAATGAATGATTTGCGTAATGGTTTATGTATTGATTTTCGAAATGACATTTACGTAGTTACATATTTCCAGCACGTTAAACCAGGTAAAGGAAATGCGTTTGTACGTACTAAGCTCAAGAGTGTTACCACGGGCAAAGTTGTAGAAAACACCTTTGGTTCAGGAGCAAAAATATTTCCTGTTCGTATAGAAAAACATCCTTATCAATTTTTATACAAAGATGGGCAATATTTTCATTTTATGCATGAGACAACCTTTGAAGCAGTGACCTTGGGAAAAGAACAAATAGAGTGTGGTAATTTTTTTCAAGCGGGAGCTAAAGTACAGTTGGTGTTTCGTTCTGATACAAACAAGTTACTTACGTGTGAGGTGCCAGCGCACTTTATTCTACGTGTTACCGACACAGAAACAGGAGTGAAAGGCAATACTGCTACACGAGCTACCAAGCCTGCTATTTTAGAAACAGGAGCAGAGATTCAAGTGCCTTTATTTATCAATCCAGGTGATCTTATTAAAATCGATAGTACGACACAAAGCTACATGAGCCGAGAAAAAGAAGCATAGGGTATGTTAAAGATGAAAAGCAGGTGTAACATTGCAAAAAAGCACAAATATACCAACGAGATTCATTTATGACTGTGTAGGATGTTTTGCAGAGATGTCAACCTATAACTGTCACAAGACACTTGGACTTATTGTTAGCAACAGTGTAGATTATGTAGTGTTAAGTCTTTTTTCCGTCCAAAAATCTTTGGTTCTCAAGACAAGATTAGAAAAATAGTATTTACTATACAAGCAAAACTTATGAAGATAAACCATTTTAAAAAGCAGAAAGAAATGATATTTGGCATACATGCCATTCATGAGGCTATTATATCTAGTGACAAGAGCATTGCTAAAATATGGCTTAAACGCACGATGAACAGTCCTGCTTTACAGGAGTTATTGGTATTGGCACAACAGCATAGTATCCCTTGTAACAAAGTTCCTGTAGAAAAGCTGAATCGTCTTACAAATGGAAATCATCAAGGAGCGATTGCTCTCATTTCGCCCATTCATTTTTTTTCTATAGAACAGATTATACAACATGTTTATGAAACAGGTAAACAACCTTGCATTGTCATTCTAGACCACCTCCAAGACATGCATAATTTCGGAGCTATTATTCGGAGTGCTGTAGCAACAGGCATAAATGGCATCATTATGAACAATCAAAAAAGTTTACCCATTACTGCAGATGCCATCAAAACTTCTGCGGGTACAATATTTCACATGCCTATTTGTCGCACGAACAATTTGCTAGAAACATTAAAAACACTGCAACACAGCGGGTTACAAATCGTTGCTTGTTCAGAGCAAGCAACACAAACAATGTATGAAATTAATTTAACACATCCCACGGCTTTTGTTTTTGGCGGAGAACATGAGGGCATTGCCGAAAAGCATCTCAAGCAGTGCAATGCGCACATACGCATTCCAATGTGCAACAACATCAACTCTTTAAACATATCCGTTGCCACCTCTGTTATCCTCTATGAATGGATGCGTCAGCAAACCAAAAAATAATTCCATTCTTTTACCAAAAGGTTAAAAAAAAGAATTATATGTACCTATGTACATATTGGAATTAAAAGAGAAAATGCAAGGTATGATCGCTTTTTCCCCCACGCAAATAAAGATTTTTCTTAATAGATATAGTGCAAAAACGCTGAGCCAATGGGTGAAAAAAAAATATATATGTAAACTGAGAAATAGCCTTTATACATTTAAAAAAAACAATGTAAACGAAGTAACATTGTTTACTTTAGGTAATATGATTTACCCTCCATCTTACATTTCTATGGAGTCAGCACTCTCTTTTTATGGGATCATTCCTGAAGGGGTTTATACAGTGACTTCTTGCACAACCTCAAAAACAAAGCGCTTTAAAAATGCCATGGCATCTTTTGACTATAGACATGTGAAAAAAGACCTATTTTTTGGTTATAAAATTTGCCAGATAGACAACGTTTTTTTTTTAAATTGCCAATAAAGAAAAAGCAGTTCTTGATTATTTGTATTTTACAACTTATATTAATAGCACCGAAGACTTTGTTGCAATGCGGTGGAACAAAGAGGTATTACAAACGCTGGACAAAAAAAGACTAAAAAGATATTTAATGATGTTCAATGTTGTTACACTACAAAAAAGATTTGAAAAACTACTCCAATATTATTTCCTTTTATCCAGAGGAGCTACAAAAGCATAAAAAATTTAGGGGCTGTCGCATGAAATTCATTCTTGAAGGATCTTTTTCAGATCTCTTAAGAGTTCTTAGGGATTCCGTTGAACTTTCTCAAGTGCCGTTTTACCTGGTTTCAAAAGTTTTCTATGCCATTAATATGGTTTTGTTTTTTTCAAAATTAAAAATATATGTTTATATATAAGTATGAACAAATTACATATTATAATTTTCACTACTCCAAGCTTCATAAGCATACTGTTCACTACCTTAAGCTACTTCTTCATAGAAAGAAAAAACCTAAAACATCAAAAAGAAAACAACCCCACACCTTTCATACCCCTCATTCCCACACACCCTACACCAAAACCCACCAAACCTACAACCAGTGGTCCGGATGATGATAATGAGCGAAGAGAAGGAGAAGAAAGAGCAGAAGGTCAAACACATCCTACCACTTCAGCCCCTGAGAGCAAACCAAAAAAAGTATGGCGCCTCAAATTTTCTCGCATCAACGTAAAAAAAGAACCCAAAGGCAAAAAAAAGCAAAGTGACACCCCTACAGAACATACACTAAACCAAAAGAAACTATTTCGCATTTTCATCATCGTTTACTACATAGCAAAGCACCTCAAAAACAAGCAAAGAACAAAAAATCTCAAAAAAAGAAAAAACACAAGCACCACAAACTACACAGGCATCCGCAACTCATATCGGTATGAAATAGACCAAAGCCAAATCAAAATAACCCCCTATAGCATTCTGTGGCACATTACCATTAATCATAAACAGGTAGCAACCTATATCCAAAAAATGAGAGGATCACCCACATGCTTTAAAGAAGT
>CALOEX010000013.1:0-3983 GCA_942492555.1 uncultured Bacteroidota bacterium | reverse complement strand
GTGTTTTGGCATATTCAGGGTGTTCTTTTCCGGTTGTTTTTTGATAGGTATTCAGAGCTTGTTCAAAAGTGTTAAGAGCTATTTGATATTTTTGTTTCTCAAAATGTACTAGTCCTATGTTATTAAGTGTTTTGGCATATTCAGGGTGTTCTTTCCCGGTTGTGTCTTCATATGCTTTCAATGCTTTATTATAAGTATTAAGAGCTTCATCTAGCCTTTTTTCGGTGTAATGAATATTACCGATGTTATTATATATTTTTGCGTAATAAGCATACTGTTTAGGCTCTATTTTTTCATACATACTCAAAACAGAGGTAAAGGTGTTGAGGGCATTTTGTAGTTGTCCTTGGCTGTAATATATGACACCCATATTGTGTAGAATGTTAATATATTGAGCATTTGGAGTCTGCATGTTTTTTTCGTAAATTTTTAATGCGTTTTTATAGGTTTTGAGTGCATCTTGTAGTTTCCTTGCACGTAAAGTACGTTACCAGAACTTGTGGCAGGTTTTTTTGCGTATGCAAGAGTCTCTTTTCCTGTTGTTTTTACATAGATATTGGTTTGCTGTGATAATCACTGTGTTGGCTTCTTCCAATTGTCCTTGGTGGATGTAGATGTCGCCAATGTTGTTGAGAGTATCAGCATAATTTGGGGTGTTTTTTTCTTTGTTTGCTACTTGGTTTTTAAGGACATTTATAAAAATGTTGAGGGCTTTTTCCCAATTTCCTCTTGATTGATAGAGTTGCCCGATGTTTTTGAGGTTGTTGAGGATAATGATAATATCGGAGTGGGGTTTTTTCTTGTTGTTGCTGATAAATTTCTATGGCATGTGTAAATGATGTACAAGCATCTTGGAGATTGTTTTGTGCTTGATAGACTTTTCATATATTATTGAGTACAGTGGCATAGGCATGTGTTTTCCAACCGACTTTTTTTTTGTAGATCTGGAGTGCTTCTGTGTATTTTGTAAGTGCTTCGTCTAATTTTCCTTGATTGTATTGGTTGTTGGCGATGTTATTGAGGGATGTAGCGTAGTCCGGATGGTTTTTTCCTGATTTTTGTAATAGGAGTTTGCTTATTGCTTGCAATACGTTATGTTCATTTTTAAAATCTTCTTGAAGATTATAGATTTCTGCTCTAATCTTGAAAATTTCTAGATCTTTCTCTTCTTGTGAGGTAGTGTTTGTGGTGGCATGGAGGGTAGGGAGTAGTAGAAAAAGTAGGTAAGAGGTTTTTTGAAAAAGTGTGATGTTAGCTTTTTGTTTTTCATAGGTGGCATTTGTGAATAATAGGTTGTTTAAGTCCATAATAATAACTTTTAGGACTGGCACACAATAATCGATAAATTGTGTGCAAAATCATGCATTTAAAGTATTGCAAAATTAATAAAATCAAGCAAAAAAACTAATAAAACACTTTATTGCAGGGACGCCTGCAGTCCTCTAGACGAGTTAATTTCAGTGCATAAAAATACAGCTACAAAATTCTACCACAAACTGCGAGAAAAAATAGCTAAAAAACAACATCAAAGAGCTGAAAAATTTGATGGCAAAATAGAAGTTGATGAGCGTTATTTTAGAGGACATCACAAAGGAAAAAGAGGAGGGGTGCAAAAGGGAAAGTGCTAGTTTTTGGGAACGTCATCTTTTTTTATATGAAAACCTAAGTGATATAGGGGGTAATTTACAACTCTTGGGAACGTCACTCTATTTGCTTTTAGTTTTTATCTATTCTCTTAGTTTTTCCTAATGTGAGTTAAAAAGTAGCATAGGGTGTGTATAAAAAAGGAAATTTGGATGCCTAAATGCAATTAATGTTGGCTTTTTTAGGTAAAAAACAGGTGTTAGCACATTGCAGTGTAAAACTTCTCCTTCTAGACTCTTGTCTATCTGGTTGTAAAATCTTACTGTTTTAGGATGCCATGCATCAGTGTTATAAACGTTGTATTTTGCAGAAGCCAGGGTGGAAAGGTGCTGTGGCTTTGCTACTTCTTTAAAGCATGTGGGTGATCCTCTCATTTTTTGGATATAGGTTGCTACTTGTTTATGATCAATGGTGACGTGCCACAGAATGCTATAGGGGGGTATATTGGTTTGGCTTTGGTCTATTTCATAGCGATATGAGTTGCGGATGCCTGTGTAGTTTGTGGTGCTTGTACATTTTCTTTTTTTTGTATTTTTTGTTCTTTGTTTGTTTTGGTTGTTTTCTTTTTGATGTTTTAGGTTTTTTCTTTCTATGAAGAAGTAGCTTAAAGTAGTGAACAGTATGCTTATGAAGCTTGGGATAGTGAACACTATCATATATGATTTGTTCATATTTATATATAAACATATATTTTTAATTTTGCAAAATTTTGGATATAAAATTATTTTTATAGTTTTTCCTAATGTGAGTTAAAAAGTAGCATAGGTGTTCAGGCTCTAGCACGTAGCTTTGCTACTATGCTAGAGCCTGGACGTAGCGTAGCAATAGGAATGTGTATAAAAAAGGAAATTTGGATGCCTAAATACAATTAATGTTGGCTTTTTTAGGTAAAAAACAGGTGTTAGCACATTGCAGTGTAAAACTTCTCCCTCTAGACTATTGTCTATCTGGTTGTAAAATCTTACTGTTTTAGGATGCCATGCATCAGTGTTATAAACGTTGTGTTTTGCAGAAGCCATGGTGGAAAGGTGCTATGGCTTGCTACTTCTTTAAAGCATGTGGGTGATCCTCTCATTTTTTGGATATAGGTTGCTACTTGTTTATGATTAATGGTAATGTGCCACAGAATGCTATAGGGGGTTATTTTGATTTGGCTTTGGTCTATTTCATACCGATATGAGTTGCGGATGCCTGTGTAGTTTGTGGTGCTTGTGTTTTTTCTTTTTTTGAGATTTTTTGTTCTTTGCTTGTTTTTGAGGTGCTTTGCGATGTAGTAAACGATGATGAAAATGCGAAATAGTTTCTTTTGGTTTAGTGTATGTTCTGTAGGGGTGTCACTTTGCTTTTTTTTGCCTTTGGGTTCTTCTCCTACGTTGATGCGAGAAAATTTGAGGCGCCATGCTTTTCTTGGTTTGCCCTTAGGGGTTGGGGTGGTGGGATGTGTTTGACCTTCTGCTCTTTCTTCTCCTTCTCTTCGCTCATCATCATCATCCGGGCCACCGGCTGTAGAATTGGTTTTTTTTGGTGTAGGGTGTGTGGGAATGAGGGGTATGAAGGGCATTTGCTTTTCAATAGGTGTGGTGTTGTTTTCTTTTTTGGGTTCTATGGGGTTTAATGCTGTTTGAGCGTGTTGTCTGATGCATATATTTTCTGCAGTGTTCTCGTTTGTGAGGTTGTTTTCCAAAGCTGGGTGTTTGTTTATGTGTATATTTTGTAGGTTGTGATTTTGGATTTGGTATCTATTGATATGTAAATGTTGCAGGTTGTTTTCCCAAATTGGATGTCTATTAATGTGTAGGTGTTGTGGGTTGTAGTTTTGGATTTGGTATCTATTGATATGTAAATGTTGCAGGTTGTTTTGCCAAATTAGATGTCTACTAATGTGTAGGTGTTGTGGGTTGTAGTTTTGGATTTGATACCTGTTTATATATAGGTGTTGCAGGATGTTTTCCAAAGCTGGGTATCTGTTTATGTGTAGGTTTTGCAGGTTGTAGTTTTGCGAGGTGTTGTATATTGGTTTGCTGATATATAGGTGTTGTTGTGTGTATGGTGTTATTTTTTTGGGGGGGATTTTTCTTTCCACCCAAAGATAGGTTGTTGTGTATGTGTTTTTTGGGTATGGGTGTTGTTTTCTTTCTATCCAAATATAACATGTTGTGCGTGTGTGTGTTTGGAGGGTTTCTGTTGTTAGGGGAGTGGCGACTAATGCGTTTATACAATTTGCTATAACGAGTTTTAGTGATAATGTACCATTTAATGTTCATATTTTTTCATACTTGTAATACACATATATTTTTAATTTTGCAAATTTTAGCATGTGAATTTGTTTTCATGTTGCT
>CALOEX010000012.1:0-1038 GCA_942492555.1 uncultured Bacteroidota bacterium | reverse complement strand
CCTTTTTTGTACCTAATCTAAGAACATTTTTATGAATGAAATTAATGAAATTTTCTACTTTAGGGAAAGTAAAATACAAGATAAAAAATACAAAAAAGCACTCCAAAAAGCTAATATACTTGCTTGCAATGCTTTTGATGAAGGTTTTAAACCCACCAATCCCATTAAAAATGGAATGCTAATGCTGGATATAATTAAAACAGTGTAGTTAATTACATGTGAGAAATATATGTTTTGTGTGTATAGTATTAAACTGCCTATCGTAGCAAGAAATCCAAAGTGTAATGAAACCGAACGAACCCATGTAATGGGTTTAAATTTTTTATTTTTTTTCAAAGGCATGAACACATCATTGACCCACATAATAGCAAGAGCATTTAAAAAGGAATCCATGGTAGACATCATAATAGCAATGATGGCTAGTAAAAAACTTACTTGCCCAAGGGCTATCTTACAAATTTTTGTTATGTATGTAGTTATAGGGGTGGTGTACTGATTTTGTCCAATATATTTTTTGTAATCTTCAAGCCGAAAAATATTTAAAGAAGCAAGGAGTGACCAAAAAAGGAGACTAGTAGAAGATAAACAAAAGAAAAAGATGTAAACATGCTTTGTACATGTTTCCTTTTTTGAGTTCATCAATACCCACTGTATTACGGGTGGAGCAATCATCAAAGTAGGAAAGCCATACAAAATAAAGAGATTAAAAAAATTTTTTAATAGATCAGGCACTGTAAGAACATGAACGCGTTTAGGTTCTACTATTTTTGCTATATGCCAAATTTGCGAAAATCCTTTGTCCCAAGTTACTGCAATAAAAAAAGCCAATAATGCCCAACACAATCACCAAAAATTTTAATACATCGGTTTTGGCTACAGAGCGTACTCCTCCTAAGCAGGTATAGAGGGTTATTAAACTACCTATTGCAAAAATAAAAATTAGTGTATCATGACTTTGTTTTTCTTGTACGATAATCTCTAACATGTTGTAATTCCTGCTAAAAGACTAGTACCCTGCGCATAACTCCAAAAGAAAAA
>CALOEX010000011.1:0-4031 GCA_942492555.1 uncultured Bacteroidota bacterium | reverse complement strand
TTTGGTTAGTATTGCTTTGGCTAAATCAATGTAGTTAAACTCAGGCACACATTTCTCAGTATGTTCTGTGGGTGTGCCAACATGATATTTCACCTCCCAATCTTCTTCGGCTATAAAATCAGCTAACTCTTGAGCCGTTATCTTTTCTGTTTTCATATCTCGTTTAGTTTATTTGGTTTTGGGGGAGGTTAAAAATCATCAGGCACTTTACTTGTTAGATACAATCCTCCGTAGAACACTACTATAATGAGAATAATAAATATCCATTCCTTTAAGGTAAATTCCATCTCTTATCTATTTAGTTGGTGGTTCTAATCCTGCTGCTATCTCAAATGCTTCAATGAGTCTTTTCCCCTCACCTACATAACGAGTTTCAGTATAGTGTTGCATAGTTCTTTGACACCTCTCCTTTTCTGCCTCCTCTTGTTGGAGGGGCAAGGATTGGTCTGTAATGCCTTCAAATCCAATTTGATAAACATTATCAAGCACTTCAATTATCTTGTCTTTCATTGTGTTATATTTTATGTCTAAGGCAATTTGTAGACTTATTAATCAAACGAAAGGGGAAATGCCTCGCAATGAGACATTCCCGCTATCGCTCGTTCAAACTTGACTAGTTCTATTCTGGGTCTACTTCTTCTGCTGCTGCTTCCGTTTTAGCTTGCATTACTGTAGCTTCAGGTGTTGCTGTAACTTGATACTTTTTGATGGCATCTAGTTCTTGAGCATACCTGATTGCATCATCCTCTTTGTTTACCTTTGCAGGCATTAAGAAGTAGGATACATTGTTTAGTACTACATCTTGCTTCACATAATCTCCTGATTCAGTCTTATTGGTTGACTGTAACCTCTGCATTGCTCCGTCTTTACCAGCTACCATAGCATAGTGAGGAGGAGCAATTCTATTACGCACCAGTCCTGGAATCTTCTCGTTCAATACCATCGTTTTGCTGGATGTTGGGAGAATAGATCTCATGGATTCAGTGGTAATGGCTTCTTCTAACCTCTCAAATAGGTCTGAATCAGTGTTTTGGAATACTGTTAGGGTGAAAGGCTTGGTATCTCCTCCAAAGAATACACCTTCTTCACGTTGTATTAACTGAAGATGGGCAAACTTTGAGGCTTGAAATTAGGATCTGCTGCCCTTGCCTTTTCAGAAGGTTTGGTTGTTCTGATGTATTTTGGCTTGGCAGGAATAACTGTACCATCGTCTGGATTAGTTTTATCCTTGAGCGATCCTTCTTCGGGTACTACCTTGATTGTGTAGAGTTTTCTTTGTAAGACTTCTTCTACGGTTTTAGTTTCTTCTGACATAATAAGTTGTTATTTGTTGTTGAATATTATTTACTAAAGTCTAGCCTGATATAATCTGGAGTACAGGTTAAACTAGTTGGTTTGTTGACAATAACACATTCATCCAAGGACATGCGTGTCTTGATTGAATGATATTCTAGAGTGTGTTGTAGCGGTTTAGCCTCTTTGTGTTCTTGAGTTATAAATGCTATCTCCGTTAGTTCTCCTTGTTCATTGATTGCTTCCCAGTCTTCAATGACAAAGTTTAATTCTCTTTTGTTTGGTGTTACTATTGTGAGTTGCATATTTTCTCCCATTTATCGTCTGCTTCATTCCACATTTTTCTGTAATCACCAGACCTATTTGTTTGGTTGAACCAGAATGCATGTAGTATCCAGTTAAGTGCACTGGTTCTCTTACATACGTTAGACAATGTATTCCCCGTAAAGTTATAAGCTGAATAAGAGGGTTTCATAGCTAACTCAACGCAATATGGTATGAGCAGGTTGTTCTCTTTCAAGAAGTCAATGAATTTTTGTTTCATCTGTGACCTATTTGGCTTAGATGGAGTAGGGTCTGGTATTAATTGCAAGTCTTTTGCAGACCTATCATCAGGGTATAGTGAGTAGTTCATCCAAAGGTGGTCTAAGCTTTCTTTATGATGATTCATGATAACTGGAGCCATTTGATTTTCTACGACATCCATGTAGTACCCTACTGTAGGGAAATCTCCACTTGAGCAAGTCATTGCACATTTTTCTGCTAGTTTATGCAGGTTCTCAAATGTTATCTCATTATCTTTCATCATAAGCATGATTGGAATGAGCATGTGCTGTTCTTTTAAGAACTTAATAAAATGTTTTACTTCGTTTTTCATAATGTGTTTGATTTTATGGGTTATGGTGTGATAGTACCCCCACAAGGTATCGCTCCTCATGGGGGTTGAATTGTGTTTACATGATTAATTAACTTAAATTACGCATGAAGCAGTTTAATGGGTGAATTGATGCTTAGCAATTCTACGTTTAGTGCTTCTGTTAAATGTTATAGCTATATTTAATAGTATGTAGTGTGTAGAGCAGGTTTTACCCTATAGCTCGCCGGTGTACGCCCTCCCTTGCGTTGCTTATTTGCGATTAGTTAGACATGTGTTAGTTCAATAGTATATATATAAGAGCCCATAGTATTGCTACTATAAGCGTGTGAGCATGAAATCCCATACTTTTACGCTCTGCTATTGCGGCAGTGGCTCGCATTACAAGACTAATTGATGTGTACAATGCTCCTACTATTAATATTCCTATAAGTATAGGTATTATTATATTCATGGCTTGTTTGATTTAGGGTAATGTTCACATTTCTTACAATCTAGCTTATCCATTGTACTAGTGTCTAACTTGTCACATTGTACTTCATGTGCATAAGGACATGAGAATGAGGGTTTGGTATAACGTTGTTGAGGACGTTCTACCCTGTTGGCATTGCCTGCCTTAGTTGCTTGAGACAACGTTGTTGCCCCTGCAAGGAATAGGGCAACTCCAATTACGGCAGCTATCCATAGTCCTTGCATTTCGGTTAACATGATTATGAACATGGTGTGAGTTCTCCTGTTTTAAGTGATTCAATAAATCTTTGGGCTTTGTTATTAACCCATAATTTGTCCCCATTATCTAGGACTTTGATTAGTAGTAGTTTCATGGTGTGTGATTTAAAGTGTATAAAAGAGCTATTGTGTAGAGGTGTTCTATCCTCCCATTAACCGTAGCCATTGGCCACGATTGCCATGTAGTTACGCAGTTTTAATTTTCTTGTTTGAACACGATAGTTTAATGAATCAACTATGCTTAGTACAACCTCATATCCTTAGTTTAACGCTAGATACTATTCGGGCATACCTAGTATGTGCGGCAAGTATAGGTGATAGTTTGTCCATGTTATAACAGGTGCGTTGGCTGTACTACGCCTAGTTTATGTGTTTTGAACGGTGTATAAGGGAACAGGTGTAGTTCACGTAGCTCAATTGTGTGTGTTATGCAAGGATTTCATTTAAAGGGAGTCTGCCCCCTAGTCCTTGAGCACCAAATGTATGGCTCATAACCAATTAGTTGTTACTACTAACTACTCTGCAAGGTGGCTCACTGCCTTGAAGTAAGTTAATTAATTGTTCCCTATAAACTGTGTATAAGGGAGACTTACACAAACCTCACGGTGATGCTCCCTACTATTGTGTACCTTAGTTGAGTACTAACTCTGTGAAATCCCCCTTCCTTGACGAGTTGATACCTCGCATGTGTCGGGAAGATCGAAACTTGTACCCAGAGTTGCACCTGTCTCGAGTGTCATCCACCCCGATGCAATCTTAGAAGTGAGAGGCCCAAATTGCTTGGTTACCTCAATGATACCACGCTTGGTGGATGGTGCTACATGTACGATAGTTGCTTTCATGGTGTGATTATGATTAAGTGAAACTAATACAAGGTAATAAGTACGCACATGTGGGCTCTCGATTGACGGTATACCCACACATGCGTACTATGCTATTGATACTGATGAATTGGGGAGATGGGAAGTCCCATAGATCTTACAAGGTCAGAACCCTGCCTATGTGTGGAACCGTACCTCTATTGCCCGTTCAAATTAAAGATCAGATCACCGTTTACCATCAAGAAATGACACGATTTAACGTGAATTTACCCCACGGGTACTTCCCCCCCGATTAGGAGCCGGGGTAGTTGAAT
>CALOEX010000010.1:0-92764 GCA_942492555.1 uncultured Bacteroidota bacterium | reverse complement strand
ATTCTTTGAACAATACCGCTTTTACGTTGTAGTGTATGTCATTTTTGGCCCCTACTCCAACCTTTCCTCCGATGCGTATGAGCAGATTTTGGTGATATAAAAAATGAAAAAGTAGATCCGCATGTTGGAGCTCATAGCTTTTTGACAATTTATAGGCCGTTTCTAACATCTCTTTTTGTAGCGATTTATCCTCCACTTTTGGGTAGGCCTTGGCAATTCCTTGGATATTTTCTTCAATGGTTGACTTGTACCAATCAAAGCCATTATTATTTTTTGATTGCACTTTATATTGTTTAAGCCCATCCCTAAATTGCTTGAGATAACCATCAAAATCAGGTTTGCCTTGTGATAGATTGACCGCTTGCGTACAGGTGATTTTATCTTGGGGATACTTGGTTTGCCAGCCGTATTCTCCTGCTTCACGACTTAACGGATAGTACAATTGCTTACTATCATCCAAAGAACAAACCAACTGATCACCCAAATCCTTAACCAATCTATTTTTAAGACGCCATAACTTGCAAGACCAGTATTGAATTTTGATATAAAATTCGTTTGATTCATCATAAGGTAAGCGAGCTATACCACAAGCAATATGCAACAGTTCAGTTTTGTCTGCATCTTGCTTAAGTTGTGGATAGACTTTGGTAATGCTTTTCAGATCCTTGGGCAGGTTGTTTTGATACCAATCTCCTCCATAAATTTCATTTGCTTTCATATTATCTTGAAAGTGTGATTGATAGTCACATATCGTATGGGTAAGGATAGCACCATCGAGTATGGTATCTGTTAAATCAGTAGCTGTAAATTTGCATCCTGTAAAGTTGACACCCTTTAAATTTGAAGCAGAAAGGTCTTTTGGAAGTCGAGCCTTGGTAAGGTTTGCATGGGTGAGATTGCATTCTTGCAAGTTGTGACCGCTTAAATTCACACCTGTAAAATTAACCTTTGTTAGATCTTTTGGAAGGTGAGCCTTTGTAAGAATTGCGCCAGTGAGATTGCATTCCTTCAAGTTGTGACCACTTAAATCCACATCTGTAAGATTAATATTCGTTAAATCTTTTGGAAGGTGAGCCTTTGTAAGAATTGCGTCAGTGAGATTGCATTCTTGCAAGTTGTGACCGCTTAAATTCACACCTGTAAAATTAACCTTTGTTAGATCTTTTGGAAGGTGAGCCTTTGTAAGAATTGCGCCAGTGAGATTGCATTCTTTCAAGTTGTGACCACTTAAATCCACATCTGTAAGATTAATATTCGTTAAATCTTTTGGAAGCTGAGCCTTTGTAAGAATTGCGCCAGTGAGATTGCATTCTTGCAAGTTGTGACCACTTAAATCCACATCTGTAAGATTAATATTCGTTAAGTCTTTTGGGAGCTGGGCATGGGTAAGGTTTGTATTGGTAAGGTTTGCATGCTTAAAATTCACACCTGTGCAATCAATGCCAGCCAAATTACCATCTTGTAGGTTAATACCAGATAAATCTTTGTGATAAAGACTCTTATGATCAAAGGCATATAAGAGTTGTAAGCTATTGCTTGCACCTCGACTGCTTTTTTGCCCTTGTTTAGCTTGCTGGATATAATATCCACATACCTTACTATAGGTTTCTTTTTCAATACCAAATGTTACCAATGCTTTATGCAACTGACCAGCTTGCTTTTGGTTGATCGTTTGCTTGTTAAAGAAATCGCTTTTTTGCAAAAGTATGTTAATCACAAAAAAATCCCGATAACTTGGTTGAATAAACTGATAGGCATGAGGATCTGTTTGTTTAATCGGTGCACTTTGGAAAGTAGCAGGATTTCGTAGGAACTTTTCGAGGGATTTATCTTCTTTTTGAATGACGGTTTTGTTTTGGCAGAACATATCAAAAGCAAGCTCTTGGCAGAAAGAATGAATTTTTGCTTCTAAGTTTTTTATACCACGATTATGGGGCTTTTCTGCTTCTCTACGTAGCCATTGGTGGGTAAAGGCTTCATACACATCATACAATGTGACAACTTTAGATTTATTTTTATCTTGCATAATTGCTGGCAATGCCCTTAAACCTATTACCAAAATAAAAGGACGCTCCATCATGTCTTTAAGTGCTGGAAACTTGGCAAGTGTATCTTTATAACGTTGTGCATCCCATCCTGCTTCTTTGGCTTTATTGTATCGAGAATTGGCAAATTTGGTAATATATTTATCAATGTGATCTTTTGCAAAAGGTGCTATGGTTAGTTCAGTATAGGGTGCTTTGTTGCAAGGGAAAAGTGCGTTTTTGTTTTTATCTTGGAGATAGGCAGTGCGACAGGTGATGATCACTTTGGTATAAGGGGTCATCCATTGACCAAGTTGGTATTGTTGATAGACATTTTCGTTTCTTTGATTGATGTTGGTATCGATTTCATCATAGCTATCCAGCATAATCAATAGATGTTCTTGTTGCTCTTGTACTCTTTTTTGTAAATTTTTAATTGCATCTGGTTTAAGCCCTTTTTGGTGCAAAGATTTGGCTACCATATCAAAAGTTGCTTTGGGTTTTCCCAGTTCTTTTTGGGCGCATAGTTTAGGCAAAGCAATAAAAAGAGGGATATATTTGTAGTTAGCCCACACATAAGTGTAAGAATAATAATCTGTTGTATAGTAATCTTTCCATACTTGCTGTAATAAATAAGCTGCATAAGCACTTTTACCTGCACCTGCATCACCTGTAAGCAATAGCAGAGGGTTTTTGTCTTTATGGACAAATGTGTATACCTGTTGGTGCAAATCATGACCGGTTGTACTTTGTGGCGGAAGGTACAAATCTGTTTGCAACACATCTGTATGTTCTAAATGGCTAAGCAAATAGAGCAGACGTGTACGCAGTTCATCATTCTCGCCTACATATTGCATCACACTATAGATCTGGCTAAGCATATTGAGATGTACCTGCGTAGCCAATGATCCTTTCTTTTCCATTTTGTACATGGTTTCCAAAAGTTGTACTGCTTGATCTTGTATATAAGGGGCTATCTTTTTTGGAATGCAGTGATTTCGGGTAATTTCTTGGATAAGTCGATGGGTTTTGGCTATTTCACCATCTTGCACGACAATGCCATAACGTTGCAATACATTCCAACCTTTTTTTGCTTTTTTTTTGTCAATATATTTTTCTTGATCTTGCACCCACCAAGTTGATCTATTAGTATACGATTTTCTACTAGGCCGTAAATATTTAAAAAAACGAATGGATACGCCATCGGGATTAAAATAGGCCATAACACGTAGTATCCGTAAGGACTCAGGAGCTTCTTTTTCTTTTTCAATTTTCTTTAGGGTTGTGGTAAATGTCATGTAGACTGCCTCTACATTTTTGTCTAAATCTTTGCGAGAAGCCAGCAAAGCTTTAAGGTTAGCCTGAAATTGCTTTAGGTACTCTGCATATGGTGTTTGTGTATGGGTTATATGGGATGCTTGTTGTGCTTTAATATAATAACCTGCCTGTGCTAAAGCTAAGGGTAAATAGCCAAGCGTTTCAGCAAGTTTCTTTACATATTTATTTTCGGTAATAATGGCTCTTTGGGGTACATACAAATTAAACAAAAGTTTATGTGCTTCTTTGGGAGATAATTTGTCCACAACAATACGTGTACCCATTTGATTCCATGCATCGCTATCATCACGGGTTGTAATGAGTATGTGTCCTCCTTTGTTAGGTATAAGACTTTCTTGCATATCTTTAGTAATAGCGCTTTTTTGGTGTACATTATCTAAAATGAATAACCATCCTGGTTGTTTTTCAAGTTTTTCTTTAATAAACAATCTTCTCTCTAGGTCATTGGGCTGATAGTTATAAGCTTTTCCAATGCCTAATTGAGTAGAGATGCCAACAATGCTATTGTTACACGCTTCTTGGTTTTCCATATGGATACGCCAGATATGTGTGTAAGGATCTCCCCATTTAGCATTGGCATAAAGTTCAGAAAGAGTGGTTTTGCCAGCACCTCCCCAAGCAACCAACACAACGGTTGTGGTTTGATCCTTTTTTATGTTGCCCAATGTTTTGGCTATTTTCTTTACATAATCTTCACGAGGAATGAGGTGTTTCTTTTGAAAATAATCTTTGCTATAAGGAAGATTCATGTTGTTGCCATAGTTTTTATCATTTTGTGTTTTGTTTTTTACTACTTCCTTTGACACTAAAAAATCAGGAAATGGTTCAAGGAGTACACTGTAATGTTGCTGTTGGTATACGTTTTTTGTCAACTCAATATTACCTTCTACCTCTTCTTCATGGTTGTTATTGTCTTCTTCTAAAGCGAGTTTTCCTCGTAGGAGCATAAAGATATGCTGTGGTTTTTTATGGTCAGGTTGTGTACACTTGCAATGAACAAGCCTATAGGGATCCGTGGTATCTGTTTGATATTCATGGATAGTTGCCCACAAATGATTGGCAATGCGTTGTATTTCTTTAGGACCGCCCCATTGGTTATGTTGAATGCCTATACAACGTCGAAAGTCAGTTAAAAAAGCCTGAAAATAATGGCTTTGTAGATCAAGCATCAAGGTGTTTTTACGTAAGCATAAAAGTTTCTTTTGTACTTCTTGGGCATTCCACTTAACACTTTTGTCATCATCAAAATCGGATTTTTTCTCGTCATCTACGATTGTTACGTTGCCCACTAAACCAGATATCCTGCAAGCTAAAAGGCCTTTATCCTCTACTACGGGAAGTAAATAGCTAAGCATGACAGAGGCATAGAGGCAGTTACTGTTGGCAGGTATTGGTATTGCTTGTTCTCTAGAAGGTATTTTTTCTTGGGGGATATAGGGTTTTTCGGCCTGGTTGTTGACCATGTTTTCATTAGGCAAAGCCTGGGCACTCCATATTGTTGGAAAGCACATGGCAACCATGAAAAGGCATAAGGATAATAGTCTCGATTTCATCAAAATGATTGATTAGTGAGTTAGTGTCGTAATTTTAATAAAATTTTATTAAAAAAATAAAATATGACGAAAATGTGATACATAATAGTTTACCATGATTGGTTGAAAAATTTTGAGCGATTTTTTGTAGTAGCTACAAAAGACATCCCTGCTCTATGTTTTGCTTTTGTATGTTTTTTTGTGGTCTTTCTGTTTTTTGGAAGTGTCAAGAAAGAAGCTTTCGCTTACATGAAGATGACAAGGCGTGTTTATATAAATTTTTTTTCATTTACTATATGGTATTGAGGATAGACATCTTTTTATTTTGCATCAGCATACATTTTTAAAAAATGAGATTTTCTACTATTTGGTGCGACATGTAGGTTGGATAGGGGTATGTACAAAATAAAAAACGCCCAAAGCAAATTGCCTTGGGCGTTTTTTATTTTTAACAGTGATTTTTTGAGATTACTACATCATACCATTCATCATACCTGGATTAGGGTTTGCTTCTTTTTTCTCTGGTTTTTCACAGACGATGCAATCTGTTGTCAATAAAATGCCTGCGATAGAAACTGCGTTTTTCACAGCGCATTCTACTACTTTTAAGGGATCTACTACTCCTTCTTGATACAGGTTACCATATGTGTCAGTAGCGGCGTTATAACCAAAATCATCCTTACCTTCCTTGACTTTTTGCAATACGACGGATCCTTCAAAACCGGCGTTTTCTGCAATGGTTCGAAGGGGTGATTCCAAGGCTTTTTGGACAATTTTTACTCCTGTAAGTTGATCGGGTACTGAAATGGCCGTCAGCTTTTTTTCCAAGGCATCAATAGCACGTACAAAAGCAACACCTCCCCCAGGTACAATACCTCTTTCCAGAGCGGCGCGTGTAGCATTCAAAGCATCTTCTACACGATCTTTTAGCTCACGCATTGCTACTTCTGTTTCTGATCCGACACCTAGAATCGCTACACCGTCAGAGAGTTTTGCCAAGCGTTCTTGTAGCTTTTCACGGGTATAATCGGAAGTAGTCTCTGCCATCAATACTTTGATTTGGTTCATGGCTTGTTGAATGGCTTCTTTTTTGCCTCCTCCTCCAATAATAGTGGTGTTATCTTTATCAATGTTGACTTTTTCGGCAGTACCTAAATCATTTAGGGTAACATTTTCTAGTTTATAGCCGCGATCTTCTGCAATGACGGTAGCTCCTGTTAAAGCAGCAATATCATCAAACATATTGTCTTTATGTTCTCCAAAACCAGGTGCTTTTACTGTTGCTACTTTAAGTGCTCCTTGCATTTTATTCAAGATAAGTGCTGCCATTGCTTGCCCTTCCACATCTTCAGCAATGATCAAGAGGGAACGCCCTGTTTTTGCAACGGTACCTAGTAGGGGCAAAATTTCTTTTAAAATTGAAATTTTTTTCTTTACTAGTAAAATGTAGGGATCTTCTAGCTCAACTGTCATTTTCTTTTCATTGGTAATGAAATAGGGGGATGCATAGCCTCTATCAAATTGCATACCTTTGACAATTTTGAGTTCTGTTTCGGTACTTTTTGCTTCTTCTACGGTAATCACTCCATTTTCGCCAACACTTTTAACAGCTTCTGCTATCAATGCGCCTATCTTTTCATCACCATTTGCAGAGATTGTTGCAATTTGTTTCACTTGGCTTGGATCTTTTATCTCTTTGGCTTGGTTTTCAAGGCTTTTTAGCACTATTTCCAATGCATGGTCAATACCTTTTTTTACATCCATGGGGTTTGCACCAGCAGAAATGCATTTTAGTCCTTGCACAAAAATGGCACGTGCTAAAACGGTTGCTGTTGTGGTACCATCTCCTACAACATCATTTGTTTTTGAAGCGGCTTCACGCAAGATTTTTACACCAATGTCTACCAAAGGATCATCACTAGCAACTTTTTTTGCTACGGTAACCCCGTCTTTGGTAATGAGTGGTGCACCATACTCTTGGCCTAAAATTGCATTTTTACCTTTGGGGCCTAGCGTGGATGCTACTGCATCGGCTATCATATGCACACCTTCCAAAAGTTTGTGCCTTGCTTCTTCTTTATATAATATATTTGTTCCCATATCTATATTTTTTTAAACGTTATAAAATTTTTTATGCTAGCTACACCAAAGATTATTTGATAATAGCTTCAACATCTGTTTGTCGCATGATCAGGTATTTTTCTTCTTGAATACGCACTTCACGTCCACTCCAATACATGACATGATCACCTACTTTTACTACCATGGGTTCATCTTTTTTACCTGGTCCAACAGCGACTACATGGCCTTCTTTTGGGGTTTCCTGAGCTGTATCGGGAATGTAAATACCAGAAGAAGTTTTTTTAGCTCCCTCTATGGGTGAAACTAAAATACGATCGAACAATGGTGTTATGTTTTTTACTGCTTTCATAGATACATATGTTAAAATTTAGTTATTCCTTTAAATAAAAATCTCTTTCATATTCTGTGCCAAAAACCTTTTTCGTGCAAGAGGTCAGCAACGGAACATTATTGAGAATATTATGGCATGTTTTTTTGTTAATGCATGACATTATGACATGATACATAGAAAAAAAATAACCCTGCATGCATCATCATACCGATCAACAAAACTTTTCGTCAGGCCCTACTCCCTTTTTGGTATGCTGTACAACAATGTAAATCAGTTTACAAAAATGTAATACAGTGTTCAATGACTTGGTATAGCCCACAGACCACACCACCTTTAGAAAAAAATTACTAAAATTACGGTATGAAAATCCATTTTTTAAAAAAACATTTTTATTTGTTAGCTATATTGTTGGCAAGTTTAGTCACATGTGGCTTTATGCACAAACAAAAGCCACCATCTTTTTCGCCTGCTCCCTTTCTTGCTAAGCAGTCTGTATCTTACATATCAAGGAAGTCCTCTTTGCAAGAAAAAAGCGAAAAACCTGAACAAAAGACTGGTGTGATGGTTAAATCCTTGCTTTTTACCAAAGGAATCTGTGTAGAAGAAGTACAGCGTACCCGGACCAGGGTGAGACTATTGTATAGTGTAAATGTGCTGTTGCTACTTTGTTGCCTCTCTTTTTTTACAAGTTTGCATTTGCTAAAGCAGTATGACGAAAGTATAGTTATTAGAAAGGGTCACATATCTGCGTTTACATATGAAAATGATATAAAGCTCGACCAAGAAACGATAGAAGCTATTTATAGTGTGTTTAAAGAAATGACCCCTGAGCTGCCAATGGACATTATAAAGTATGGTATTCCTGATGGTATTCATTATTTTGGTCAAAACAACGCAGATGCAAATCCTATGAGTTTCCTAAAAAAGAAAAATTCGATTGGGGGTGCTTTGATGATTTTAAGCGTCGTTGCTATAAATGTATATTATTACTTATTTCAACATAAAAAAGTGTACAAAACAGCTACGCTTAAGCGCTATTTTAATCCCGAAGTCTTGCTTGCCAACATATTCTTACTCTTTTTTTTCGATATGGTTACACAGGTGTATTATATTGCCTATGTATTATATGGGGCAAAACAGGTGCAACAACAAAATGTCTTCCATTATTTTAAAGTAGCAGACTTTTTCATTGTTGGTTGCGGTGTTTTAACTTCCTCCGGAGAATTAAATGACTCAGGTTTGTCGCTTGTTTCTTGGAAAAAATCTCTTTTTTGGGGGAACTACGTAAACAATTATCAAGTAGAAATGTTATTTACTATTGATTTTTTGGACAAAAATCGCAACTCTGTTTGCACAGCCTATGCCTTATTCACTTGTCCTAAAAAGAGTTTGACCGATCAACAGATAACAAGTATTGACTCGGCTTTTGATTTAGCACACGCGAAGTTGTTACCTGCTATCATACGTAGCATTACCTATCATTTTTTGAAAAAAAAACAAAATAGTCTATTGGCACACATCAACCATGCATGTGTGCAGATGAGTAGCCTTTCTGTGCTGATTCGCTTCTGGCAGACATTTTTCATATTTTGTGGATTGTTTTTTTCCATTTTTTATGTTGGTTGTATACGTGCAGAAAAGGAGTTACTGTTGCTCAGGATCAACATGCTTAGCTCATTTAAAAAGATGATCGTTTATCTATGTTTATTATGCCTTGGGGTAGGCGTTTATGCTTATCTGCTCTCACATATATTTTCATTCTATGCTATATATACAATATCTCCTCAGGTATTTTTCTTGATTCATATGTTCGTGATGTTGCTTTATTTCTGGGAATCGCTTTGCAAGACGTGAGTTTTCTTAGCTCATAAACTTTAAGGCTTAGTTTATGAGAGTTGTTGTAAAACTACCCAACTATTCATAAAAGTTTCAGGGGCGACAAACTTGCGCATTTAGACAAATGTGACTATATATAAATATGTCACGTCATTATTTGCCAAAGCATTTTTATTTACTAGCTATATTGTTGGCAAGTTTAGTCACATGTGGCTTCATGTACAAACAAAAGCCACCATCTTTTTCCCCTGCTCCCTTTCTTGCTAAGCAGTCTGTATCTTACATATCAAGGAAGTCCTCTTTGCAACAAAAAAGCGAAAAACCTGAACAAAACACTGGTGGCATGGTTAAATCCTTGCTTTTTACGAAAAAAATCTTTGTAGCAGAAGTACAACGTACATGGGACCTTTTCAGACCATTGTATAGTGTAGAGGTTCTAGGGATATTTTGCTTCTTCTCTTTTTTGGTAAGTTTTCGGTTGCTACAGAAATATAATGACTTTATACATATTAATACTTTTCATGGTGGTTTGTTTGTTACATTATACAAAGAAGAAGTAACAATAGACAAAAAAATGCTAGAAGAAATTGATGCAACACTTATAGAAAACGATAGCCTCCCACCAGACCTCATGCGTAGCAATCTCCTGCCTTATTTTTACCATAGTGAAAAAATCAAGAATCCAGATCCTATAAGCCCTACAAAAAATAAAAAACAGATTTTATGTGCTTTGATGATTTTAAGCATCGTTGCTATAAATGTATATTATTACTTATTTCAACATAAAAAAGTACACAAAACAGCTACGCTTAAGCGCTATTTTAATTGCGAAGTCTTGCTTGCCAACATATTCTTACTCTTTTTTTCCGATGTGCTTACAAAGGTGTATTACAAATACATTGCCTCTGTATTATATGGAAAAAAACAGGTGCAACAACAAAATATCCTAGATTATTTCCAAGTAGAAAATTTCTATATTGCTGGTCAAAACATATTGAATTCAGTGGGAGAATTCGATACAGAAAACATCAAGGATATTATTTGGCAAAGACATCTTTCCCTGGGAGGATGGGAAAATAATTATCAAGTGGTACTCTCATTAAAAATGGATTTTTTGGATAAAAATCGCAACTCTGTTTGCACAGCCTATGCCTTATTCACTTGTCCTAGAGCTTTTTTGGATGATGTACACATAAAGTATATTGAAAACGCTGTTTATAAACTCAAACCAGATTTTTTACCTCTTATCATACGTAGCATTACCCATCATTTTTTGAAAAAAAAACAAAATAGCCTATTGGCACACATCAGGCATGCATGTGTGCAAATGAGTAGCCTTTCTGTGCTGATTCGCTTCTGGCAGACATTTTTCATATTTTGTGGATTGTTTTTTTCCTTTTTTTATGTTGGTTTTATACGTGAAGAAGAAGAAAAGGTAGTAGGTTTTTGCGGAGTTCTTTTGCTTGATTTTTTATTTTGGTTTTATACATGAAGAAAAGGAGTTCCTGTTGCTCAGGATCAACATTTAGCGCATTTAAAAAAATCGTTTATCTATGTTTATTATGCCTTGGGGTAGGCGTTTATGCTTATCTGCTCTCACATATATTTTCATTCTATGCTATATATACAATATCTCCTCAGGTATTTTTCTTGATTCATATGTTCGTGATGTTGCTTTATTTCTGGGAATCGCTTTGCAAGACTATGAGAGTTGTTGGAAAACTACCCAACTATTCATAAAAGTTTCAGATGCGACAAACTTGCGCATTTAGACAAATGTGACTATATATAAATATGTCACGTCATTATTTGCCAAAGCATTTTTATTTACTAGCTATATTGTTGGCAAGTTTAGTCACATGTGGCTTCATGTACAAACAAAAGCCACCATCTTTTTCCCCTGCTCCCTTTCTTGCTAAGCAGTCTGTATCTTACATATCAAGGAAGTCCTCTTTGCAACAAAAAAGCGAAAAACCTGAACAAAAGACTGGTGGCATGGTTAAATCCTTGCTTTTTACGAAAAAAATATTTGTAGCAGAAGTACAACGTACATGGGACCTTTTCAGACCATTGTATAGTGTAGAGGTTCTAGGGATATTTTGCTTCTTCTCTTTTTTGGTAAGTTTTCGGTTGCTACAGAAATATAATGACTTTATACATATTAATACTTTTCATGGTGTTTTGTTTGTTACATTATACAAAGAAGAAGTAACAATAGACAAAAAAATGCTAGAAGAAATTGATGCAACACTTATAGAAAACGATAGCCTCCCACCAGACCTCATGCGTAGCAATCTCCTGCCTTATTTTTACCATAGTGAAAAAATCAAGAATCCAGATCCTATAAGCCCTACAAAAAATAAAAAACAGATTTTATGTGCTTTGATGATTTTAAGCATCGTTGCTATAAATGTATATTATTACTTATTTCAACATAAAAAAGTACACAAAACAGCTACGCTTAAGCGCTATTTTAATTGCGAAGTCTTGCTTGCCAACATATTCTTACTCTTTTTTTCCGATGTGCTTACACAGGTGTATTACAAATACATTGCCTCTGTATTATATGGAAAAAAACAGGTGCAACAACAAAATATCCTAGATTATTTCCAAGTAGAAAATTTCTATATTGCTGGTCAAAACATATTGAATTCAGTGGGAGAATTCGATACAGAAAACATCAAGGATATTATTTGGCAAAGACATCTTTCCCTGGGAGGATGGGAAAATAATTATCAAGTGGTACTCTCATTAAAAATGGATTTTTTGGATAAAAATCTCAACTCTGTTTGCACAGCCTATGCCTTATTCACTTGTCCTAGAGCTTTTTTGGATGATGTACACATAAAGTATATTGAAAAGGATGTTTATAAACCCAAGCCAGATTTTTTACCTCTTATCATACGTAGCATTACCCATCATTTTTTGAAAAAAAAACAAAATAGCCTATTGGCACACATCAGGCATGCATGTGTGCAGATGAGTAGCCTTTCTGTGCTGATTCGCTTCTGGCAGACATTTTTCATATTTTGTGGATTGTTTTTTTCCTTTTTTTATGTTGGTTTTATACGTGAAGAAAAGGAGTTCCTGTTGCTCAGGATCAACATGCTTAGCTCATTTAAAAAGATCGTTGATACATATTTATTATGGCTTAGGATAGAACTTTATGCTTATCTGCTCTCCAAGGTATTTTTATACTATACTATGTATACAATACCGCCTCAAGTATTTTACTTGATCTATATATGCCTGATTTTCTGCTGGGAATCGCTTTGCGAGACTTGGGTTCTCTTGACTCATCAACTTTAAGGCTTAGTTTATGAGAGTTGTTGGAAAACTACCCAACTATTCATAAAAGTTTCAGGGGCGACAAACTTGCGCATTTAGACAAATGTGACTATAGATAAATATGTCACGTCATTATTTGCCAAAGTATTTTTATTTACTAGCTATATTGTTGGCAAGTTTAGCAACATGTGGCTTTATGCACAAGAAACACAAGCCATTTTTTCCCCTGCTCCCTTTCTTGTTAAGCAGTCTGTATCTTACATATCAAGGAAGTCCTCTTTGCAACAAAAAAGCGAAAAACCTGAACAAAACACTGGTGTGCTGGTTAAATCCTTGCTTTTTACCAAAGGAATCTTTGTAGAAGAAAAGTACAGCGTACACGGGACAGGGTGAGACCATCCTAATGCTTTAAAGAAATACAAAGCCATAGCACCTTTCCACCATGGCTTCTGCAAAATACAACGTTTATAACACTTATGCATGGCATCTTAAAACCACAAAATTTTACAACCAGATAAACATAGTCTAGAGGGAGAAGCTTTGCACTACTATGAAAATAATTTTATATCCAAAATTTTGTAAAACTAAAAATATATGTTTATATATAAATATGAACATATCATATATGATAGTTTTTACTGTCCCAAGCTTCATAAGCATACTGTTCACTACCTTAAGCTACTTCTTCATAGAAAGAAAAAACCTAAAACATCAAAAAGAAAACAACACTACACCTTTTGAAAAGCAAATGCCCTTCATACCCCTCATTCCCACACACGCTACACCAAAACCCACCAAACTTACAGCCGGCGGCCCAGATGATGATGAACGAAGAAAAGGAGAAGAAAGAGCAGCAGGTCAAACACACTCCACCACCCCAAACCCTAAAGGCAAACCAAGAAAAGTATGGCGCCTCAAATTTTCTCGCATCAACGTAAAAAAAGAACCTAAAGGCAAAAAAAAGCAAAGTGACACCCCTACAAAGCATACACTAAACCAAAAGAAACTATTTCGCATTTTCATCATCGTTTACTACATCGCAAAGCACCTCAAAAACAAACAAAAAACAAAAAATACTAAAAAAAGAAAAAGCACAAGCACCAGAAACTACACAGGCATCCGCAACTCATATCGCTATGAAATCGACCAAAGCCAAACCAACACAACCCCTTATAGCATTCTGTGGCACATTACCATTGATCATAAACAGGTAGCAACCTATATCCAAAAAATGAGAGGATCACCCACATCCTTTAAAGAAGTACAAAGCCATAGCACCTTTCCACCATGGCTTCTGCAAAACACAACATTTATAACACTGATGCATGGCATCTTAAAACCACAAGATTTTACAACCAGATAGACTAGTCTAGAGGGAGAAGCTTTGCACTATAATGTGCTAACACCTGTTGTTTTACCTAAAAAGGTAAATATTTGATTGCATTTAATCCTCCAAATTTCCTTTTTTATACACATTCCTATTGCTACGCCATGTCCAGGCTCTAGCATAGTAGCAAAGCTACGTGCTAGAGCCTGGACCTATGCTACCTTATTAATGAATACTGTTGGCCTCGTTTTACATAAAAAAGATGATGTTCCCCTTTTTTATAGGTATGATAGTAGGTGTAGGTATAGATTACATAATTGTAACGAACAAGTAACAGACGTAGCCAAGGATCTCTAAATAAAAAAAAGTACATTTTTGTATATCTTTTATATGCAATTACACCGAGTACTCATAAAAAACCGTAGCAAAAGAGTGTGTAGATAATGGCATTTTATGTTAACAACATATACAAAAATGTTTATTTTAGCAACATATTAGCAGTATATACTACCAAAGTCTATACAGGAATGAAGATTTTTGGCAAATTTATAATAAATTTGCAACCTTGCACATCATATGTGCAACACAAACATAAAGCCTAAAAATACATGAAAAATACCACCACAAAAAACAAACAAATAGCACTTATGCTACTCCTCTTTCTTTTAATAGGAGGAGGCATTATGTACTACTGGTATCATAGCGTTCCTTTGCAACAAAAATCCATTACATATCAAACGATACCAAAAGCACCTCCCACAATAAAAAAAACATCCCCTTCAGAAAACACCATACTCACCATCATCAAAGAAAACTTCGCAAAAAGCATGCAAAAAATCAAAAAATTCTTTGCTGACATAAGCCGTAAAATATCAGGTGTACCCAATAAAAAGTATGAAAGAAATACTCTCAAACATCCAGTAGATCGTCAATCGAAACCTAAGAATCCAACAGTTGTTCCAGAGAAACCATCCGTAGCGGTATCACAAGAAGAAAAAAAGAAAAGCAAAGAACAGGGAGATGAAGAGCCAAACAATACCCAGAGTACAGCACTTGCAACATCACAAAAAAGTGAAAAAAAAACAGATAAATTGAATCCTGAAACCAAAATTATTCCAGAGACACCCACGGAAACCCTATCACAAGAAAAAGACACAACAGGCAAGCAAAAACAACGAAACAAAAAGCCAAACAATACCCAGAGTACAGCACTTGCAACATCACAAAAAAGTGAAAAAAAAACAGATAAATTGAATCCTGAAACCAAAATTGTTCCAGAAACACCCCCGGAAACCCTATCACAAGAAAAAGACACAACAAGCAAGCAAAAACAACAAAACAAAAAGCCAAACAATACCCAGAGTACAGCACTTGCAACATCACAAAAAAGTGAAAAAAAAACAGATAAATTGAATCCTGAAACCAAAATTATTCCAGAGACACCCCCGGAAACCCTATCACAAGAAAAAGACACAACAAGCAAGCAAAAACAACATTTTACTATAAATTTTAACAATTCCTTTTTTGACAAAAAGACTTGGCTCAGAAGAGCATCATCGTTTATAACTATAAGTATATGGCCAACTGTGCTGATCGTTATCGTTGTGGCTATAAAGGGCGATGTGGATCTACATCAGTGGGGGATAATAAAAATAGAACAGATTATAAAACCTCTCATCCTACTACTACTAGCCCTGCTTATTGCAAAGCATCAAATACCATTGTTATTAAATTCTCAGAAGAAAAAAGTATCCATCCAACCAGGTCCTAACATCTTACGAGACTTACGAGAAGCAGGTCTGCTTAGTGAACCACACGCTCCAGAGAAAACTCTCATGATACAAAAATCAACTCTGACATCAGATGAAACATCCAAAATAAAACCTGGATATCTTTTTTAGTGTGCTTTTTTGCATGTCCCTTGCATTTTTATGCATTAAAAAAAATAGATCCTAGAACAGCAAAAAAATTTTTCAGCTATCATGCCAATCCACATTTTGTTTGATTATATTTGCTCCTTAAACTACACAAAGATATGTTCAGCTTTATAACAAAACTATTTGGTACCCAGTCAGAAAGAGAAACAAAAAAATTGGATCCATACGTAAAAAAAATAAATACCATCTACCAAAAACTCTTCTCTTTGAGCCATGACGAACTCCGTGCAGAAACCAATAAACTTCGTCAATACCTGCAAGAGCAGGTCAAGGATATAGAGGCAAACATAGCAACGCTTAAACAACAAATCACACTCACCAGTGACATCAAAGAGCAGTACAATCTATTTGCAGCCATTGAAAAACAGGAAAAAAAACATGCGCTTAAAACAGAAAATGCTTTATTGGCTATATTGCCAACTGCCTTTGCCATCATGAAAGAAACAGCACGTCGCTTTTCCGAAAACAAAGAAATAGTCGTTGTCGCTACTGATCTTGACAGAAAATTTGCAACAGAACATGCACACGTTGTCATTGAAGAGGATAAGGCTCATTGGAGCAACACATGGATTGTAGGAGGCCATAACTTTACCTGGAATATGATTCACTATGATGTGCAACTTATGGGAGGTATTGTACTGCACCAAGGGAAAATAGCAGAAATGGGTACAGGAGAAGGAAAAACACTGGTAGCTACACTGCCGATATTCCTCAATGCACTCACCCAAAAAGGCATTCATGTGATGACCATCAACGATTACCTCGCCCAACGAGATGCAGAATGGATGGGACCGCTACTTGCTTTTCATGGTATTGGTGTTGCTTGTATAGAAAGCACCCAAATACAATCGGAAGAAAGAAAAAAAGCCTACCAAGCAGACGTTACCTATGGTACAAACAGCAGTTTTGCTTTTGATTACTTATACGACAATATTGCCAAAGATCCCAGTGAGCAAGTACAACGAGGTTTCTACTATGCTATCATCGATGAAATAGATGAGGCTCTCATTGACGGAGCACGCACCCCATACATCATTTCGGGACCACAAGAAGAAGAGAACAGCCACATTTACCGCACACTTAAACCACGTGTTAAACAAATGTATCAACAACAACAAAAACTTGTTGTGGACTTCTTGAATGATGCCAGGGAAAAAATCGCAAACAACGATAAAAAACAGGGGGGGCTTAGCCTTTTCAGGGCTTATCGAGGACTGCCAACTTATGTGCCACTCATTCGCTTTTTGAGTGAAAAAGGCATCAAAAAAATACTTGTAGAAACAGAAAGTTACTTTTTAGAGGAAAATGGGAAATATATGCCAGAGGCAGATGCACCACTTTTTTTCACCATTGACAAAAAAAACAATATTGTTGATATCACGGATAAAGGCATTGAATACTTAACACAAAAAAACGAGAAAGAAAACTTTTTCATTTTACCAGATATTTCTATAGAACTGGAAAAAATAGAAAAAAGCACTGAAGAAGATGAGGTCAAAATCGAGCAAAAAAGAAAAATGATTGAGGAGTACAAAGAAAAAAACGGGAAGGTTCACGCCGTAACACAATTACTGAAAGCTTATGCACTTTTCCAAAAAAATGTAGACTATGTAGTGCTAGACAATCAAGTAAAAATTGTTGACCACAAAACAGGACGTGTACTCAAAAGCAGAAGATATTCAGACGGTTTGCACGAAAGCTTGGAGGCAAAAGAAGATGTATCCATTGCTAAACCGAGCCAAACCTATGCTACTATCACTCCGCCAAACCTAGTGCGTAAATACCACAAAATAGCTGGCATGACAGGGACTGCAAACACGGAAGCTACCGAATTCGCGGAAATATACAATTTAGAAGTTGTTACCATACCACCTAATAAACCTCTTATCCGCAAAGACTTAAAAGACAAAATCTACAAAACAGAACGTGAAAAATTCAAGGCGATTGCTGCAATGGTTAAAGAACTACAACAAACAAATCGCCCCATACTCATTATCACACCTTCGGTAGAAGTCTCAGAACGTATCCGAAAGTTGCTTGATGTCCCTCCTACACAGGTGCTAAACGCAAAAAACCACCATTTGGAAGCAGACATCATTGCACAAGCAGGACAGCCTTATGCCATTACCATTGCTACACAAATGGCAGGTCGTGGTACAGATATCAAAGTTGCTGAAGAAGCAGAAAAAAATGGAGGGCTATGTGTCATCATTACAGAAAAACATGAAACAAGACGCGTTATCAATCAGGCACGAGGACGTACAGGACGACAAGGACAAAAAGGAAGTAGCATATGTTTCCTTTCTCTTGAAGATTCACTCATTGTACACTGGCAACAAGGTGTCTTGGGTAGGCAAGTCGATAAAATTTGGGAAAAAGAAGGAGATGTCCTCCAAGATAATATGATTGATAAAGTCATTACCAACATCCAAAAAGAAAAGGAACACAGCCATTTCCTTTCTAGAAAAAGATCATGTGAATATGATAATATCATGGATAAACAACGTGATGTTATTTATAAAAGACGGAATCATGCTCTTTCTCATAAATATCTCTCTTTTGATGTTATGTATAGTATATACAGTACTATTCGAGCAATAATACATGAGCGTTTTGCAGAAAAAGAAGAGCATACCATTTTATCATTGGTAGAAATAGGACTAGAAAGAGATGAAGTTACCAAAATTGTCAAAGAAAGCACCCGTCTACAAGCCATTAGAAAACTCTATCAAATAGCGCGTGTTCTTCAAATAAAAAAAGAAAATGAGTTCAAAGCACTCTTGTGTGAAAAGCTAAAAGACATCACTGAAGTAGCATATGCTATTATACCCATACGTTGCCGGGAAAATGTTTTCCGCCTTGATGTGCATATTCCCACACTGCTGGAAACCAACGGAAAATCTGTTATAGCACACTTGCAGAGCATTGTAACATTAGAAAGCATCGACAAACTCTGGACAAGTCACCTCAAGCAAATGGAAGAGCTGGAGGATAGTGTACGTACTGCTTCTTATGAAAATAGAGATCCACTGCTTGTGTATAAAATAGAAGGTGTTAACCTCTTTAAAATGCTTGTAAATAATATCAATAAAAACATTGCAGAGTCTTTACTTTCTTATGAAGTGATCATAGAGGGTATTACCCTCCAACAAGAAGGTTTGATGTTGTCACTGTCTGAACACTTGCAAGCCAATAAGGAAAATCCAGATGAGGAACAAGCACAAAAAACTTCTGTTCATGATCCTATTGTCTTGGAAACAGCTATCAATAGAAATGAGAAAGTAACGGTGCGTTACCTAGATGGAACTGTCAAAGAAAATGTTAAATACAAAACAGTAGCGGAAGATATAACTTCAGGAAAATGTGTTGTAATAGAAGAAATTCAAGCAGAGTGAAAAATAAGAGACACTTTTCATGTTTCATTTTTTCCTGCTTTAAATTTCCTTAAAAATTTGCATGCAATACTTGAGCTTTTAGGAGATGGGTTTGAGGTCTTTGAGGTGGAGTTCGTAGCGTGTTTTGCGTAAGTAAGTGTTTTTTTCTATGGTATAAGCAATGGCAAGGGGTTGTTGTTTGCTGATGTAGGGCAGGAGGTGTGCCATGTTGAATCCGATGGCTCGCCATAAAGTTTTGCTACTGTGTTGTGTGAGTTGTAGAGCAATGTGCTTTTCTTGGTAAATAGTGTGTTTGTGTATGATGATGGGTTGTGTTGAGAAGACAGGTTGTCGAAAGCCGGGTCCAAAAGGACGCATGCGTTGGATGATGTTGTAAAAGCGGTGATTAATTTGATTTAGATCTAAGGCTACGTCAATGTGTTGCTGTGGTTGTTGTTGTTCTGGGGTGATGGTTTGTTGTACGATTTGTTCAAAGCGTTGTTGGAATGTGGAGAGGTTCTCAAGAGGTAGTGTGAGTCCGGCGGCGTAGGCGTGTCCTCCGTAGGTAGTTAATAAGTCGTGGCAAGCTTGGAGGGTTTCATATATATTGTATCCCGGCACGGATCTTGCTGACCCAACGACGTGGTTTTCTTGTTTTGTGAGTAGGATGGTAGGTTTGTGGTGGTGTTCTACGCATCGGGCAGCTACAATGCCAAGGATGCCTTTATGCCAGTGTGGTGCATAGAGAACAAGGCTGTGTTGTTGTTGTAGGTTGTTTTCGTGGATGAGGCTAAGGGCTTCTTGTAGGAGGGTTTGGTCTAAATTTTTGCGTTGTTGGTTTTCTGTTTCTAGGAGTGTGATCCATTCTTGGGCTTGGTCTGGGTGTGTTGCTAATAGTGCTTGGAGGGCATTGTGTGCATGGCTTAGGCGCCCTGGTGCATTGATGCGTGGTGCTATACCAAAGACGATGCCTGAGATAGTGTAAGGATTTGGATGGTTTGCTTTTTTGATGAGTAGCTGTAGGCCTGGATGTGATGTTTGTTGTAATTGCTTGAGTCCGTAATGGGCAAGTATGCGATTTTCTCCTGTTAGGGGTACGATGTCTGCGGCGATGCTGATGGCGACTAGGTCGGTATAAGTGTGTATTTTTTGTTTTTCGATGATGTTTTTCTGGGCGAGTGCTTGTAGTAGTTTGAAGCCGATGCCACATCCGGATAGTTCTTTAAAAGGGTAATTGCATGTTTTTTGTTTGGGATTGAGTATGGCTAGTGCTTCTGGTAAGGTGTTTCCTGGTTCGTGGTGGTCGCATATGATGACGTCTATGTTGGCTTTTTTTGCTTGTTGGATGGGACCTATTGCGCGAATGCCACAGTCGATGGTGATGATGAGTTGTATGTTTTGTTGTTGGCAATGGGTAATGCCTGTGTGTGATAGTCCGTATCCTTCTTTGTGGCGGTCTGGTAGGTAATAGTGTATGTTTGCACCTATCTCTTTTAGTGCAGTGTAGAGGAGTGTTGTGGAGGTGATGCCATCTACGTCATAGTCTCCATAGATGCAGATAGGCTGTTGTTGGGTGAGGGCTTGGATGATGCGTGTGACGGCTTTTTCCATGTCTTGCATGTGGAAAGGGTTGTGTGTTTGATCCCAAGATGGGTTAAAGAGGGTGCGTGCTGCATTGAAGTTGTCAATGCCTCTTTGTAATAGGATGGTTGTGATGGGGGGTGGGATGTGTAGCTTTGTGGATAGGGTTGTTATAGTTTCGGGGTTGCATGGTGCTGGGTATTTCCATAGTTTTTGTTTTGTTGTTTTCATATAGGTAATGTACGTTTTTTTTGTAAAGGTGGTTTTTTGAGGAAAGAGGGTTGTGTTTGTGATGTTTTTGCGTACATAATATTTTATATTTATATTTTATGTTTTTTTTGTTATATATACATTGTGCGTTGTTTGTATTTTGAGCAGTTTGTTTGTTTGTTTTTGTCTTTATGTGATATAGATGGTTACCTTTGCCTAATATTCAATTTTAAAAATTCTAAACTTATAGAAATTATGAACAACGAAAAACTTATGAGTAACTTTAAAAGTGCAAGTTTGAAAAAATACTTGCTTCTTTTGTTGGCTTTGTTTGGCTTCTTTGGAAGTGTAGTGTCTGCAGATGACACGAAAACATCTACATCAAAAGATAAGCAAGAAAACAAAGAGGGAGCTAAGAAAGAAGGAAAAGAGGAAGCTAAGAAAGAAGGAAAAGAGGGAGATAAGAAAGAAGGAAAAGAGGGAGATAAGAAAGAAGGAAAAGAGGGAGATACGACAACAAAAGAATGGGGTTGGGGGTGGTATGTCGGGGGGGGTCTTGTTGCACTCGTAGTTATTGCAGGAATCGTCTATTTCTTTTTCATTAAAAAGAAGAATGAAGACGAAGAATAAAAAATGATTATTTTTCATTAGTTAAATGTGTAAAAATAGCGACCTATTAAGGTCGCTATTTTTTTTGTCCATAGTGGTACTTCTTGTATCTTGTTGTATTTGCTGAAAGAGAGACGGATGGTAGTATAGTTTGGGTTGACGTTGAGTGCTTCTAATACATGTGATCGTAGGTTTGTGCCACTCATGCATGCACTGCCGGAAGAGGCTTGAATGCCTAGGGTATCTAAATGAAGCAAGAGGGTGTCTTGGTGTGTTTTTGTGGGAATACCGATGTTGATGATGTTGGGCAGGCTTGTGTTTTCTTGGCAGTTGCCCTGGAATATAATATTGGGGATGGCTTGTTGTAGTTCTTTTATGCATCGTGTTTTTATATTGTGTAGGTGATTGTAGTGTGTTGTTCTTTCCTGATGTGCTATGGATAGTGCTTTTGCCATGCCTATGATGTATGGTGTATTTTCTGTTCCAGGACGTATGGTTTTTTCTTGGTTGCCCCCATGGAATAGGGGTGTTATGGGTATTCCGTGGCGTATGTAGATGAATCCGATTCCTTTGGGTCCATGGAATTTATGGGCTGAACCAGTGCATGCGCTGATGGAAATTTGGGTGAGGTCTAGGTTGTAGTGTGCAAGTGTTTGTACGGTGTCTGTGTGAAAAAGTGCTTTGTGTTGTTCGCATAATGTGGCTATGTGTGTGATGTTGGTGAGGTTGCCGATTTCGTTGTTTCCGTGCATAAGGCTAACGAGGGTGTTTTTATTGTGTTGTTGCAGGAGTTTTTTTAGGTTGTCTATGTCTATTTGTGCTTTGTTGTCGAGGGTTACGAAGTGTAGGTGTATGACTCCTTTTTTGGCTAGGTGTTCTAGTGGGGCTAGGACGGATTTGTGTTCTATTTTTGATGTGATTACGTGTTCTATGTGGTTTGCGTGAATGAGTCCTTGTAGGAGGAGGTTGTTTCCTTCAGTGCCTCCGGAAGTGAAGAAGATGTCGCCTTGGTTTGCATTGAGGATGTTGCGTATGGTGTTTCTGGCTTCTTCGATGGCTACTTTGCTGAGGTTGCCTAGTTGATGACTTGTAGAGGGATTGCCATATAGGTGTTGCAGGTGGGGTTGCATGGCTGTGATGACGTCGGGGTCTATTTGGGTTGTGGAGGCGTTGTCGAGGTAAAAGTGTTGGTTGGATGTGTTGTTCATGGTTGATATGAAAAAGTAGTGGTGTAGGTGTGTATAGGGCGTGTTTTTTAAAAGTATGGTGTCTTTTGGATGGATATACTTTAGGGTGTTTTGCTGTGTAGAGGGTAAGGGATTCGAACCCTTGGGACCGTTAGGTCGCGGTTTTCAAGACCGTTGCATTAGACCACTCTGCCAACCCTCTATGGGTTTTGTTAGGGTAAATGTAATTGTTTTTGTTGCTATATGGTAATATTGTGTAATAGAAATGGCTTGTTGTTTATGTTGTGTTTGGGGTTTGGGATGGGCTTTGGTGTTGTAGGGAGTCTATGAGTCCTTCGTCTGCAAAGCTGAAGTAGTTGTTGTCTGTGAAGATGAGGTGGTCTAGGATGGTGATGTTAAGTGTGGTGCTGGCTTGTAGGATGTTTTTTGTGAGCTTGATGTCGGTAAGGCTTGGCTGGATGTTGCCTGAGGGATGATTGTGTACTAAAATGGTTGCTGTGGCGTTGTGTAGAAGGCATTCTTTGAGGATGATTTGTTTGTCTACGGTGGTTGCCCGTAGCCCTCCTTGGCTTATTTGTATGGTTTTGAGTACTTGGTGTTGGTTGTTGAGTAGTATGATCCAGAATTCTTCGACGATTTTTTGTGATAGTCTTGGTTTCATCAGTTTGTAGATGTCTGTTGTTTTTTTGATGATGGGTTGTTTGAGGTGGCGGTCGTTTTCTAGCCGGTTGGCGAGTTCAAATGTTCCTACTATAGTGGCGGCTTTTGCTTGTCCTATTCCTTTGAAGGTCATGAGTTCTTGTATGGATAGTTTTGCGAGGTTGTTGAGGTTGTTGTTGTGCTTAGCTAGTATGTGTCGTGCTAGGTCTACGGAGTTTGTGTTTTGAATGCCTGTGTTGATAATCATGGCTAGGAGTTCGGCTTTTGTGAGGGTGTGTTTACCTTTGTGGATGAGTTTTTCTCGTGGTCGATCGTCGAGGTGGTAGTTTTTGATGGTGAGGTATTTTTTTGTGGATGTGTTTTTTTTCATTTTTGTGTTGTGTGTTTTTTATTATGGAGTATATGTGTATATAGTACGGATTTTCTTTTGTTCTTGGTGTTTTTTTTATAAAAAGGAGGTTTTTGTGAATAAAAATTTAGATTTGTTTCTAGATTCTAGCTATATAATTATTTTAATGTGGGTGTTATGTCTAAGGTTAAGAAAAAGGAGGTGATAGAGTTTTTATTTTTGTTTTTGTTTTTTTTTGTTTTTCAGAAGTTTGTGATGACAGGTGGCCGGGTTCCTTCTAGTTCGATGGAGCCTACGATTTTGCGTGGGGATTTTCTTATTAAGCGGGTGTATGCTTCTGGTGGTACTACACCCCAGACGTTGCTTTCGATTCCTTTGTTGCCTCCAAGGGTTTTTGGCATAAAGACGTATTTGTCTTGGATTCAGTTGCCTAGTTTTCGCATGTCTTCGTTGGAGTCTATCAAAGAGGGTGATATTTGTACTTTTCGATGTGTAATGGGTAAGACGGAGGAGTATCAGCGTGGTGAGGAGGCACCTCCATTGGATTGTAGGGGGGATTGGATTAAGCGGGTTGGTGGTACGAGGGGTAGATCTATTCGTTTGGAGGAGGGTTTTCTCTATCAGATGGACGAAGAGGGTCGGTGGCGTATGGATGGCTCTCATAAGTGTAGGCAGTATGTTTTTGATGTGTGGTTGAGTGGTCGTTTGGATGATGTGTTTTTGAATAAATATACGACAGTTGAGACTGGACAACGGTTTATGGGCCAGGATGCAAGAAAGTATCATTATCGGTTTATCATTAAATATGATGATGTTAAGGTGTATTTTTCGGTGTTACAAAGGGCTAGGCTGGAACAGTTTCGTCAGGATAGTGGTGCTAAAGGGGTGAAGTATGTGAAAATTAAGAGAGGGGAGATGCCTGTGGAGAGGCATAAGGGGGCAGATTGTTATTTTTCTTTTTCTTCGGTTGTTGTACCTTATAAAGGGCTGAAAATTAGTCTTGATAAGAGTACGCATCCTTTGTATATTAAAACGCTTGAAAATAGTGTGGATGGGTTTCATGTGGTTGCTAAAGGTGGGGCGAAACGTTTTGTGTTGCATGGTGCTGAGATTAAGGAGTATGTGTTTAAGGAGGATTATTTGTATATGCAGGGGGATAATTTTTCTAATTCTGAGGATGGTAGGTTTTTTGGTTTTTTGCCTGAAAGTCATATTACTGCGAAGGTGGATAGAGTTCTTTTTAATTGGAAGAAGTTGAGTAGGTGGTTTAAGCGTTTGTCTTAATGTTGTGCTGTTGGCAAGAAAGACTTTTTCGAATATAAAATTGTTTTTTTTATATAAATAGGGTTCTGTATGATTTTTGTGAGAGGGTTGTTTTTTTAGTTTTATTGTCTATTTGTTTTTTGTGGAAAAAATGCTATCTATGCCCTTGGATTTTAAAAATATTTCTATGAAACAGCAAGAACTTGGTCGTTGGAGAAAAAAGTTTTTCCCTATTTATAACCATGAAGTTAAAAAGGTGCTTTTTTTGAATGCTTTGATGTTTTTTACTACGTTTACTTATAGTTGGTTACGTGTGTTAAAGGATGCTTATCTCCAAACGTTGAAGGGGGTTGATTTGATTACTGCAGTGAAGTTGTTTTGGGTAATTCCGTTTATGGTTGGGTTTAAATTTGGGTATGATTTTGTGGCTAAACGTGTATCTTATAATGGGCGTATGTATGGTTTGTTGGGGTACTTTTTTGCGGTTTTTGCTATTTTTTATTTTTGTCACAAAAAAATAGCAGGCATTGATATTTACGATCAAAGGGAGGTGAATATGATTCCTAAAGGGGGGGTTGCATTCATAGGTGTAGTATGGCCTTATATTCTTTTTTATGTGCATGCAGAGGCTTTTGGTAGCTTTGTGTTGAGTGTTGGTTTTTGGGGGTTTGCTAATCGCATTACTGCTTCAGAGCAAGCCAAAAGGTGTTATACTACGTTTTCTATTGGCGCGGGTGTGTCTACGATTTTAGCTGGAGCTCTTGGGTTATGGATGCCTAGTGTAAAGGGTGAAAATCAAGATTTTCGTGTGTTGGTTGTGCTTGTTGCAATTATTGCGATTGTGGTTATTTATTTTGTCTTTACAAAAGATATAAATAAAAATCCAGAAACCTATCAAATACCAGATGAAAAGAAGATCGTAAAGAAAAAACTTGGCTTTGTTGATTCTATCAAAGCGTTTTTAAAGTCGGATCAAATCGTATATCTTGGTTTGTTATGTATGCTTGTTGGTGGCTATAATGCTGCTATTGGTATGTTTGAGCTTACATATAAGGATTTGATTAATAAGTTTGGTGCAGATGAATCTAATGGTAAGTTTCATTTTACGAATTGGATGGGTAATATGCAACTTGTGTTGATAGGAGTGTCTTCTCTTGTGTTGGTGTTCTTTTTGGCTATTCCTGTGACGAAAAAGGGTTGGAGGTTTACTGCTTTACTGGTACCTTGTGTATTACTAGTGGGATTGGTAGTATTTTGTGGATGTTTGTTGAAAATAGGGTACCAAAGTATTCTTGTAGATAGAAAAATGTGGGTTTTGTATGTAGGGTTGGCTGTTGTTGTGTTTGTGAAGTCTACAAAGTATGTTTTCTTTGATTCGACTAAAGAGGCTGCTTATATTCCGCTTGATGCTGAAACAAAGGTGACAGGTAAGTCTTTTGTAGATGGTGTGGTAGGTCGTTTGGGTAAAGCGTCTTCGTCTGCTTATGGACAAATGTTGTCATTCCTCGGCTTTAAAATACTTGATGCAAATCTTGTGACGAGTGTTATTTTGTTCGGTGTTGTGCTTTGTTGGATATATGGCGTATTTAAGTTAAATGACAAATATACTATGTTGCTGAATGAATCGAAAATAGAAAGTGAGGAAAAAGTAAAATAACTTCATGTCTTGTGTAAAAAATATGATATCTCAGGTATCGGTTGGGCTTTGGGTTGTAATCATGTGGAAAATTTTGAACAATCCATTTAATAAGCGTAACTTTGTATCTTTAAACGTAAAAATGTAACTAATGGCAGTAACGATTAATCAATTGGTTAGAAAACCAAGGAAACAAAAAGTAAAAAAATGTATTGTGCCTGCTTTGCAAGGTTGTCCGCAGGTGAGGGGTATATGTGATAAGTACCTTACTACTACACCTAAAAAGCCGAACTCTTCAATGAAGAAGATAGTTGAGGTTACGCTCTCTAATGGATACAAGACAAAAGCCTATGTCATTGGTGAAACGGGTGGTACTCCACCTATTCAAGAACACAATTCAGTGTTGGTGCGAGGAGGTAAAACACAAGACCTTATTGGTTTTAGGCTTAAGGTAGTCCGTGGTACGCTTGATGTAGCGGGTGTCACTAATCGTAAGAGAGGAAGGTCTAAGTACGGTACTAAAAAGAAGAAATAAATATTGTGTTTTAATTCCAAATTAATATTATGGCAAGATCTAAAACTCCCAGGCGACATATTGAACCAGATTTCAAGTATAAAAGCGTTAAAGTGGCACGACTTATCAATTATGTGATGCATTCTGGCAAGAAAGCATTGGCAGTAAACATTGTATATCGAAGCTTTGATATCATTCGAGAAAAAACTGGTATGGAGCCTTTGGAAGTCTTTCAAAAGTCAGAAGAAAATGTTGCTCCTAGAGTGCTAGTAGCATCAAGACGTATTGGGGGCGCAAATATTAGTGTCCCGAAGGAAATAACTCCTGAAAAACAATTTCAATTTTTTTTGCGTTGGATGGTTGAGGCTACTCGTGAACGTAGGGAGCGTACCATGGTAGAAAAGCTTGCCAATGAGTTTATTGAAGCTTCTAAAGGGGAAGGTAATGCAATGAAAAAGAAACTTAATATGGATAAATCTGCACATGCTCACCGTGCTTATGCACATCTTAAATAGAAAATTATGGGTTCTGATCTTAGAAATTTGCGAAATATTGGTATTGCTGCTCACGTTGATGCTGGAAAAACAACTACAACAGAGAGAATTCTTTATTATACGAAGATTATCCATTCTATAGGTGAGGTGCATGAGGGAGGAGCTACGATGGATTGGATGAAACAGGAGCAAGAACGAGGTATTACGATTACGTCTGCAGCTATTACTACGTATTGGAATTATGAATTTCCTACGGCTGATGGTGAGCGTAGGAAAGATTCTTGTCAAATCAATATTATTGATACGCCTGGTCACATTGACTTTACGGCAGAAGTAGAACGGTCTATGCGTGTCCTAGATGGACTTGTGGCACTTTTTTGTGCTTCCAGTGGTGTAGAACCACAATCTGAAACTGTGTGGCGTCAAGCGGAAAAATATCGTGTGCCTCGTCTTTGTTTTATTAATAAAATGGATAGAATAGGTGCTGATTTTTTTGGTGTGTTGGATGAAATAAAAAAGAAGATCGGGATTGATCCTTTGCCTTTGCAAATTCCTATTGGTAAAGAGGATACCTTTAGAGGTGTTGTTGATTTAGTGCGTAATCAGGCGATTATATGGAATGAAGAAGATAAGGGTATGACGTTTGAAGAAATTCCTATTCCGGAAGATTTGAAGACAACCGTAACAAAATATCGTAACAATCTTCTTGAGAGGATTGCACTTGAAAGTGAAACGCTTTTGGAAAAGATATCTGAAGCTCCTGAAACAATCACTGAACAAGAAATTGTAGAAGCCATCCGCAAGGGAACTATTAATCATGATTTGATTCCTGTGCTTTGTGGTTCTTCTTTTAAGAATAAGGGTGTACAGGCTGTATTAGATGCTGTTTGTTTGTATTTGCCTTCCCCTGTTGATTTGCCTGATACCAAGGGTATTGATGTGGCTACAGGAGACGAGGTTTTTAGGAAGCCTGATATTAAAGATCCTTTTTCTGCTCTTTGTTTTAAAAAGGCAACAGATCCTTATGTAGGGAGTATTGCTTTTATTCGTGTTTATTCTGGTGAGCTTAATGCAGGTACAGCTGTCTACAATACACGTACATGTAAAAAAGAACGTATATCTCGCTTGTTGGAGATTCGTGCTAATGATAAAAAAAACATAGAAAGGGTGCAAGCTGGTGATATTTGTGGGGTGGTTGGATTTAAAGATTTGAAAACAGGTGATACGCTTTGTGATGAAAAGGCTAAAGTGGCTTTAGAAGCCATTGATTTTCCAGCACCTGTTGTGAATATGGCCGTTGAACCTAAGAAAAAAGATGATATTGATAAATTGTCTATGGCTTTTTCTAGATTGTTGGAAGAAGATCCTACATTGAGGGTAGCTGTGGATCCTGAAACTAATCAGACGATTATGAGTGGTATGGGTGAGTTGCATTTGGAAATTATATTGGATCGTTTGGAAACAGAATTTAATGTTTCTGTTAATAAGGGGGCTCCTCAAGTTGCCTATCGTGAGGCGTTGATGTCTACTGTAGAACATAGGGAAATCTATAAAAAGCAAACAGGTGGTCGTGGTAAGTTTGCTGATATTGTGTTTAAAATAGGACCTGTTGCTGAAAAAAAAGAAGAGAAAGGGCTTACTTTTATCAATGAGGTTAAAGGTGGTAATATTCCTCGGGAATATATTCCTTCTGTAGAAAAAGGCTTTAGAGAAAGTATGAAAAAAGGACCTTTGGCTGGTTTTCCTATAGAAACTATGCAGGTAACGCTTATCGATGGTACCTACCATACGGTGGATTCAGATACGATGTCTTTTGAAGAAGTGGCTCGACGTGCTTTTAAACATGTTGCTATGAAGGCTAATCCTGTTTTGATGGAGCCAATTATGGATGTTGAGGTAAGTACTCCTACGGAATATACTGGTCATGTAACAGGGGATCTTAATAAGCGTAGAGGGGTTATTCAAGGTATGCAAACTAAAGGAAAAGTTGAAATTATTAAAGCCCAGGTGCCTTTGTCAGAACTTTTTGGTTATGCTAATAAATTACGTGCACTTACTTCTGGACGTGCTTCTGCTGTGAGAACTTTTTCTCATTATGAGCCTGTTCCTAGAAATATTGCTGAAGAAATTATTAAAAACCCGTAACGTATAAATTATTTTTTTATGAATAAAATTCGGATTATTCTTTTGTCTTATGATCATCAGCTTGTTCAAAAAGCAGCTGTTCGTATCATTAATGGTATTCAATCTACTGGTGCATCTATTGCTGGTCCTGTACCATTAAAAACGAAAAAAGAGATTTTTACAGTGATTCGGTCTCCTCATGTGGATAAGGATTCTCGTGAACAATTTATGCAATGTACGCATAAACGCCTTATAGATGTTTATCTTCCTGCTGTTCCAAACCGAACGCTTGATCGTCTTAATGATTTGGAGCTTCCTTTAGGTGTTTATGCATTTGTCCAAGCTTATAAAACATGAGCAGAATTATTGCCATAGATTATGGAAGAAAACGAACGGGTATTGCTGTTACGGATTCGTTGCAATTGATTGCTGCGCCTCTTAAAGTATTGCCTACTTATACAGTTCTTCCTTTTTTGAAGGAGTATTTTCAAAAAGAGTGTGTGGAAATGGTTGTGGTGGGATGGCCTTTGGAGCTAAATGGCATCAAGGGTGAAAGTACGCGTCTTGTAGATCAGTTTATTCGGTTTATTAAACGTCATTTTCCACATGTGCCTGTTATTCGGTATGATGAGCGATTTACTTCAAGAATGGCTGAAAAAAGTCTTGTGCAAGCGGGTGTTAAAAAAAAACAGCGTCAAAATATTCAAGTGGATGCTATTAGTGCGGCTTTTATCTTACAGTCTTTTATGGAGGAAAAGGTGTGGCGCAGTAGATGTCGTGAGGTGGTGTGATTAGCAGTGGATATTTTGAGTTGCTATTGCTATTTTTTCTTATAGGTTGTTATGTCTATTTTACAAGAACAAAGGAAGGTGCGTGTGCGTTATGCTCCTAGTCCTACAGGACCTCAACATATTGGGGGTATTCGAACAGCTGTTTATAATTATTTTTTTGCGAAACGCATGGGGGGGACGTTTATTTTGCGTATCGAGGATACAGATGAAAAGAGGTTTGTGGAAGGTAGTGAGGCGTATCTTAAGGAGGCGTTGTCATGGATGTCTATTACGCCGGATGAAGGTCCTGATCAGGGGGGAGCATATGGTCCTTATCGACAATCGGAAAGAAAGCATTTGTATAAAAAATATGCTGAAGAGCTTGTGAGGCGAGGGTATGCTTATTATGCGTTTGATACGACTGATGAGTTGGCTTTGATGCGTGAAAGACAGATGAGTATTGGTGTGCATACAGCTAGTTATAATGCGATTACGCGTATGTCGATGAAGAATAGCTTAACACTTTCAGCAGAGGAGGTGGAGTGTAGGGTTGTTTCAGATTCTTACGTGGTGCGTTTGCATGTTGATCCGCAACGGACAATTAGGTTTCATGATGAGGTGCGGGGATGGGTGCAGGTGCAGGGAAGTGTATTGGATGATAAAGTGCTTTTGAAAAAAACGGGTATGCCTACGTATCATTTGGCAAATGTTGTTGATGATCATTTGATGGAGATTTCTCATGTAATACGTGGAGAGGAGTGGCTTCCTTCAACGCCTATACATTGTTTGATTTATGAGGGATTGGGTTGGCAGATGCCTATTTTAACGCATTTGCCTCTTTTGTTGCGTGCTGATGGTAAGGGGAAGTTGAGTAAAAGGGCTGTTGAGGTGTCTGGTGTTCCTATTTTTCCTTTGGATTGGTATGATGTGGTACAGGCTAGGACTTATGCTGGATTTCGTGAGAAGGGTTATTTGCCAGAGGCTATTCTTAATTTTATTGCTTTGTTGGGATGGAATCCTGGACATAATCAGGAAGTGATGACAGTAGAGGAGTTGTGTCGTTCTTTTTCACTTAAACGTATTAATAAGGCTGGTGTTCAGGTGGATGTGGATAAGGCTACTTGGTTTAATCAATGTCATTTGAGAAGGTTGTCTGGGCGTGAGTTGGCAAATCGTTATTTGCTGCCGATTTTGTGTAGGGAGTCTTTGGTAGTTGACGAGGATTATGTTGCCAAGGTTTGTGATGTTGTCAAAAAGCGTATTTCGTTTCCTAGTGAGTTGTGGAGTGATCATCCCTATTTTTTTATACCTCCTAAGGTATATGATTGGGAGAGTATTGCGGAAGGTTGGACTGGGGATGTTCTAGTTTTGTTTGATGCTATTTGCGAAGGTTTGGCAGGTCTTGAGGTTTTTGATGAAAAAGGAGTCAAGGATTTGATTAAAGAGAAGGCGGGGTTTTATCATGTAGGGTTGTCGGTGATTATGCCCTTTATTCGTATGGCTATAACGGGGGTGCTTGTGGGTCCTGAGCTGATGGATATTATTGTTTGTTTGGGTCGGTCTTCTGTTGTGGAGCGTTTGAGCGATGCACGTACTCGCTGGAATTTAAGGTAGGGGATAATTTTTGTTTTAAGTATTGTTTTCTGGATAAAATTGTATATTGTGATACGTTAGGGTGGTTGTGAGAAAAGTGCTTCATAAAAGGTTTTTTTGTTCTTTTTAAGGAGTGCAACATGTCATAGAAAAATTTAATGGAGTGCCACAAGTGGTTCTGTTTTGTGTTTTTTAAAAAAATTGCAAGCGTATGTTATACTTGTCGGAAAGCTAAATTTTTGCAACGATTCTATATACTTTTATGATGTTTTTATAAATGATTTTTGCTATGAGTAATACACGGTATTCAGAAAAAGAATTACAGAAGTTTAAAGATATTATTGATGAAAAACTTGATCAAGCTAAAAAGGAGCTTATATCTACGTTGGATAGTTTGGCTAGTACTAATAGAAATATTGCACATGAAACCATGTTGAATGTAGATGATGATTTTTCATTGGTGGAAGAGCAGGAAAATTTGAGTTTTTTGGCAACGCGACTTAAGAAGTTTATTCAACATTTGGAGGATGCTTTGTTGCGTATTAAAAATAAGACATACGGCATTTGTCGTCAAACAGGTAAGCTGATTAGTAAAGAGAGATTGTTGCTAGTACCTCATGCTACGCTTTCTGTTGAAGCAAAGAATGATCGGAATTAAAGATATCTGATTTTTGTTGAAATGATATGTAAAAAAAGGCTGTCTTAAAAAAACCCAAGACAGCCTTTTTTTACGTTTTTATTCTTTTACTTCTTCAAATTCTGCTTCTGTAACATTGTCGGGTGTATTTTCTGGTGTTGTTTCTTCTGGTGTTTGTTTTTGTTTAGCGGTAATGATTTCTAGCATGACTTTGGACCAGAAGGTGTCAAATTCTTTTATAAGAGGTTCTATTTTTTCAATGTTTTTTTCTTTATGGGCTTGCTTCATTTTTTCAAGCATTTCTACGAGTTCCTTTTTTGTTTCTTCACTTATGTTGTCAGCATCTTCTTTCAGACTTTTTTCCATTTGGAAAATGGCGTTGTCTGCTTTGTTGAGCTGTGTGATGGTTTCTTCCTTTTTTTTGTCTTCTTCTGCATGTATTGTTGCTTCTTTTTTCATGCGTTCTATTTCTTCTTTTGATAAGGAAGAGGAGCCTTCAATGCGTATGTCTTTGACTTTTCCTGTGTCTTTGTCTTTTGCGGATACGCAGACGATACCATTGGTGTCGATGTCGAACGTAACTTCGATTTGTGGTTTTCCACGTGGCGCTGGCGGTACATCTAGGAAGAATTCCCCGAGAATTTTGTTGTCTTTAGCAATGGGGCGTTCTCCTTGGCATACTGTGATCATGACGCTTGGTTGGTTATCTTCGGCTGTGGAGAAGATTTGTGATTTTTTTGTTGGGATGGTTGTATTTGCTTCGATGAGTTTTGTAAAGACTCCTCCTAGGGTTTCAATGCCGAGTGATAGTGGGGTTACGTCCAGTAATACGAGTCCTTTGATATCTCCTGCAATGATTCCTCCTTGGATTGCTGCACCAATGGCGACAGCTTCATCTGGATTTACGTTTTTGGAAGGTTCTTTTTTGAAGAATTTTGCTACTTCTTCTTGTACTTTTGGTATACGTGTGGATCCTCCTACTAGTATAACTTCATCGATTTCATCGATGGAGAAACCGGATGCTTTAACGGCTTTGCGACAGGGTTCTATGCTACGTTCGATGAGATGGGCTACGAGTTGCTCGAATTTACTACGTGTAAGTTCAAGGACAAGATGCTTTGGTCCATCTTGTGTTGCGGTGATGTAGGGGAGGTTGATTTCTGTTTTGTGTGATGAAGAGAGTTCTTTTTTTGCTTTTTCTGCTGCTTCTTTGAGTCTTTGTATGGCGGCTACGTCTTTTCGTAAATCGATGCTTTCTTGTTGTTTGAAGGTGTCGATGAGGTGTTGGATGATGACTTCGTCGAAGTCGTCTCCTCCTAGGTTTACGTCGCCGTTGGTGGATTTGACTTCAAATACACCGTCTTCACGTTCTAGGATGGAAATGTCAAATGTTCCTCCTCCAAAGTCATAAACGGCTATTTTCATATTTTCTTTACCTTTGTCAAGTCCATGGGCGAGTGCTGCTGCAGTGGGTTCATTGATGATGCGCATTACTTCAAGACCTGCGATTTGTCCTGCTTCTTTGGTTGCTTGTCGTTCTTGGTCATTGAAGTAAGCGGGTACTGTGATGACGGCTTTTGTCACTTCGTGTCCTAGGTAGGCTTCAGCGGTGGATTTGAGTTCTTGCAGTATCATTGCTGAAAGTTCTTGGGGGGTAAATTGCTTATCTCCGATGGAGATCACACAGTTTTCTTTGTTATTTTTAATAACTTTGTAAGGCATTTTTTTGGCTATGTCTGCTACTTGGTTATAGGGTTTACCCATGAATCGTTTTACGGAGTATATAGTGTTTGTAGGGTTGGTGATTGCTTGTCTTTTTGCACCCATTCCTACTTTACGTTCTCCTGTTCCTTTTTTGTCAAAGGAGATGATAGAGGGTGTTGTTCGGTTTCCTTCTTTATTAGAGATGACAGTTGGGGTTGCTCCTTCGATGCATGCTACGCAGGAGAAGGTTGTTCCGAGGTCGATGCCTATTATTTTGTTTTTTTGTGTAGCCATGGGAATTGGATTAATGGTTCAATTTGTTAAAATTTTATTTATTTGTTTGTGAGTGGGGTTGCAATCTGTATGCCAAGGTAATTTTTTGTTTACTGGATGTCATTGTGTCATTGCATGATGGTTTTATAGAGAGAAGTAGGGTATTTTTGTTTATTTTTTTCGTATAATTTTTTGTTGGGTAAATAGTTTGTAAATTTGGGCTATTTGAAGTGTGTAGTGTGTTTTTCTTTCTTTTGTTAAACATGCATGGAGAGTACTTCAATCTAGCATGAATTAGTGTTTTTAAAATTTTTAATACATATGAAAAAAGAATTTAATGCGTTTCGTAATGCGGTTTTTTTTAACGATGTGCAAACTGCATATACAACGGAAAGTTTTCGTGATCTTTTCCAACAATATGAGGAGAAGCGTCCTGTGGAGGTTGAGAGAGAGGTTGTTAAGGCGAGAGTGCTTCAAATAACGGATCGTGATGTTGTTCTTGATCTTGGTGCTAAGTCAAATGGGATAGTGTCTTGCTCTGAGTTTAAGGATTTGGTTGATTTTAAAGTGGGAGATGAGGTTGAGGTGTATATTGATGCGAAAGAGGACTTAAGAGGTGAATTGCAAGTTTCTCGAAAGAGTGCACGTCTTATTAAGGCTTGGGAGGCTTTAAGTGAAGCTCATCGGACAGGTGAAATATTGAAAGGGTTTGTAAAGCGTAAGATCAAAGGTGGGTTAGTATTGGATATTTTAGATATTGAGGTGTTTTTGCCTGGTTCACAAATTAATACGGTTCAAACGAAAAATTTTGATGAGTATGTAGGAAATTTTGTTGAGGTTGTGGTTGTGAAAATGAATGAAAATAAAGATAATGTTGTTGTTTCTCGTAAAATTCTTATAGAGAAAGAGCAGGCAAAACATCGCGAGAATATTATCAAAGGGCTGGAGAAAGGTCAAATTATTTCTGGTACTATTAAGAACGTGACAAATTTTGGTATCTTTGTAAATCTGGGAGGAATTGTTGGGTTACTGCATAAGAAGGATATTGCTTATAACAAAAAAATTGATGATTTGTTGCAACTTAAAGATGAAAAGGGGCAAGTGGTTTTTAATGTGGAGCAAACATTGCAAGTTGTGATTAAAGATTTTGATTTAGAAAAAAACTATGTTTCTCTTTCTACGAAAATGCTTACTTGGTCGAAGTTACCAGAGGATATTGTTGAAGGTTCTCGTGTGCAGGGGATTGTAAGAGAGATTTCTGATTATTATGCTTTGATTGAAGTGCTAGAGGGGGTTATTGGTTTGTTGCATATTTCTGAGATGTCTTATAGTAGTGCTATTAAGCATCCTAAAAATGTTTTGTCTTTAAATCAGAAGTTGGATTTGCAGGTGTTAGATATTGATAGAGAAGCTCAAGAATTACGGTTAGGGTTAAAGCAATTGATGTCAGATCCATGGAAAGGTGATCATATGCAAAAGTACTTGGTTGGAGGGAGATTTAAAGGGCGGGTGTTTAATTTGACTAAAAATGGGGTTTATATTGAGTTTGAGCCTGGAATTGAAGGTTTTTTGCATAAAAAGTATGTGTCATGGACCAAGAAGATCCATGATGTTGAAGAGCTTTTTAAAGAGCAAGATGAAATCGAGGTGGTGGTTACCTCTGTTGATCAAGAGCATAGGTTATTGATTTTGTCTTTGAGAGATTTGCAAGAAAATCCTTGGTCTTCATTTAAAAAAATGTTTACGATTGGTTCTACGCATAAAGGAAATATTGTTAAGAAGACGAATGGTGGAATTATTGTGGAAGTAGAAAATGGTTTGCAGTGTTTTGTTCCTAGTAAAGATCTTGGTAAGAAAGAATCTAAAAAGATGATGGTGGGGACTAGCTTAGATTTTTATGTAGTAGATTTTGTCGAGGATGAGCAAAAGTTATTGTTGTCTGTTGTTTCTAAAGAGCATAACACGAGTGGAAATGCGACTTCTTATAAGAATACAGAGGTGAATAACACATTGGGAGATTTAGAGGTCCTTAAGCAGTTAAAGGCGGAATTAGCCGAAAAAGATAGGGAGGATCGAAAGAATAGGAAGTAAATAAAGTTTAGGGCCATGTGACCGAGTGGTTAGGTAGAGGTCTGCAAAACCTTGTACAGCGGTTCGAATCCGCTCGTGGCCTCGTAATAATGCCTAGGTGGCGGAACAGGTAGACGCGCTGGTCTCAAAAACCAGTAATGGCAACATTGTGCCGGTTCGATTCCGGCCCTAGGTACATAGTATATGGTTATGTATAAACTTGATTTTCCTTCTTTTTCATTTGAGGTGAGAAAAAAAGGTAGTAAGGCGTATATTTTAGATAGATTGCGTAAAAAATATGTGGTTTTAACGCCTGAGGAATGGGTGAGGCAACATGTGGTGTTTTACTTGGTAGATTGTTTAGCGTATCCGGTTGGTCTTATGAGTATTGAGCGCAAAGTGATTTTACCCCAAGGGGGTTATAGTAAGCGGGCAGATGTTTTTGTGTATTCTCGTAGCGGTAAGTTGATGATGCTTGTAGAATGTAAGTCGCCTGAGCATACTTTGAATGAGATGACTGTTAAACAGATGATGGGTTATAATGTTGATTGTGTTCCTTTTCTTTTATTTACGAATGGTATGCATCATTTTTGTTTTCAATTTTCAGAAGGGGGATATGCTTTATTGGCGGAGATACCTAGGTTTGATGTTCTTGAAAATTTTTTATGAATTATGGCAAAACAGTTTGATTATTTGATACAGGGGTTTGTGAAGCAATGTTTACGGGCTAAGCAATACGATGATTTTTGGATAAAAGATCTTGTTGTTAAGGCTTGGGGGAATCTTTTTTCTTCTTTGAAGGACCAGCTGAAGAGTTTGACTATAAAAAATGGGGTTGTTTATATTGTTTTGCATTCTTTGATTTTATCTGCTGATTTACGTAGGAATAAACAGATGGTTGTGTTTAAATTGCAACAGGAGGTTAGTAGGTTGGCATCAGGTTCTTGTTTTGTTAAAGATGTTGTTTTTTGTTAGGCGGGAGTATATTACACATTTGTTGCAAATGATTTTTTGACGTGTTGTATTAGCCATGGAAGGTTTACATACCGTAATTTTTTCTTTGAGGGGATAAGACAGTTCAACAGAGGGGTCCCTATGACCTTTCCTTTTCTCCTGTCATAGAAAAAGACTGTCCAGCAGAGACGTTTCAAACATTAAATGTTCGTTACAAAAACAAAGCATTTTAGCCATTTTTATAAATAAGATACTCATTTGATCATTCATCTGCCAAATCGTATCTTTGCATATGATCACAAGTAAATACCTCAATCCGCAGAACGATTTTGCTTTTAAACGCATCTTTGGGCAAGAAAAAAACAAGGAGATTCTCATCTCCATGCTCAATGCCGTGCTTAAAAATCAACTGCATCATGCTATTCAAGATGTAATTTTTCTAAAAACAGCACAAGACCCAGAAATTGCCTCCCAAAAGCAAAGCATTGTAGATGTACTCTGTAAAGATGAAGATGGCTGTCAATACATTGTAGAAATGAAGATAGCACGTACAGAAGGCTTTGAAAAAAGAGCGCTTTTCTACGCTTCTAAAGCCTATGTAGATCAAACAGAAGTAGGGGAAAAATACCATAACCTCAAAGAGGTCATTTTTTTAGCTTTTACCAACCACATTCTTTTTCCTAAAAAGGAACATTATAAAAGTGAACATGTTCTGCTGGATAAAGTTACACTCGCCCATGACATGAAGTATATGAGTTTTACTTTTGTAGAACTGCCTAAATTTGGGAAGCAATGTCCAGAAGACATCAGCAAACTTTCTTTAGAAGAAAAATTCTATCACTTTTTGTACAAAGCTCCTGCCATGAGCCATACAGATTTGGCAAAGCTTACAGGGAGAGACATTGTTATCAAAAAGGCCTTTGATGAGCTAGAAAGGTTTAGTTGGACAGAAGAAGAGCTCAATACGTATGATCAAGTCCAAAAAAGAGAGAGAGACAATCTCTCTGCTTTACTCTATGCTAAAAAGGAAGGCAAACAAGAAGGGCTCACAGAAGGCATGGAAAAAGGTAAACAAGAAGAAAGAAAAGCCATGGCAGCAAAAATGCGCAAAGCAGGTGTTGATCCAGCACTCATTGCACAAATACTACACGGCAAGGATGATGAATAAGTAAATGCGAAGCTACACTATAACCCTTTAACATTTTGTTCAAAAAACAATATCTTTGCATATGATCACAAGTAAATACCTCAATCCGCAGAACGACTTTGCTTTTAAACGCATCTTTGGGCAAGAAAAAAACAAAGAGATTCTCATCTCCATGCTCAATGCCGTGCTTAAAAATCAACTGCATCATGCTATTCAAGATGTAATCTTTTTAAAGACTTCACAAGACCCAGAAATTGCCTCCCAAAAGCAAAGCATTGTAGATGTACTCTGTAAAGACGAAGATGGCTGTCAATACATTGTAGAAATGCAGATAGCACGTACCGAAGGCTTTGAAAAAAGAGCGCTTTTCTACGCTTCTAAAGCCTATGTAGATCAAGCAGAAGTAGGGGAAAAATACCATAACCTCAAAGAGGTCATATTTTTAGCTTTTACCAACCACATTCTTTTTCCTAAAAAGGAACATTATAAAAGTGAACATGTTCTGCTGGATAAAGTTACACTTGCCCATGACATGAAGTATATGAGTTTTACTTTTGTAGAACTGCCTAAATTTGGGCAGCAATGTCCAGAAGATATCAGCAAACTTTCCTTAGAAGAAAAATTCTATCACTTTTTGTACAAAGCTCCTGCCATGAGCCATACAGATTTGGCAAAGCTTACAGGGAAAGATGTTGTTATCAAAAAGGCTTTTGATGAGCTGGAAAGGTTTAGTTGGACAGAAGAAGAACTCAATACGTATGATCAAGTCCAAAAAAGAGAGAGAGACAATCTCTCTGCTTTACTTTACGCTAAAGAAGAAGGTAAACAAGAAGGTCTTGCGGAGGGAATGGAAAAAGGTAAAAAGGAAGGACTCGCAGAGGGTATAGAAAAAACCATTGCTTTATTAGAGAAACAAGGAGCAGATAAAACTTTGATAGATGTTTTAAAAAAGACTTTAAAAAAGCAGTAAACTTCTTTATGACCTGTTTTCTAAACAATAATGGATGATTAAAAATTTCCTTTTTCAATGGTGATAAACTCATCATAAGAACCAATAAACTCTTTGATCTGCTCATCTTGCAAATACCAAATTTTTGTAGCAACTTCCTGCACAAGGTAACGATTGTGAGAAACAAAGAGCAAAGTACCCTCATAACGTTGCAAAGCTTGTGTTAATAAATCAATAGCCATCATATCCAAGTGGTTTGTAGGCTCATCTAATAACAAAAAATTAGGACCGAGTGCAAATAATTTCGCTAAAGAAACCCGTGCTTTCTCGCCTCCAGAAAGTACTTTAATAGGCTTATATACATCATCGTTTTTAAAGAGAAAAGAGCCTAAAATAGCCCGAATTGTACTATGGGGAGCTTGAGGTAAAGCATTTTCCAATGTTTGTAACACAGTTGCTTCAGCATCAAGATTCTCCAGATGGTGTTGGGTATGATACCCTATGGTAACATTGTGCCCTAATATGGTTTCTCCATGATCCGGAGGTAACACTTGTGCAATCAACTTCAACAAAGTAGACTTACCGCGCCCATTCATACCAATCAGCGCAATCTTATCTCCTCTATCGATATGTGCAGTAGCATTTTGTAATAAAGAGAGATCGCCAAATGCCTTCGAAATATTTTCAATACGTACCACATCTCTACCAGATTGCTGTTCAACAGCAAAACGAATACGCAAATTCACCTTTTCTTTCTGTACAGAATCCACCACTTCCATTTTATTCAACTCTTTAATACGCGATTGTACAGAAGCAGCTTTACTTGCTTTAGCACGAAAACGATTGATAAACTCCTTTTGTCGTTTAATTTCTTTCTGTTGATTTTGGTAGGCTCTATCCTGTGTTACAAAACGTTGTTCCTTTTCCTTTTCATAAAAATCATAATTCCCAGCATACACATCAATACGTTCTTGTGTAATTTCCCAAGTCACATTTGTCACACCATTCAAAAAACGTTTATCGTGAGAAATAATCATCAACGCATGCGGATAATCCTTGAGATAAGATTCCACCCACTGAATAGAAACAATGTCCAGGTGGTTTGTGGGCTCATCCAACAACAGCAAGGAAGGTGCTTCCAAAAGGAGTTTAGCAAACATGACACGCATACGCCATCCGCCTGAGAATTCATTGAAAGAACGCATCAAATCCTTGGTTTTAAAGCCCATTTTTTCAAGTATCTGGTCTGTACGCATTTCCATATCATATCCTCCCAACATCAAAAAACGCTCTTGTAAATGTCCTAGATCCTCTACTAGTTCATCTCGATAATTTTTTTCCATTTCCTGCAAAACAGCATTGATTTTCTCTTGTACACCAATAGCTTCAGCAAAGGCACTCATGGCTACCTCACGGATTGTTTGATCTGTTTTATACGACAGTAAATCTTGGTTTAAAAAGCCGATTGAAGTGTCGCGACTTTTTTGTACACTACCATAGCTAGGGCTAATTTCGCTGTTAATAATACGAAAAAGGGTAGATTTACCATGTCCATTCAACCCGATAAGGCCAATTCTATCCTTAGGCTTAATAGCTAAGTTAACGTCGTCGTACAACGTGCGACCACCTATAAAATACGAAAGAGATTTCAGTGTAACCATCAAAAAAAAATTACAATACCTGCAAATGTATTCATTTTAACCCTATAAACCAATAAAGGGTTAAAGAGATCGCACTTCTTGCATTTTTATTTTGTAGTTGTAAGTTATGAGAGTCTTAGAAACGCTCTCTATATGTTGCAAAGCTTATACAATATTTTGTAGTTTAAGCCATTATATAAAAATTAGGTTTTCCAATAGACATATACATATTGCACAAAGCTTTACAAAATGAAAAAAAATTAAAAATACTTTTTAAAATGGAAATTTTTGGATTTATGAAGAAAAATCTTTATCATAAAAGTATAACTTTCTATATTTTTAACAACAGAAACCATGTATTATTTTTTTCAACAGAGAGCATCTGCACTCGCTAATTATATCACCCCTTACATGATTTGCATACTACTCTTGATGATAACGTGTTATAGCAATATCATATACAACAATCTAAAAGGATTCTCTTGTTTGGGAAAAATAGTAGGGCAAATCTTTACAGAAAGAAAAAGGATACTTTTTTTCCTACGCATTTTCCTTACAAAATGGCAAAGCATCTCCTAATACAAAACTATTCAAAAAAGTAGCTCCAGCATTTATTCCTTGGGAGCAAGCTCCTCCAAGACTTTTTGCAACAGCTCTCTTGTTTTTTCTGGATTTGCTTTTCTTTCACTAATGCGCATTACTTCACCCATAAAAAAACCCAATAAAGAAGTTTTGCCAGACTGGTATGCCACAACTTTTTGTGGAAAATTTTCTAATGTTTGATGGATCCAGCTATGCAATTGTTCTGTATTGCCAATATTCAACTGTTGCTCCTTTGCCAACTGATAGGGGTTTGCATCTGGATTTTTTATCAATTGAGGAAAGAGCTTTTGGCTTGCTATAGAAAAACTCACCATTTTCTCCGCTACTATATTGGTAAGTTGTGCTACTTTTTCAGCGTCTAGTGGGAAATCACACCAATGCACTTTATGGTAATTTAGATAATATTTAATAGGACCTACAATCCAATTTGCTACTACTTTATAATGCTTTGTATAGCGACACACAGCTTCAAAAAAAAGACCTGTCTCTTTTTCATCCACTAAGACAGACACTGCTCTTGCAGAAAGCCCATATACTGTTTGGAGTTTATGGGCAAGCTCCCGAGGCAAAATAGGCATGGTTGCTTGCATGGATTTAATATCTGTTTGACAGATAACAAAAGGATTAAGGTTTGCCTCTATGATATAGCGGTAACCGGATAGTGTTTCTTTATTACGCTGAAATTCATTTTTACCTGTCTGAGGATTATATGACCGTGTTTGTGAAACAATTGCCTTACCCTCTGCTTTCAGTGCTGTTTGACGTCTAATTTCCTCCATAATAGAAAGGCGTACATGGCGCAAAGAATTCATATTTTTCAACTCTACCTTTTCACCTAAAACAGTACTATCCTCCGGCATGATAGATACATTTGCATCACAACGCAACGAACCCTCTTCCATATGGCCATCAGAAATACCCAAATAGCGCACCAACCGTTGCACTTCTGCTACAAATGCTCCTGCTTCTTCAGGAGAAACAATATCAGGTTTCGTTACAATTTCTATTAAGGGCTGACCAGCCCTATTAAAATCTATCAATATAACATCTCCTTCGGTAGGATGCAGTGTTTTACCTGTATCTTCTTCCAGATGAATGCGTTCAAGACCTATTTGTTTTGTACCAGTAGTCGTATCAACCGTCACAAATCCTCCACGACAAATAGGTGTTGTATGTTGTGTAATTTGAAATCCCTTTGGCAAATCTGGATAGCAATAGCTTTTTCTATCAAACCTATTTTCTTCTGTAATAGAAGATTGACAGGCAATCCCCATTTTGAGTGCATATTCTACTGCTTCTCGATTAAGCGAAGGTAATGTCCCTGGATGTGCAAGTGTAGTAGGACTTGTTTGTGTATTAGGAGGAGCTCCATAGGTTGTTTGCTCCATTGCAAACATTTTACGTTGGGTATTGAGTTGAACGTGTACTTCAAGACCGATAACGGCTTTATATTTCATCTGCTTTGGTTTTTCATTGTGATGCAAGTACAAAAATAGCAATAAAAATGAATTGTTGTTAGTAATGATTTCATTTTTTAACAACTGACTTCTTTCTAGGTCTTTACAGTGTATGCTACACTAGCATTTACTATAGAAAAAGCAAAAGATATTGCTTCGTACAACGTTTGTTTTTTTTAGGAGAAGCTGTTACAATCTTGTTGGTTTCTTTTTCACATGTTACAGGAGGCAACCATTTTTTTTCTATCTTTTTATAAAGGAGAAAACATAGAGCAAAATAAATAGTTATAAGTAAATTGTTCATGTTTAAAGCGTATATGATATTAGGTTGAAGTTTTTTTTGTTTAGCGATTTTTTCTATTTGTAAAAACTCTTGCTCTTGTATCTTTGTACACTTTAGAGCAATATGCGTACTTACTTTCTCATAATAAGTCTCTATTGCCTTTTCAAGGTATTCTATTTGATTAAGTTTACGGGGATTGCCTGGCCTCTTACAAAGGTCTTTACTCAGTTTTTTAGTTTTTTCAACAAAAGCGTCTCTTTGTTTTGCAATATTGTCACACATCACTGTTTTATCTAGATTTTCGAAAGATGTGCTGATCGTATCAAAAAATGTGGCTGTTTCTTGCATAGAAATGAGTAGGTTTTTGGCTTTTCTTATATCAAAGCGGTTTTCAAGACTTTCATTTTCCTGGTTTATATAAATAATCTTGCGCTGTACTTCACTATTATAATGGTCAATCAACGTTTTCCACTGTGCCAAAAATAGCTTACCATTCTCTCGCCATACTTGATGCAAAAAATCCAGTGTTATGCTATTTTCTTTTTTTAATATATTGTATTGATTTTTTATAATTTTTATTCTTGACTTTTGCGTATCTATAAATTGTTTATAAATTTCTACTTGTGATGTAGTTGTCAACATTTCGCCATCTTCTGGTATAGATGATAGGACTTCTTTTCTTTTTATGGGCTTATCTAAAGTTTCTATCATTATTTTCAATGAAACATTAATATTTATTTCTTTGTCTAATAATTTTTGAGCATTTGCGAACTTTTGCTTTACGTGCAGTAATTGCTTTTTCTTTTGTGAAATAGGATCATAGATATCACATATTTGTTCAATCTTTTGCATAGCAAAAGACAGTTTTGCAAACTGGTTTTTAACTTCTTGTAGGCTTTTTTCCTGTTTTAAGAGGTTTTTTCGGTCTTTTGTAAAAAGGGATGGATTTATATCTATTGCTTTGTTATAATGGTTAATATGATTTTGAAAATTGTCACAGAATTTTTTAATTTCCACATCTAATAGGTGCATTTTTTTTCCCAGCTAAACACAACACCGTCGTAATTAGGTTTTTGATTAGCAATAGGAGTTATGGTAACAAAAAGTAGTTTTTCTTTTTTTTGTGGCAAATTTTTTTTCCTTAATATTGCATTAAAACATTTTGACCAGCACATTATTAGCTTTTTTAAAAAGGTATACTTCTTTTTTAAAAGATTAAAATCAGTCTGTTGTAAAAGTGGTTTTTCCATGGACAATACGTCGAAGCATGTATCCAAGTCTTTGTTTACTGTTGTTACGAAAGCATCTACCTCTTTTGTATAATTTTGTTTTGCTTTTCTGACCATTTTTTGAGATGTTATAAGCTTGCTTTCTACCTCGTGTAAAAACTGATCTGTTGGTGTATTGTTGTTTGTATCATGGATACATATAATATCACTAAATTGTTTCCATAGAGCTATTCTTGCAAGGTATTCTTTTGTCCGTTTTGCCCATTCAGCAAACAAATTATCCCAATTTGTACCTAAAACTTTGATAATAGTCTTGTTGTCAATCAGATGCTTTTGTATAAGGGTGTCTTTTGCATTTAGCTCATCTTGTATATGTTTATTGAAGTTATTATATATTGTGGCTTTTTCATGTACAAATTGGTACACTTGCTTTTGCACACAGGACACAGATTCCTTTATACTTGTAAATCGCTTTAAAAATGCAACACTTGCAGGTGCATTGTCTAGATCACTTTTTGTTGTTGTTATACAGTTTTGTATTTTTTGTAGATTTTTATACTGTGTTACCAAACTATTCAATGCTGTAACCAAAGCATCTGTATCGTTTTGGTTACGCGTATTTTGCCATTTCCTCCATTGCTCCTCATACTTTTGTAAAGATATTTTTAGCAGATTATCAAAACTTTCCAAACAAGTGCGATAAGTATTTTCCCATATAGCTATTGTATCATGAAATACTTTTATTTGGTCAGCTAAATCTCTTTGGGGGATGTTTCTGTTTGAAAACATTTCCCATGGAGATATGGAGTAATTGCTATTTTGTTTCGACATTGTTTGTATTGCACAAACTTCATACTGCAATTTGCTTACGCTTACATATTGATTATCTAATACTTGAATCGTCGTTACTTTTAAATCGTTCTCATTGATCCATGTACTTTGATCCTCCAAAACAGCGTTAAAATTTTGCATACTTTGGTTTACTACTTGAAGTTTTTGAGACAAAAAATCTTCCCATGTAATGTTGCTACTCATCTTGCTTTTTGCAAACTCTGTTGACAATGCTTGGTAATACTCATTTTTTTCGTATTCATTTGTTTTCTTTACAACATTTCTATCGGAAAATAGTGAGCTATTGGTGTTTTTATAAGATGCTTTTTGATAGCTATAGGGGGCAAAAATGTTTCGACAAGAGGTAAGGGAGCTATGCGTATTGCTACTATTTATATTTCTATAACCGTTATTGCAATAGCTAAATTGAATAGGTTTGTTTATACCAGTAGCCTTTAAATTTCCCATAAAAAGTGAGAGAAGCACCCAAAAAATTATTTGTTTTTTGTATTTGCTTTTCACGTTGTTATGAATTTATGTACAATAAGGAATATAGTTAGGCAAAGGTAATGCTTTTTTAAATATTTAAAAAGTTTAAACTAAAAATACAGCCATTTCTCTTGCATAAATACTTTGGGCTTGCATGACAAACTGAAAAAAGAAAAATATTGAAAAACACGTTTCCTACTCCAAGGTAAAAAGTGTTGCAAAAAGATACAGAAATTTATCATAGAGTGGTTGCAAAATTGTTTTTTTTCTTTGCAAGTGTTAATTTGAAAGGTGTTTTGTTGATTTTTGCAACAGGTCTATTAACATGAGGATTTGGGTGGATTGTCATTTTGTATACATTTTTGACTATATAATGTCTTTTGTGTATAATGTTGTGGTTATAAAATGGTGCAATCATTTTCGTCTTCTTCGTTTTCAGATGGTATGTCATTTTCGAAATTTAAGGCGATCTCACTAGGGGAGAATTTGATGGTGCTGGGGGTTGGGAGGTCTTCTTTGGGTTCTTTTTTGGGGTCTGAAATGTAATGTGCTTCATCAACGTGTTGTTTTAATGGTTTTTGTGTTACTGGGGTTGTGTACAAGTGTTTTTGTATTGTTTGTATACGGTTTTGAAAAGATTGTAGAGACATACCTAAGTTGCATACCACGGGACCTTGTCCCATATGATATGTAAGTACATAGAGTCTATGAACAAGTTGGGAGTGTATATTGATGTGATTGTGTATAGAAGTAACTGTTGCTGTTTTTTTACTATAGGTGGAAGATTCAGTTGGTTGAAGTAGCGCGATTCTTTTTTGTAAACACTCCCAGGACCTTTCTAAATTTTGGGTTGTTAGCACGAATGCTATGTAGATGTTAAGGGCAACGGTATGTGTATATGTTTGTATGATGGTTGTTTGCTGTACAATGAATGCTTTAGCAAAAGAATTTGTATGAAAGGGGTCTGTTCTATAAAGGATTTCAATTTTTTGTAAGATATCATGCAGGTTTTCTTCTAGGAATGTAATATCGCTTTTAAGTGTGATGATGCTTAGGGATTGCTGGGCTGTTTTTTTTGTTTTATAAATCCACTCTTCTAGTTTTTTATTTGTTGTTTGGATGGTTTTACTTAAGAGCTGTAGGTCTATATTTGTAAATTTTTTTGCTATGATAGCTAATTGTTGTGTGACTTGTGTGTTTTTTGTGTAGAATGTTTGTATGGATGTTTGCAATAAATATTCTATAGATTCTTTTTTGGTATCTGGAGTATTTTGTACATAGGTTTTGGCGATGTTGCATAAGTTGTTTCCTATGGGAATGAGACCCATACTATCTTGTACGGCTATACTTAATTCGTTAGCTTGTGTATAGGTGGGGTTTGGTTGCTTTAAGCATAGTAGGGATTTTTCTAAAAGTGCTGTTTTGTCTATGAGTATTTTGTGTAATGCTATTAAGGGATCTATGATTTTTTTTTGAGAAGTGTAAGTTTGGTGGTAAATTGTTAATCTGGCAAATTGTTCTTTTGTCTTTTTTTCGTATTCGCGTAGCGTTTGGGGTGTGTTTTTTGTTGGAAATTTTTCTATGGTGTTATGAAATATTTGTAGATCATGGGTATAGTTCTGATGTGTGTAGGTTGTTTTGTGCCTTTGATGTTTGGGAGTGTGTGAGGATGCAACATTTACTTTTATTGTTAAGAGGGCTATATAGATGAGAGGTAGTAAGTATTTTTTTTTCATGAGCATGGGTTGTGACTATGTTGCAATGTAGTGATTTTTTTCTGTTACAAAAATTTTATATAGGAAAAACACTAGATCGAAAAATTATCAGTTTGTATGCGCATGGTATGAGGCCAGCTTCAATAGCAGATTCTTATGATATTGCAGATTTTCATGATATTATTATACAAGCAAATAAGAGAGAGTATTCCTGTGAAAAAAGATCAAGTTTAAAAAAGATGAAAAATACTTTAATGAAAATGTTTCTAAAGGTTCGAAATAGCAGTGTAACAACAGTGTATCTTTTTATTTGTTCTCCTTATACTTTTGTATGATTTTATCAATGAGTGCGGGAGCGACACCTGCTTTGCGCATTTTTGCTGCCATGGCTTTTCTTTCTTCTTCTTTTCCTTTTTCTATTCCTTCGGCTAGACCTTCTTGTTTGCCTTTTTCTATCCCTTCTGCAAGACCTTCTTTTTTGCCTTCCTTTTTAGCATAGAGTAAAGCAGAGAGATTGTCTCTCTCTCTTTTTTGGACTTGATCATACGTATTGAGCTCTTCTTCTGTCCAACTAAACCTTTCTAGCTCATCAAAGGCCTTTTTTATAACAACATCTCTCCCTGTAAGCTTTGTCAAATCTGCATCGCTCATGGCAGGAGCTTTGTATAAAAAGTGATAGAATTTTTCTTCTAAGGAAAGTTTGCTGATGTCTTCTGGACATTGCTTCCCAAATTTAGGCAGTTCTACAAAAGTAAAACTCATATACTTCATGTCCTGGGCGAGTGTAACTTTATCCAGAATAACATGTTCACTTTTATAATGTTCCTTTTTAGGAAAAAGAATGTGGTTGGTAAAGGCTAAAAAAATGACCTCTTTGAGGTTATGGTATTTTTCACCTACTTCTGCTTGATCTACATAGGCTTTAGAAGCGTAGAAAAGCGCTCTTTTTTCAAAGCCTTCTGTACGTGCTATCTTCATTTCTACAATGTATTGACAGCCATCTTCATCTTTACAGAGTACATCTACAATGCTTTGCTTTTGGGAGGCAATTTCTGGGTCTTGTGAAGTCTTTAAAAAGATTACATCCTTAATATCATGATGCAGTTGATTTTTAAGCACGGCATTGAGCATGGAGATGAGAATCTCTTTGTTTTTTTCTTGCCCAAAGATGCGTTTAAAAGCAAAGTCGTTCTGCGGATTGAGGTATTTACTTGTGATCATATGCAAAGATACGATTTGGCAGATGAATGATCAAATGATTATCTTAATTTATAAGCATGTCTAAAATGCTTTGTTTTTGTAACGACATTTGCGTGCAATGTTGTGAAAACGCCTTGATGTAAAAAGCTACAAAACTTGCACCAAACAGTAGCATTCTGTATAATATATAAGAACCTCTATATCCATGTATGCTAGGATATTTCATCTTCATGCTCTGTTTACTATGTAACAATCTTATAGCAAGTACAGAAGTAACCACAAAAAATAAAGTGTTAAACATTGCTACGCTATTGGAAAAATATAAAAAATCACCTTTGCCCTTACATGTAGACTCTTTGCGTAAACTAGAGAAAATGGGCTTAATAAACAACGAACAAATCATCGCTTTTGACGATTTTGTCACCAAACATGGCCCTATCTACAACCTAGAAGATCTCATTGTAGTATCCCATTGGTCGCAACAAACCATTTTGCAAGTTAGGCCTTATCTCAAAACATCTCCTCCTCCAAAAAAACAAAAGAAAAGAGGACGAATCTCCAAAAAACAACAAAAGCCAAAACAACCTCAAAACTATGTACAACTATTTTGCGGAACAGGGCAAGAAAAAAAAGATGATGAAGGAAAACCTTATCAATTAGCCTCTTCCTACATACACAAAAAAAGGGGGGTTTATGAAGCTGGTATCCTATCTTACAAAGGTGTTGGCATACCTTACAAAAATGGTTTTCATCGTGCATACATCCTCATGGATGACAAGCAAGTCAAATATATCAAGCAGGGCATTATAGGAACATATTCACTAAAACTTGGGCAAGGACTTATCATAGGTCCGACAGCCAGCTTTGAAAACACTTCTAGCACTTATGCCAAAACAAAAAAAATCTTTTCTCCCTACAAGTCAGCCATACAAAAACAAGCTCTTTTCGGAATGGGTCTACACCTATATCAAGGCGCTTGGGAAACTATTCTATATAGTGCCTACAACAGGTGCTACGCAACTTTATGGGGTGGAAAAAAAGAAAAAAACAAACAAGCATCTTATGTAAAAGCTATTGCTGATAGTAATATGGTTTATCGTAATGCAAAGCAACGCAAAAACAAAGGCAAATTCACAGAGAAACTACTTGGGGGAGCCATTCTATATAATGTTACTTCCCAACTCAAAATAGGTGTACAATTTTTAAGACACAACTACAACCTCCCTTTTCAAATAGGGGAAAAACCCACCACCCAACACAACCAATGGGGTCTTTTTGGCGAATGGAAAAACAGTATACACAATACTGTAGCAGAAATAGCCATATCTTCAACAAAAGAGATAGCCACTATCATAGCACACAAAATCACACCAGGAAAAAACGACAAGATCACGATTATGGCAAAGCACTACAGCCCACACTTCCATAGCCCTCACGGAGACAAGAACAAAAACCAACAAAACCTCATACTGGCTTGGGACAAAAAAATCAAACCGATCACTCTCACCAATGCCTTTATTTTGCACCGGCAAAAAAAAATGAAAAAAAATACACAAGAAAATCACAACAAACTTATGCACGAATGCACCATCGACTATAAGGTCAACAAAAACTTCTCTTGGGGTAGCAGAATCAAAACGACATACCATCAAGGTAAAAACGAACTCATAGCAAGTACAAAAACCTACTTTACCTGGATATGGAAGAAAATCACCATCAAAAGTATACTGGGGATTACTCACGACCTTAGCCAGCTATCCATTGGTTTTTGCCAAAACATCATCTACTCTCTGCAACAACTGAAAATAACACTCCATTACACTTTTTTCCGTAGCCAAAAACAACCTCTCTATTTTTATACTCCAGACATCAAATCACCCTCTTTTCCCAAACTCCTAGGCACAGGCATACGCCTTGGTGTCATCTTATCCTATACGCTACAAAAGTACCTTGTTTGCCAACTACAAGTATACACTACCTACAACCACACAAAAAACACAACGTCAACTACCTATAAATGTCAACTATCTTATAATCTCTAAAAAACTTGTCCAAACAGCAAACCATCATCTCACCCTATACAAAAATAGCTAGTTAAATTTGATAATATGCAGGATATGTCATTACTTTGTGCTATGCAAATCCTTATAAAACGCTAAAAAAACAAAAAACGACATGACAATACAAGCAAGTCTTCCCTCTGGTTTTAGGGATATTGACACAGAAGCTTTTCTACAAAGAAAATACATCACAAATATTTTAGAGCAAATATTCATAGACCATAATTTCCAGCCATTGGAGACTCCTGCTATGGAACGTTTAACAACATTACTAGGCAAATATGGAGAAGAAGGTGACCAACTTATTTTTAAAGTGCTTAACAGCAGAGAACTAACATCTGCGAACCAAGAGGGAAATGAAATAGCAAAAAAAGGACTAAGATATGACCTTACTGTCCCTTTAGCACGCTACATTGCCCAAAACAAAAATGCCATTGTCTTTCCTTTCAAGCGTTACCAAATCCAACCTGTATGGAGAGCGGAAAGAGCGCAAAAAGGAAGATATAGAGAATTTTATCAGTGTGATATTGACATTGTGGGTTCGGACTCACTTTTCCACGAAGCATCGTTGCTTAGCTTGGTATACGAAGCATTGAAGCTTCTTGGACTCAGCGACTTTACTATACATCTCAACCATAGAGCATTGCTATCTGCCATTGCTGAAGATATCAATATGCAAACAAATGAAACAGTTTTATACCAGATACTAGATAAAGAAGACAAAATAGGCATAGAGGGCGTCTGTGATCTCTTAAGAGAAAAAGGTGTTTCTAACACAAGCATCCATCGCCTTAAAATGTTACTTGTTAACAACGAAACGGACAAAAACGATCCAAAAGCCCTTCTTGTACATCTCAATACACCGCTGGCACAAAAAGCTATTGGTGATTTACAAGAGATAACAAATTACATTACAATGTTACAACCCGATGCCTTATCAAGCATTCAGTTTACTCCTGTTCTCGCACGGGGCATTTCCTACTACACTGGGGCTATCTTTGAAGTAAAAATACCCAATACAGGTATAGGAAGTATTGTAGGAGGTGGTCGCTATGACAAACTCACCAACATATTTGGCCTTAACGATGTATCTGGTGTTGGGCTTTCCTTTGGGCTAGAGCGCATATACGATATCTTAAAAATGCGTAGTCTACTTCCCAATAGCTTTCACTCTATTCAAATACTCGTTGTTCCCATGGAAAAAAAACATGAAAAAACAGCCATTCAACATGTAGTAAACTGTCGCAAACAAAAAATTGCCACGGAATTTTATCCAGCAGGATCACGTATGAAAAAAATTTTCAGTTATGCACACCAAAAAAAAATACCTTGGGTAGCTGTCATTGGAGACAAAGAAATGGCCTTGTCTATGATATCTTTAAAAAATATGCATACAGGAGAACAAAAATTATGTACATTTGCTATGGTAGTACAACTCATTAGTAGTGTAATAAAAAATCTTTAACTCATAAAAATAAACAAATGATAGATTTAGAAAACATCCTAAAAACCATTGGTAAAAACACGTGGCAAGATCTCCAATTTCTTCCAGAAAAGCTACAAAAAGAACTAGCTAAAATCCCCCTTGAAGGAGAAGCTGGAGGGGGGCTTGTCAGCATCCAAGGAACAGCAACAGGTAAAGTGCACACCATACAGATAGATGAAAGTCTCATACCAGACTCCAAAATGAAAAAAACAGTAGCAGACCTGCTTGTAGCAGCCTTTAATACCCTGCAAGAAAAAGCATGGAAAGAAGCAGAAACATTTAAAAAAGAACAATTTTTATCCATGCTACCCAAGTAAGAAAGATAAAAATACTTCATACAACCTATATGATTTTTTAATACTTTTTAAACAGTAAAAGCATGGCAAACAGAAAAGAATTTGAGCAATTTGCAACCAAACACATAGGTCTTCCTACTAGTAGCCTAGAAGATTACATTTACAAAACAGAAAATATGACACGAAGCGTCATAGAAGAAAGACCTCGTCCCTTTAGAGAAATTGATGTTTTTTCACGACTTATCATGGATAGAATCATCTTTTTAGGCATGAAAGTTGATGATACAATTGCCAATATCATTGTAGCCCAACTGCTCTTTTTAGAATCAGTAGCACCCGAAAAAGACATTACTATATATGTCAACAGTCCAGGGGGAAGCGTCCATGACGGATTAGCAATTTATGATACCATGCAATACATTTCCTCCCCAGTGGGTACCATTTGCATAGGATTAGCAGCTTCTATGGGAGCGGTTATTCTAGCAGGAGGGGAGAAAGGTAAAAGAGCATCCTTACCACATTCGCGTATACTCATTCATCAACCCCTTGGCAGAACACAAGGGCAAATGGTAGACATGGAAATTGCTGTGAAAGCCATTCTAGACATCGGGGATGATTTGTACAAACTATTAGCAAAAGACACTGGGCAAACAGAAGAAACCATTCGCAGAGATGCAAACAGAGATTATTGGATGCGTGCGGAGCAAGCGAAAGCATATGGGCTCATTGACAGTGTGTTGCTCAAGCAAAAACTCAACCACTAATTATGCATGACTATGGATTTTAACGTATGTTCTTTTTGTGATCGACGTGTAAACGGAGACGAATCACTTATTCAAGGAAAAAATGGATGTATATGCTTCAAATGTGCTCAACAAGTATCTGTTGTCTCCAAAAGACAAGAGATGTTACACCGTAAAGAAAATGAAAGCAACCCCATCACCGTCAATTGGAGAGATTTTACACCACACTCTCTCAAACAGCACCTAGACCAATTTGTTATAGGGCATGAAGAAGCGAAAAAAAGACTTTGTGTAGCTGTATACAACCACTATAAACGCCTTGCTCTCAAAAAAGAAACACCTACAGACAATGTGGAAGTAGAGAAGTCCAATATGATTTTCCTTGGGGAAACAGGTGTGGGAAAAACTTTTCTTTTAAAAACCATTGCGCAAAAGCTACAAGTGCCTTTTTGTATTGTAGATGCAAAGTCCATCACCCAGGTTGGCTATGCTGGTGATGATCCAGAAATCATGTTATCACGTCTTTTGCAAGTAGCTAACTTTAATATAGAAGCAGCAGAATGGGGTATTATCTTTATTGATGAAATCGATAAAATAACCAGCAACAAAGAAAACCTCTCTACGGGATACGATTTGGGCAAACATGTACAACAGGCCATCCTAAAAATGGTTGAAGGTAGTATTACCACTGTATCTCCAGAAGGAAACAGACGCCATCCAGACCAAAGAACTGTTAATATAGATACCAAAAACATACTGTTTATCTGTGGTGGCGCTTTTGAGGGTATTCATGGCATCATCAAAAAAAGACTAGAAGTTGCTTCTATTGGATTCCAACGCAAAATGGCTCCCTACCATCAAGAAAAAGAAGAAGAACTCCTTAAATACATTACCCCGCAAGACCTTCGGGAATTTGGTCTCATACCAGAACTCATAGGACGTTTTCCCATCATTGTACATCTTAATTCACTGACAAAAGAACTCATCAAAAAAATACTTACAGAGCCCCAAAATGCTATCCTTAAACAATATCAAAAGCTCTTTTTGATGGAAGACATCAACCTTACCTTTAGCCCATCAGCACTGGACGTTATTGTAGAAGATGTCGTTAAGCACAAACTAGGTGCTAGAAGTTTGCGTAGTACCCTTGAAAAAATACTGCAAGATGCTATGTTTGAGCTTCCAGGGCAAAAACGCAAAGGCAATACCTACCTTATAGACGAAGAATACGTAAAAAGAAATCTACAGCACAATAAAGAACAGCAAGAAAAAGATATATCAAAATCTACAAACCCTAACAATTACATGTCACAATTAAACAATACATAAAAATCAAGTACAATAATTTTTAAAACAAAAGATAAAGAAGTATCTTTATCCCCTCTGTCCGATGGCGCAACCGGCAGCGCATCTGAATTTGGATCAGAAGGTTCCAGGTTCGAGTCCTGGTCGGACAACTTCAAACCATTCCAAACATGAAAAAACTCATCCATCCAGAAAGCTACAGACCCGTTGTTTTTCAAGACATCAACAACGACCAAAAAGTCCTTACTTGCTCCACCATTAAGCTAGGCCCCAATACAGAAACCATTACCTGGGAAGACGGCAATACATATCCCCTTATCAAGGTACCTATTAGCTCTTCTTCACATCCCTTCTACACCAAAAAGAAAGTAGTTGTAGACGAACTAGGAGCCATTGCAAAATTCAAGGCCAAATACAGCAAAAAGAAAAACTAAACCCCCAACAACATGACAGAAAACCATGTCTATCCCAAAAAACTCTATAGCATGGCCAATGACAACCATCTCCCCCATGCTATTACACTAGCAGGAAAAGAAGGTACTCCACTCCTGCAAAATGCCCGCGATCTTATTACCTATCTCCACTGTAGCAACAAGCAAGAAAATACCTTTTGTAACCGTTGTGCCTCCTGCTCAAAAATGCAAAAACTCATCCATCCAGATCTCCACTGTGTCTTTCCCATGATATCTGTCCAAAAAGCAAAAAACAAAGAAACCAACAACACACTAGTAGACTGGCAAACTTTTTTGCACACTAATCATACCCCTCTTTTTGAAGATTGGTGCAACTACCTAGGCAATGAAACAGGCAATATCCAAATAAGCAAAGAACAAGTACATCACCTTCGCATTGTCTTAAACCAAAAAGCCTTTGAAAGCCAGTGCAGAACCATACTGCTATGGCTACCCGAAAAACTACACCCTAGCGCTGCCAATGCCATGCTTAAAATGGTTGAAGAACCAACATCCCAAACTTTTTTCATTTTTGTAACCCACAACCCACACCTTCTTCTGCCCACATTAAAATCCCGCACCTGGACCGTTTCCATACCTCCCCCAACCGCTCAAGAGCTATACGAAATACTGCTTCAGCATCACCCAGATGCAACACCAGAGCAACTTGCACAAATCATCAATATTGTACAAGGCAATCTAAACCTTGCACAAAAACTTTTACAAGAACAACAAGAAGATTATTTCCAACATTTTGTCACCTGGATGCGCAATACCTATATCAAACACCACTACAACATTACCCATCTGGCAGAAACCTTTCACAACTATCCTATACAAATACAAAAAAACTGGATTGCTTATGGCATGCAACTACTACGCAATACTCTTTTTAGACATTGCTACATTGTCAACAATGCAAACCTTACGGACCAAGAAAGCGATTTTTGCCATAAACTAAGCCAAGTAACCACTCCCAAACAACTCGAAAACATCATCCAACATCTCGTTTATCTTTACCAAGTACTACAGAGAAACGCTAACCCCAAACTTGCTTTCCTATATATCTCCTTTCAAACCAGTAACATCTTTAGTCAAGGAAAAAAACACAAAGAAAATACCGCATAAACACTTGATTTAAGCCAAGCACATTTCATGCATACACATTGATATCTTTGGACAAAATGAATTCGTTGATCCAGCAATAGCAAAAACTACTACCTTATTGCCAAAAAACGTTAAAAAAAATCACAAAACTCAATTTTTACCACCCATTTTCTGGCTCAAAACATTCGCTTTTTGCCATGTTTTTTTTCATGTGTAAATTCTTTACTATATTGTAGCCTTAATCTATATAAGTTCCGGCGTCAAAGCGTCATTTTTTTGTCCATTATGAAAAAGAACAAAAAAACATTTATTAAAAGACATCCTGTTTTATTAACACTCATATTTTTTTTATGTTTGTTACCTTTTCTTTCTACCTTTTTTACAGATGTAGCACCGGAGCAACCCAATCTACTCAACATTCTGCCACGTGAAAAATTCGAAACACCAGAAAGACTAAGTGAAAAAGAATACGAAAAACAAATAAAAGAAACATTCAACGTAGACAAAGACACTTTTTACCAAATACTATCCAAAGACAGCGAAATAGAAAGTGCCTATAAAGCAAACTTTGCAGACATAGATGTCGTAAAAAACTTAAACATCAACGAACTACCCCAAACTTTTCCTAAGGGCATACATCGTAGTGGTGCCATTGTCTCTTTCATAGAACAAAAAAATTATCATCCCATTATAGAAGATCTGAAAAAATATCCTGAAATTAGAAATGAAGTAAGCAAAGTACTTAAAGAAAACGGTCATTATATAGAGCATTTTGAAAAGCAGATAAGTAGCCCACAAGCTTTGCAACAAAAATTTGCAGGGTTTTCCATGGTGAGATACATATTACAACGTATCCCAGCAGTATTTAATAATATTCCTTTTGCAGATAAAGGTATCAGGAAAATCCTAGATAGCCTAGACAATAGCGCTAGTATTTACTCATTGATAAGTATGGCAAGTATGCTTGTGAATGTGGCGATCATTCAAGTGCAACTGGGGCCTTTTATTTCTAAGTTACTGGAACAATGTTTTTCTTTGGTAACTGCACCAGATGATTTTATACCAGGTCTTTTTAAGAAAGTATATGACGATATCAATAAAAACCAAGAAGAGGCAAAAAAAGAAGCAAAAAAAACAGTACCAACACCACATAAAACATCTGGAGGATATAACAACTTACCTTGTGTGTTTTTTTGGTTTCTAGAAGGAGCGTTAAAACCGTTTATTTTTATTTATGAAAAGTATGACAAGATTGAAAACACCATGATAAAAAATGTTTTAGGTGGTGTTGCTATTGCGCTGGTTTTTTTCTTCTTTGTTGATTCTTTACTTGCTTGGCAATGTTCTTCATGGATCAAAGAAAAAGTGCATACATGTATTTTAGAAACTTTCTTATGGAAACGAAAAGACTTTTCATTACTAAGTAGTATTCTTCTCGCTCTTGTGTATAGTGGTATGCTTGGTATAGCTTTCAAAGCTGAAAATTTTGTAGCCTGGTGTCAAAATAATTTTAAGATCAAAAATTTTATACCTAAAAACAAAATGTTTGTGGCTTTAGGAATTTTGCTTACTATTTTTGTGATTACTTATTTGGTAGATACCTACCTTCTGCACGGAGAAATCGTTTCATCGCTCAGTAAAAAAATCAAGCAAAGGGACTTTCTCGCATGGGTTTTAGAGAAAATACAAGAGCTGTTTAATCCATTCTATACCTTTTTTGCACGAAGAACATCATTCTTGGAAATGATCTTTTTAACAGCTGTTTTTCTGCCTATTGCTATTAACTATATAGCCGTAAAAGCTTTTGTGTCTAGACATTTGTTGTTTTTTGTTCCTATGGTTTGCCTGGCTATTATAGCCATTTACTTTTCAGGTTTTGTGTGCGAACTACTTGCATTGATTATGCAATATCCTTTTACTTTTGGGGGAATTTTGTATTTTTTTGCTGTAGTATATCATTTTTCTTTGGAGAAAAATTGTTGCATTGACCACTTAGATCGATATCACATGTCAGTTCTATGGAAACAAAATCTCTTGAACAAAATTAGATCTATTTGTCGTGCGGAAAACAATAATAATAATAATAATAATAATAATAATAATAATAATAATAATAATAACAATAATAATAATAACAATAATAATAATAACAATAATAATAATAACAATAATATCGCACTAGAAAAGCTTAAAAATAATTTTCAAGCAATGGATATAAATGTAAGTGATAATAACTTATTAGCACAGATTATTGATGATGTGCTAGGGGAAAACAACAACGTAAACTTGCAGCAAAAACAGGAGCTAGAAAATCGTCTTATAAGTAACCTAAAAAATCTTGTTGATGCCATAAAAAAACCAGCAAACTTGACACAAGAAATAGACTCTGTGATCGTGGAACTACTACCAAAAGAAAAAGAAAAAAAAATAGAAAAAGAAAAAGAACTACAACAACTACTACTACAACTACTACAACAACCACTACAACAACAACAAGTAATGCTACTACTACTAGAACAAGAACAAGAACAACAACAACAACAACAACAACAACAACAACTACTACTACTACTACTACTAAAGTACAGACTAAACAACCCATTTAGCGATCAGAGCATAGTCGCCCTCGACACATATATAAACACATATAGAAACATGATAAAGAATCCGTCGGAAGCAATACAAAAAGTAATAAAACGTATAGAGTTTTTAGCACCATTACAGTTTTCATTAACACTTGAAGAACTTAAGCAAAAATCTATTTTTGCTTGGCTTTTTATAAAGATAGTAGACAAGAGATGGAATGAACAAATCATGGCATCCTATCCTCTTGTTGTGGTTGCATACATGCTCAAAAATTTAATAAACGTTCAAAACGTTGCTATTGTCTCCGCCATCACTTATATTTTCATGTTATGGGGGAATGTGAAAGAGTCTTGGCTTCTTATAGAAAGTTTTGAAAACCAAAAAAGTCTTTACCAAAAGATGAAAGGTAGCCTAGAGGGCGATTCTTTTAAAAAGTTAGATGCTAAAGAGCTACAAGCACTTAAACGTTTTTTCGCTGATGAGAAAGGAGTACTTCAACAATTGCTAAGCCAGCCAGAAAAAAATAAAGTGGAGCGTTGGTTTTCTGCGTTGTTGCAGGCTATATCTTTTTCTCCAGAAGACATCAAAAATTACAAGGATATACTACTAGAAAAAACAGCAAAGGGAGAGATTGTCATCAATGAAAAAATAAAACCATGGATTCGCACCTTGTATAATATGCAAAAAACAAAAGAGGCCATCGATGTCATAGATAGAATCAATAGTGATCAAGATCCAAGTCCATACACCATCGTTGATACTTCTAGCAAAGGAAAACCAGATCGTCCACAATTTTCTATTACAAAAATGTACAAAAAAAACCCTTACCTCTCCGAAGAAGAAAAAAAGAAAAAAGAGGAAAGTGGAGAAACAGACCCCCAGTCTATCTTTAATAACGTTATTATCAGAAATCAAATCAACATTATTGTAGGTGAAACCGATGCAACAACAGCCTATATAAAAACCCTTGGTCAAAATATTTTTCTAGCTCAATGCAGAGGCACTATGTTTGCCCAAAAAGCAGAGGGTACTCTTCCCGACAAACTGTTCTATATTGAAAATACCACATACAAAAGTTGGCAAAACTTTTATAGTGCTTATCATCATGCCAAGGGAAATCCAACACAAAAAGTGCTCGTTTTGGGCAATGTGGGGACAATAAATAGAGAAAATGACGCTTTGTTATATGCATATAGCAAAGCGCTAGAACAGTTGCCAAACGTTACACTTGTGCTGGCTTGTAGCAGTAATAGCCTCTATGATTTAATAGATGAAAACAAAGATAAATTCTCTTTGTTTTATACACGAATAGATGAGCAAGGAAAAGCAACAGGGCATATTGTTTCAGGAAGATTCCAAGGGTCTCTCTTAAAATCCATGGGCAAAAACGCACCTAAAGAAATCAAGCAACAAATCAACGAGACATTAAAGAAAGACCAAAGCTATTTTGGACAAAAAAACTACTTTAGCCCTATCAGCACAATAGGCCAGTATGAGATACTACCATTCCTACTCATTATCTTTTTGTTACTAGGAATGCTATTTTTCTTTATCAGCAGAAAACGTAGCTCTATGGATATTGCCGATGATGACATATTGTTGTCATAACAAAAAATAAGCATAAGAGCAAAGAGAGAAGAGCGTTATTTGTATATGAAGACTATGTCAAAAAACGTATAGCATATGGTCCATGCATACAGAGTAAATCTACAATACTAAGTGTATGAGCATCCATACAAAAACGTTGAGGATAATGAGAAAATAGAGTGTTCACAGGTTTTTTAGGATGAAAAAAAGCACGTAGATCCATTGTTTTTTCCCTTGTAACACCAGTGGTCGAAAGCGTATAAAAAAAATTTTTTTCCACTTGTAACATTTGCAACAAAGCATCTAATATCCGCTGTGACAACACATGTAAAAAAATGGGTTTACTATGTAAAATAGGTGCTATCAAATCTTCTAAAAAACAGTAGAAAGGCGTTTTCCCATAAGCTGTTCTCATTGCTTGTATGTGTTGCCTTTGCCAAGGAAACGTATAGTCAACACACACATCTTTATAGCATCCATGGGATGAGCGTCGTTGTACAGGTACAACCAAGCGTTGCAAGCCTTGGGAAGTAGCAATATAACAACGATTTTGATATGATTTTCTCCCATAGGCAACAAACATGTCAAACGTTACAACATCTGCGTGCAAAATTTCCTGAAAAACATGTAAAGAAGGAAAATAATGCAGATCTATCCATAGGTTGCAAGATGTCATAAAAAGTCTTGTATTGTTTTTAGCTCCAATCAAAATTTACGCAGCAGAAAAAACTGCATGTTTTTTGGGGGGTTGTTGTCACAAAGTTAATGGTACTTTATGAAAATGAAAAACAAATAGCGAAGAATGAGGGATAACAGTGCTATCAAGCAAAATACATTTTTTTTAGTTCCACATTGGTAAACAGCTTTATTCTTCATGTGCTACACAACAGTGGATAATTAAAAGTTTCCTTTGTGAACTACTCCCCGCTAAATCATGAGAGATTGCGCCCGCATTTTGTTCAATAAATGCCCCTAGGGATAAAATTAAGAGGATGACGATCGTAGCAATTATAGGGGCTAAACAAGGCATATGAAAGCGCAAAAAATTTGTATCTTTGCATATGATCACAAGTAAATACCTTAATCCGCAGAACGACTTTGCTTTTAAACGCATCTTTGGGCAAGAGAAGAATAAAAAGATTCTTATAGCCATGCTCAATGCCGTGCTTAAAAATCAATTACATCATGCTATTCAAGATGTTATTTTTCTACAAACTGCACAAGACCCGGATATTGCCTCTCAAAAACAAAGCATTGTAGATGTACTCTGTAAAGATGAAGACGGCTGTCAATACATTGTAGAAATGCAGGTAGCCCATACAGAAGGCTTTGAAAAAAGAGCTCTTTTCTACGCTTCTAAAGCTTATGTAGATCAAGCAGAAGTAGGGGAAAAATACCATAACCTAAAAGAGGTCATTTTTTTAGCTTTTACCAACTATATTCTTTTTCCTAAAAAGAAACATTATAAAAGTGAACATGTTCTGCTGGATAAAGTTACACTCGCCCAGGACATGAAGTATATGAGTTTTACTTTTGTAGAACTGCCTAAATTTGGGAAGCAATGCCCAGAAGACATCAGCAAACTTTCCTTAGAAGAAAAATTCTATCACTTTTTGTACAAAGCTCCTGCCATGAGCGATGCAGATTTGGCAAAGCTTACAGGCAAAGACATTATTATCAAAGAAGCCTTTGATGAGTTAGAAAGGTTTAGTTGGACACAAGAAGAGCTCAATACGTATGATCAAGTCCAAAAAAGAGAGAGAGACAATCTCTCTGCTTTGCTTTATGCTAAACAGGAAGGTAAACAAGAAGGTCTTGCAGAGGGTATGGAAAAAGGCATGGAAAAAGGTAAACAAGAAGGTCTTGCAGAGGGTATGGAAAAAGGCAAACAAGCCATGGTAGCAAAAATGCGCAAAGCAGGTGTTGATCCAGCACTCATTGCACAAATACTACACAGCAAGGATGATGAATAAGTAAATGCGAAGTTACACTATAACCCTTTAACATTTTGTTCAAAAAACAATATCTTTGCATATGATCACAAGTAAATACCTTAATCCGCAGAACGACTTTGCTTTTAAACGCATCTTTGGGCAAGAGAAGAATAAAAAGATTCTTATAGCCATGCTCAATGCCGTGCTTAAAAATCAATTACATCATGCTATTCAAGATGTTATTTTTCTACAAACTGCACAAGACCCGGATATTGCCTCTCAAAAACAAAGCATTGTAGATGTACTCTGTAAAGATGAAGACGGCTGTCAATACATTGTAGAAATGCAGGTAGCCCATACAGAAGGCTTTGAAAAAAGAGCTCTTTTCTACGCTTCTAAAGCTTATGTAGATCAAGCAGAAGTAGGGGAAAAATACCATAACCTAAAAGAGGTCATTTTTTTAGCTTTTACCAACTATATTCTTTTTCCTAAAAAGAAACATTATAAAAGTGAACATGTTCTGCTGGATAAAGTTACACTCGCCCAGGACATGAAGTATATGAGTTTTACTTTTGTAGAACTGCCTAAATTTGGGAAGCAATGCCCAGAAGACATCAGCAAACTTTCCTTAGAAGAAAAATTCTATCACTTTTTGTACAAAGCTCCTGCCATGAGCGATGCAGATTTGGTAAAGCTTACAGGCAAAGACATTATTATCAAAGAAGCCTTTGATGAGTTAGAAAGGTTTAGTTGGACACAAGAAGAGCTCAATACGTATGATCAAGTCCAAAAAAGAGAGAGAGACAATCTCTCTGCTTTGCTTTATGCTAAACAGGAAGGTAAACAAGAAGGCCTTGCAGAGGGTATGGAAAAAGGCATGGAAAAAGGCAAACAAGAAGGTCTTACAGAAGGCATGGAAAAAGGCAAACAAGAAGGTAAGTTAGAAGGAATTAGACAAACTATTGCTCTATTGAAAAAGCAAAAAGCCGATCCGTCATTGATAGAAGCCTTAAAAAAAGATTTACAAAAAGTTATGACAGAGAAAGAATAATGCTTTGGCAACTATGATAACCAAAGTGCTTCACTCAAAAAATTGTTCAATTACTTTTTTCTAATACTATTATTTACACAGAAATTTCTTATCTTATCTAATTTCATAAGATCTTCATTTTTAAAATAAAAAGTTTTTTGAGAATATTCTTCATCCTTACTATCTTTAATTGCATTATAAGCATCTTGAATCATAGAAGTAAAATCTTTACTATCTTTATTGTCTTCATCAATGATATCTGCGAAGAGCTCTACAGTTCCATCTAATATTAAAAAATTTGAAACAATATTAGGACATTTACAATTACAATAAGAAGATGCACCCCATGTAGCCACTTTACAAATACAAGAAATCCATTTCATAGACTTAGCAACACATCTATTATCACATTTTCTATAATATTTCCGTTTTTGAAAACAATTTTTACATTCAGTAGCAAAACGATTAACACAATTATCAGGACAATCCATACATTTTTCAACCCAGCCCGTTGCTAATAAAATAGAACTATAATTATAAACAAAGAATAAAAAAAGTAATTTAAAAAGCAGTTTTTTTATTATTCATGATTTTCATTAAAAAAAGTTAAAAATTTAAAGAAAGAAAAGTTACTTTTTTTTCCTTCATCAAATTTATCTACATAAAATTTATCCACTTTGGCTTTATACTCACGAAAGCTCACATGATGATAAACATACAAATCTAAAGCATCATTACCGTGGTTTTCTATTATACGATCACACTCCTTCTTTGCTAATTCAATAAAAGCCTTAGATTTTTCTAAATGTCCATTATTATAATTTAAAACAGCATTTGAAAAACATTGAACTATATAAGAAAAAAAAACAACATTATCTTTTTTCTCACTATCTTTATTTTTTTCCTTCTTCAACTTCATATGCTTAACTTTCTGTTCACCATGCACTTTGCTTTTACAGTAATGCTCTATTTGATCTAATTTTTTAGCTACATTAACATGTCGACTTTTTTCAAAATTGCTTAAAGATCCGCCATCTTTTACTATATCCTTATCACAAGAAGACGTGCATGATCCATAAATCATACCAAAATGAGACAACAATAAAAAAATACCCAATAACCAATTCATATATGTTCAACTTAAAATTAGTTCAATTAAGCAATGATAACATTTTTAAACTAAACATACATAGAACACACATAAAACTTTTTAGTGGTTAAGAAAGACAAATATAATTATTGAATTAAAACGAAAAAATTGACATAAAATAATGACACTTAAAAAAATGAAAAAACCATTGCTTTATTAAAAAAAAAAGGTGCAGACAAAGCTTTAATAGAAGCACTAAAGAGAGAACTATCAAATGCATAAATAAAAATAGCATCATGACAAAAATCATTCATCAGCCACACGACAAACTTGTCAAGCAATTTCTACAAGACAAAAAAGTTGCCATAGATCTGCTTAAACATCATTTATACCCCCCGAGTGTTTGGCAAAGTTAAATTTAGATACCCTTGAAATGTCATCAGAAACTGCAGTGAGTGAACATTGGAAAAGTTATCATAATGATATTGTACTACGTTGCAATACACAAGATCAAAAAGAAGCTTATATCTATATCTTGGTGGAACATCAATCTACCCCTGATGTCTTTCTCCCCATTAGGATGCTACATTATAAATTAAATACCCTACATAAACTTATGGACCAATACAAAGAGGTTCAGAAACTGCCTAATATCATCGGGCTTGTTATTTACAATGGGAAAGAGGTATATCCTTATGCTATGGATATCTATTCCTGTTTTGAAGACCCAAAGCTTGCCAAAACAGATATCACGCAGCCCATGCTGATGGTTGACTTAGCTCACCTGCAAGAGCAAGAAACACTTTCAGGGCATGATGGTGTGATGAAACTTTTACTAAAAATAAGCAGAGAACGGGACTTTATCACAAAACCACAAAAGCATATGAGGGATTATCCTCTTATTTTTGTAAATTTGTCTGAACAACAAGCAAAAATCGTCTACGAATATACATTGTTTGTAGGCAAAGGAACTCCAAAAAATGCAGAAGATATGAAAAAAATAATGAAAGCAGTCTATGGTCAAGATAGATCAGAGAAAATTTTCACCCTGATGGATTACTATCAAGAAGAAGCTAAAAAGCAGGGTATGCTAAAAGGTAAGTTAGAAGGAATTAAACAAACTATTGCTTTGTTGGAAAAGCAAAAAGTCGATCCGTCATTGATAGAAGCCTTAAAAAAAGATTTACAAAAAATTATGACAGAGAAAGCATAAAGCTTTGGCAACTATGATAGTCAAAGTGCTTCACTATATATGAGGATAGATTGGATTCAGAATCTACGATGAGACATCACATGAATTAATGAGTGGTGACACAGTTGGCTGAACATACTCCTCTCTGCATGCCAATTGATCGCTTGATTTGTATCGCTTTTTCTAACCATAAACCATAGCCACTTTTGTTGCTCCAGTGTATGAGATCGCTTGCATAAATACCTGTATGTTCACAACAAACAAGGGTATTGGCGGGTGTTATCTTCATCTTCCGTAGCTGTTTTTGAAAAGCTTTGAGGGCTTCTTGTGTATTTTCAATACAATGTTCAAGCATCACTTTTTTGCTTTCTAAAACACATATGTCTAGTTTGCTTTTAGAGATGTCAATTCCTATAAAATAGGTATAATTGTTCATAACATAATTTTTTAAATTAAAATATAAAATCAATTTTCTCGATACCTGAATACTGGGTCTTTAGCCCTAAATTCTATATGAGTTTTATTGATTTTAAAAAACTGGGCTAAGTTCCTTATTCGCAATTTAAGTTTTTAACTTTGTTGGAGTACTAGGTCGACTTAGCCTCGTTTTATTTTACGCATTTTTTTCTTTTTTATATACTACAAGTCTACAGGTTGGAGTAGGGGCCAAAAATGATATACACTACAACCCAACTGGGTTTGTTCTCTATTTTTAGTTGGAGTATGGGTCAAAAATGACACACGAGAAAATGAATAGTGAACAATAAATGGTAACAGATTGGTACAAAAATGTATAGATGTATTGTGCTTCGGGTTCATTTATTTGATTTTTGTAAAAAAAGCTGTACAATGGAGGCGTTATCTCTCTTTGCTAAATTTTATACTATTGATAATGAAAACACAAAAACGTATTCTTTTTTTAATCAGTATGCTTGTCGCAAGTTTGCCCTATCTTGATGCTACTCAAAATAATCATGATAACAAAGCAAAATATAGTGACGACAGTGTGCATCGAAAAAACCTCTTTTTTGCAGAGCTACCCAAAGCAAAGCAAATCGCATTACTACAAGGCTATCTAAAAAGATATAACTTCGATATGCCATACATGATACAGCACATCATTTTTTCTTTTGTTTTCATGCCACCGCTCAATTCCCGTGGCGCTCAATATCAAGGTAAAAATTTTGTGGGGTTGAATCTTTCAGGTCGTGATTTTACTGATGCCAACTTAGAAGGGGCAGATTGTAGCAAAACCAATTTAACTGGTTGTACTTTCAAGAGTGCGAATGTGACAGATACCCTCTTTGATGGTGCTATCCTTACCGATACGACATGTGACTACCAAGCACACTTTCAATATAATATGAGAGCAAATAAGATCGGTGGAGGAAAGTGGTATCGAAACAATCTTCCCAATGATCTAAAAAGCATTGCCAAAGTCTATCCACAACTTAAAAAAGATGCAGATAAAGTTGAACTATTGCACATTGCTTCTGGTTTAGCGCGGTTACCTTATGATGATCAATATCCGGAATTTTATATCAAAGCTGCATACTGGTCCTGCAAGTTATGGCGTCTTAAAAATAGATTGACTAAGGATTTGGGCGGTCAACTGGTTTGTTCTTTGACAATTGTATTAAGCCATGAGGCAAACGACGTTTGCTGGCAAACCGACTATCCGCAAGATAAAATCACCTGCACACAGGTTGTGAATATACCACAGGACAAGCCCGATTTTAATGGTTACCTCAACCAATTTAGGGATGGGCTTAAACAATATAAAGTGCAATCAAAAAATAGTAATGGCTTTAAGTGGTACAAAAAAACCATTGAAAAAAATATCCAAGGACTTGCCAAGGCCTACCCAAAAGTAGATAATAAATCTCTACAAAAAGAGATGGTAGAAACGGCCTATAAATTATCAAAAAGCTATGAGCTCCAACATGCGGATCTACTTTTTCATTTTTTATATCACCAAAATCTGCTCATACGCATCGGAGGAACGGTTGGAGTAGGGCCCAAAAATGATATACACTACAACTGTAGTTGTGTGTTAAAAATTGTACAGTTGGAGTAGGGGCCAAAAATGATATACACTACAACCCAACTGGGTTTGTTCTCTATTTTTAGTTAGAGTATGGGTCAAAAATGACACACGAGAAAATGAATAGTGAACAATAAATGGTAACAGATTGGTACAAAAATGTATAGATGTATTGTGCTTCGGGTTCATTTATTTGATTTTTGTAAAAAAAGCTGTACAATGGAGGCGTTATCTCTCTTTGCTAAATTTTATACTATTGATAATGAAAACACAAAAACGTATTCTTTTTTTAATCAGTATCCTTGTCGCAAGTTTGCCCTATCTTGATGCTGCTCAAAATAATCATGATAACAAAGCAAAATATAGTGACGACAGTGTGCATCGAAAAAACCTCTTTTTTGCAGAGCTACCCAAAGCAAAGCAAATGGCATTACTGCAAGGCTATCTAAAAAAAAATAACCTTGACATGCCATACCTGATACAGCACATCATTTTTTCTTTTGTTTTCATGCCACCGCTCAATTCCCGTGGCGCTCAATATCAAGGTAAAAATTTTGTGGGGTTGAATCTTTCAGGTCGTGATTTTACCCATGCAAACCTAGAAGGGGCAGATTGTAGCAAAGCCAATTTAACTGGTTGTACTTTCAAGAGTGCGAATGTGACAGATACCCTCTTTGATGGTGCTACTCTTACCCATACGACATGCGACTACCAAGCACACTTTCAAGATAATATGAAAGCAAATAAGATCCGTAGAGGAGAGTGGTATGTAAAAAATCTTCCCAATGATCTAAAAAGCATTGCCAAAGTCTATCCACAACTTAAAAAAGATGCAGACAAAACTGAACTGTTGCATATTGCTTGTGGTTTAGCGCGTTTACCTTATGAGGATAAATCTCCAGAATTTTATATCAAAGTTCAGTACTGGTCTTGCCAGTTATGGCGTCTTAAAAATAGATTGACTAAAGATTTGGGCGATCAGTTGGTTTGTTCATTGGGTGAGGATACTGAATATTGGAATCTCAATGATGAAGCAACCAAATGTTGCTGGCAAACCGAGTATCCACAAGATAAAATTACCTGCACACAGGTTGTGAATATACCACAGGGCAAGCCCGATTTTAATGGTTACCTCAAGCAATTTAGGGATGGGCTTAAACAATATAAAGTGCAATCAAAAAATAGTTATGGCTTTAAGTGGTACAAAGAAACCATTGAAAAAAATATCCAAGGACTTGCCAAGGCCTACCCAAAAGTAGATAATAAATCTCTACAAAAAGAGATGGTAGAAAAGTCCTATAAATTATCAAAAAGCTATGAACTCCAACATGCGGATCTACTTTTTCATTTTTTATATCACCAAAATCTGCTCATACGCATCGGAGGAACGGTTGGAGTAGGGGCCAAAAATGATATACACTACAACTTTAGTGTTGTGATGTCTGTGTTTGGTTCTTGGTTGGAGTAGGGGCCAAAAATGATATACACTACAACCCAACTGGGTTTGTTCTCTATTTTTAGTTAGAGTATGGGTCAAAAATGACACACGAGAAAATGAATAGTGAACAATAAATGGTAACAGATTGGTACAAAAATGTATAGATGTATTGTGCTTCGGGTTCATTTATTTGATTTTTGTAAAAAAAGCTGTAAAATAAAGGGCTTATCTCTCTTTGCTAAATTTTATACTATTGATAATGAAAACACAAAAACATATTCTTTTTTTAATCGGTATCCTTGTCGCAAGTTTGCCCTATCTTGATGCTGCTCAAAATAATCATGATAAGAAAGCAAAATATAGTGACGACAGTGTGCATCGAAAAAACCTCTTTTTTGCAGAGCTACCCAAAGCAAAGCAAATGGCATTACTGCAAGGCTATCTAAAAAAAAATAACCTTGACATGCCATACCTGATACAGCACATCATTTTTCCTTTTGTTTTCATGCCACCGCTCAATTCCCGTGGCGCTCAATATCAAGGTAAAAATTTTGCAGGGTTCAATCTTTCAGGTCGTGATTTTACTGATGCCAACTTAGAAGGGGCAGATTGTAGCAAAACCAATTTAACTGGTTGTACTTTCAAGAGTGCGAATGTGACAGATACCCTCTTTGATGGTGCTATCCTTACCCATACGACATGTGACTACCAAACGTATTTTCAAGATAATATGAAAGAAAATAAAACATACTTAGGAGAGTGGTATGTAGACAATCTCCCCAATGATCTAAAAAGCATTGCCAAAGTCTATCCGCAACTTAAAAAAGATGCAGACAAAGTTGAACTATTGCACATTGCTTGTAGCTTAGCCCGCTTGCCTTATGATAATCAAGATCCAGAATTTTATATCAAAGTTTCGTACTGGTCTTGCAAGTTATTTCGTCTTAAAAATAGATTGGTTAAGGATTTGGGCGATCAGTTGGTTTGTTCATTGGATTGGTGTTTAAACTATGACGTAACCGACTATTGCTGGAAAACCGATCGGATTGAGGTCTGCAACTCGACCTCGTAACAGGATGCTAATCTTTAAAACATGTCTCAGTGTATCCACAAGATAAAATCACCTGCACACAAGCGGTCAATATACCCCAAGGCAAACCTGATTTTGCTGGTTACCTCAAGCAATTTAGGGATGGGCTTAAACAATATAAAGTGCAATCAAAAAATAGTAATGGCTTTAAGTGGTACAAAAAAACCATTGAAGAAAATATCCAAGGACTTGCCAAGGCCTACCCAAAAGTAGAGGATAAATCTCTACAAAAAGAGATGGTAGAAACGGCCTATAAATTATCAAAAAGCTATGAGCTCCAACATGCGGATCTACTTTTTCATTTTTTATATCACCAAAATCTGCTCATACGCATCGGAGGAACGGTTGGACTAGGGGCCAAAAATGATATACACTACAACCCAACTGGGTTTGTTCTCTATTTTTAGTTGGAGTATGGGTCAAAAATGACACACGAGAAAATGAATAGTGAACAATAAATGGTAACAGATTGGTACAAAAATGTATAGATGTATTGTGCTTCGGGTTCATTTATTTGATTTTTGTAAAAAAAGCTGTACAATGGAGGCGTTATCTCTCTTTGCTAAATTTTATACTATTGATAATGAAAACACAAAAACGTATTCTTTTTTTAATCGGTATGCTTGTCGCAAGTTTGCCCTATCTTGATGCTACTCAAAATAATCATGATAAGAAAGCAAAATATAGTGACGACAGTGTGCATCGAAAAAACCTCTTTTTTGCAGAGCTACCCAAAGCAAAGCAAATCGCATTACTACAAGGCTATCTAAAAAGAAATAACTTCGATATGCCATACGTGATACAGCAAATCATTTTTTCTTTTGTTTTCATGCCACCGCTCAATTCCCGTGGCGCTCAATATCAAGGTAAAAATTTTGTGGGGTTGAATCTTTCAGGTCGTGATTTTACTGATGCCAACTTAGAAGGGGCAGATTGTAGCAAAACCAATTTAACTGGTTGTACTTTCAAGAGTGCGAATGTGACAGATACCCTCTTTGATGGTGCTATCCTTACCCATACGACATGTGACTACCAAGCACATTTCCAAGATAATATGAAAGAAAATAAAACATACTTAGGAGAGTGGTATGTAGACAATCTCCCCAATGATCTAAAAAGCATTGCCAAAGTCTATCCACAACTTAAGCAAGATGCAGATAAAGTTGAACTATTGCACATTGCTTCTGGTTTAGCGCGGTTACCTTATGATGATCAATATCCGGAATTTTATATCAAAGCTGCATACTGGTCCTGCAAGTTATGGCGTCTTAAAAATAGATTGACTAAAGATTTGGGCGATCAATTGGTTTGTTCATTGACATATGGTTTAAACTATGATGCAACCAAATGTTCCTGGCAAACAGAGTATCCACAAGATAAAATCACCTGCACACAAGCGGTCAATATACCCCAAGGCAAACCTGATTTTGCTGGTTACCTTAAGCAATTTAGGGATGGGCTTAAACAATATAAAGTGCAATCAAAAAATAATAATGGCTTTGATTGGTACAAGTCAACCATTGAAGAAAATATCCAAGGAATTGCCAAGGCCTACCCAAAAGTAGATAATAAATCTCTACAAAAAGAGATGGTAGAAACGTCTTATAAATTATCAAAAAGCTATGAGCTCCAACATGCGGATCTACTTTTTCATTTTTTATATCACCAAAATCTGCTCATACGCATCGGAGGAACGGTTGAAGTAGGGGCCAAAAATGACATACACTACAACATAAGTATCTCTAGCCCCTACACATTCTTGGAATGTTGGAGTAGGGGTCAAAAATGACATACACTACAACATCCCTAAAACCAGAGGGAAGACTTGCTTGTATTGGGAATTCTATGACTAAGAAAATGAAAAATGAGGAGTAAAGGGTAACAGATCAGTACAAAAGTGTATACACGTATTGTGCTTCTTTTCTCTTTTCATTATTCGTTATTCATTTTTCATTTATAAAGTAGTATCCTATAACATAAAAGGCATATCGCCGGTTTTCTTTATTTTTTGCTTTTTATTAAAAATAGGATACATTGTATCCTCCAACTTTTAAAAAGTCCTTACTTTTCTATATGAAGCAACATATCAAAACATTAAACATGACGCATAAAACCATACTCCTATGAAAACATCGCAAAAATCCTTTGCCACCCTCTACATTATCGTAAGCATCTTCTTGCTCCATAGCCTATCTGCCACTGTCTTTAACAATCAAGATAAAAAATCAATTTTTAGAGCAAGTGAACCGCAAGTACGATACATGCCCATTACACAAAATTTTCACATTGTTACCCATCTTTTAACCTGCAAAGACCCCAAACGTATATTATGGGAAGGTTGGTCTCAAATAGAGCGCTACAAAAAACTTGAAAATGTTTACTGTGTGGTTACTGATGACGATAAATTTTACAGTTTTGTCAAAAAACCTGAAGTAACATCCCAACAACTCGTGCGCCTCCATTCTGTCAATTTAGAAGAGTATAACTTTATCGAGCCCCAAGACAATGCTTCTTTTTCTTTAGCTTCCTTCAACCCTTACCAAAAAGCAATAGAAGGAGACACCATCCACTTCCATCCTAAAAAAGAAACTTTTCAGGAACTCCTACATGTCATGCGTTATGCCACCAAAAAGTACTACCTCCTTGACCAGCACAACACTATTGTGCCCATTAATAAAGAGAAAACACTCAATGCAACACTCTACAATATCATTGAAATACAAGGGCAATGTCCCCTTATTTCATCTGAAAAGAACTCTTTTTATATATGTGTAGAAAAGTTTTCATCATTAACCTACCAAGCTTTAGCATATGCTTGTGCTACATTTTTAAGCACAGAACTATTGACCATAACATCGCACACTTCCTCCAAAAATTTAATGAATGATGCCCACGTCATCAACTGGCAAAGCCCTCAAAATAAAATCTTTCATATCACGCTTGCGCCCTTCCCTATCAAGAAAAATGTCTTTGCAAAAAAACTTCCCAATATACATGGGGCAGATGCAAAAAACCTATGCAAAAACTCACTGCAAGGATCAAATGCCTCACAACAATGTAGTGCTTATATAAGCCTACAACAAGGAAAGGTAGACAGAAAAACATTACAGCACCTACAAAACAACAAACATCCTTACAGACCCTCTTGTCCAGAAGGAGGAGACTGTCTTTCACTCAATAGAATAGAAAAATTTATCAACCATAATGATCAAGAGTATTTAAAAGACCAATGTCATATACACGCTTTCATACATCCCCGAAGCCACAAAAGTGCCATCATTGGCCAAGCAAAAGACCATCACCCCTTTGCATATGAACCCAATTTTGCGAAACTGCATGCCATTGATTTTAGGAAAAACAATCCTCTTGATAAACTTAAGCCTACAACATGTCTGGGCATGGGAGAATTAAAAGAGTTACTCGTAGAAATCGTTACCAATGGTATCCATGACCATCGGTTCATCAATGAACTCATCAAAAACTTTGATAAAAAAAAGAAAGTCATTGCTTGGAATGAACTTTTCGACAAAATAACAGCTGTAAATTATGTAACGCCCAACGAACTGCCCATCCTGCTAGACGTAAAAGAAAAAATGGAACATAAAAAACATCGATTTTTTGGCAGTCCTCTCAATTGGGCAGAAATGTTTGCACTTTCTGTGTACACATGGGGTCTTCAATCTGGGTATGATCTCTGTAAACAACAACGCAGTGGTAACTTCAAACAGTGGGTCGTTTTTGACCATTGCCTTATGTCAGCCATTATCAAACTACACCAATGGGAAAATAAACAAAACAAAAAGCTCTATTCAGGCATTGTGAAAATATTTTTTGAAAAAAAAGAACACGTCGGCTTCTTAGCCACTTATGTCAGCAGTAGTCCGAACAAGCAAGTAGCCATGACATATAAAGGAATAGATGTACCGGGCATGTTAATCCACATCACACCTGCCATGCAGTCCCTTTTTCCTCATTGTGATGTAAGCTGGATTTCAAAGTTTCCAGATGAAGAAGAGCGTCTATTTGCACGTAGTGCAGACATTGGTGTACGCAGTGCTCCTCAATGGTTAGGTACGATCATGCATTACGATATCAATACAAAAACGCAACACATTTCCTTTTCACCCGCTACAGAAGAGTTAATAGTACGCAAAGGAGAAACGTATACTTTGGAGGCTGATATAGAGCATCGCTTCAGTTTTATCAAACTAGAAAAAAATGCCACGCTTACCACCACTCCCTACAATTCCACCACACAAAAAGGAGGGAAACTCATCATCCATTGCTTTGGTCCTTGTATACTTTCAGCAGGTGCAAGCATTGATGTAAGTGGTTGTGGCTATCCAGGACAAAAATCCAAACAGGGGATGGGATGGGAAGATAGCGGTGGAAAACCAGGTAGATATTGTGCAGGAGGAGGAGGCTATCGCACACAAGGACAACCCGGTCAGTGTAGCATGGACAACAAAGTAGCAGTAGCTAAGGGAGGACATATTTTTGGCAAACCACTGCTCTTAGAAAAAGGCGACTTGCTTTTGGGGAGTGCTGGCGGAGCCATTATCTATGACCATGGCATAAGTCGTCGGGGAACCCGTGGGGGTGGTGCGTTGCACATCACCATTGATGGTCTTCTGCAACTAGCTAAAAACGCCACTTTCAAAGCCAATGGACAAGATGCGGATGCTACTACAGGCGGTGCGGGCAGTGGGGGTACACTGGTTATCACCTGTAAAAGTCAAATAGATTTAGCACAACAACAAAGATATCATTTTATGGCATGTGGCGGTCAATCGCAAGGCATTTATGATAGTGCAAGAGGTGCAGGAGGTTTAGGAGCTATTTATCTCTACTATGCCACCTATGACCATCAGGAAAAAGCCATCAACACCGATCTCTCCATACAAAATTGTAAACCCTTTGGGGCCATACTCTTCTGTCCACGTTATCTGCCTATTATCATTCGTTTTTGGATGGCCCAAACCAGCAAATTTTTAGATTATAAAATCGTCCATACCATTATACAATTTGAAGACACCACACAGGAGGCATTAACACTGCCCCAACAACAAAACATACTACATCCCTTACCTACTGGCATTTTTGTTACCATTGAACATTTTTGTCATATGGCTAAACTAGCCACCCAACAACAACAATACCAACACGCCATTAACTACCACAAACAAGCCATTGCATTGTACCAAAAACATCCAAAAACAGATGAAGCACTCTCCTTATCTATGCTTTATCAAGCACGAGCAATGACCCATGAAAAAAAAGGTGATTATAAAAAAGCAACTTACTATTACCAACAAGCAGGGCAAAAGCCCATATCATTCCAGGCAACCAGCAAGATCATACAGGATGCACAGAAAGAAGAAGTCCGTATAGACTATATGACAAGCCAAGGTTTAAGCATGTATATACCGTTACAAGCCACCGATACGGCAGTTGACCAAAATACAGAAATAAAGGATTACCCTTTTGCAGATTTTATGGCGTGCTTTTTAGGAGAAACATTGCCGAGTGCCAGTATACCCTATAATGATGAAAGCGATACCAAAGAAGATATCGCTGATACAGACATAACAAACAACAATCCCAAGCATCCCAATAAAGCTAATCATAACCCAAACTTTTTACCACAAGAGGTACAAAACAAACTTAAAAATAGTCAGTTGCTACTTCTACAAGGCGCTTCTGGTGCAGGAAAAAGTTTATGTGGTCGCTACATATCACAACAATACAACCAACAAAAGCACAAAATTCCCTTTTTAGCCATTTTTATTTCCTTGCCTAAAATGTATGCAGGCAAAAACCTTTTGGTCAAAGGACTGATCGACAAGGGACTCGATATCGTAACCATTACAAATCTACAAAAGCGTACTGATGTGTGCCTGTTTTTTATTTTAGATGGTTTTGATGAAATAGTAGCCCAATACCAACGCCATAACTTACCTCTAAACATAGCGGAACGCTTTGGACTGAAAGCATGGAAAAATAGTCATTTTATGATTAGTTGCCGTAGCCAAGTGTTGAACGAGACACAAAAACAGGACTATTTTGGCACTATCCCTGAAGTACACCTACTTCCTTTCTCTGCAAAACAAGTCAATCACTATATCAAACAATTTGCTACTAACAAAACCCTCAATATCGCTCAATGGTCTGCCAAAGAGTACCAAGAAAAGCTAGCACCCTTTCAAGGATTGACCGATATGACCCGTGAGCCTTTTTCTTTGGGGTTGATACTCAATGTATTGCCCAGATTAACACTTATGTATAGTGCCACAGAACAACTCTCACGTGCACAGATCTACACTGCTTTTAGTGACCAATGGTTTGAGCGCCAAATTGCGAAATTACAACAACACCAAACACTTGACAAAACATCAGCCACACTACAAGCAACCTTCCTGGAATATTGTTGCGATCTTGCTTTGACCATGTTCCAACAAGATACACAAATTGCCAATCCCCATCAAGATAGTGATATTTGGCAACGTTTCTTTACACAAGAGAACCAAATCAATTTACAAACAAGCCCTTTGCGTAAAGTAGGCAAAGATAGCTACATGTTTATCCATAAATCCTACCAAGAATATTTCGTAGCCTATCGTTTTATCCAAGAGCTACTAGGTCTGCCCTCTAACCCAAGCAATTGGCAAGCAGACCACTTTATAGGGTTATCTTTTAACCAAAAAGAAAACCAAACTGCTTTTAATAAGGCTACACCCATCATACATTTTATGATAGATTATCTACATAGCCAAGAAAAAGATGCCTATACAGGATTACAAAAATGTCTATTCAATATCATTGCATTTTCTAAAGAAAATGAGCAAGTAGCTACCATAGCGGCCAATAGTGCCACCATACTAGCCATGGCAGATGTCAAACTCCATGACTTTAATTGGCAAGGCATTCGTATACCAGGCGCTAATCTGGATCAAGCCTTTCTAGCACGTACCAACTTCTCAGGTAGTGACTGTCGCAATGTAAGCCTGAGACAAGCCTACTTAGAAAATACTATATGGAACAACGCACAAGTACAAGGAATTGATTTTGGTGAATATCCCTATTTGCAACATACGTATTATGTAAAATCCGTGAGTTGGTCTCCAGACGGGAAAAAGCTCGCCTCCTCTGCGAGTTACGACAACACGGTACGCATCTGGGATGGTACCACAGGCAATTTTATCAAGGCGTGCACGGGGCATACGGCTTGGGTTAATTCCGTGAGTTGGTCTCCAGACGGGAAAAAGCTGGCCTCTGCGAGTTACGACAAAACGGTGCGCATCTGGGATGGTACCACAGGCAATTTCATCAAGGCGTGCACGGGGCATACTGCTGTAGTAAACTCCGTGAGTTGGTCTCCAGACGGGAAAAAGCTCGCCTCTGCGAGTTACGACAACACGGTGCGCATCTGGGATGGTACCACAGGCAATTTCATCAAGGCGTGCACGGGGCATACTTCTGAAGTAAACTCCGTGAGTTGGTCTCCAGACGGGAAAAAGCTGGCCTCTGCGAGTTACGACAAAACGGTACGCATCTGGGATGGTACCACAGGCAATTTCATCAAGGCGTGCGGGCATACTGCTGATGTAAACTCCGTGAGTTGGTCTCCAGACGGGAAAAAGCTCGCCTCTGCGAGTTACGACAAAACGGTGCGCATCTGGGATGGTACCACAGGCAATGTCATCAAGGCGTGCACGGGGCATACTTCTGGAGTAAACTCCGTGAGTTGGTCTCCAGACGGGAAAAAGCTAGCCTCTGCGAGTTCCGACAAAACGGTGCGCATCTGGGATGGTACCACAGGCAATGTCATCAAGGCGTGCACGGGGCATACTTCTTATGTAATATCCGTGAGTTGGTCTCCAGACGGGAAAAAGCTCGCCTCTGCGAGTTACGACAACACGGTGCGCATCTGGGATGGTACCACAGGCAATGTCATCAAGGCGTGCACGGGGCATACGGCTTGGGTTAATTCCGTGAGTTGGTCTCCAGACGGGAAAAAGCTCGCCTCTGCGAGTTCCGACAACACGGTGCGCATCTGGGATGGTACCACAGGCAATTTCATCAAGGCGTGCACGGGGCATACGGGTACAGTTTGGTCCGTGAGTTGGTCCCCAGACGGGAAAAAGCTCGCCTCTGCGAGTTCCGACAACACGGTGCGCATCTGGGATGGTACCACAGGCAATGTCATCAAGGCGTGCACGGGGCATACGGGTACAGTTTGGTCCGTGAGTTGGTCTCCAGACGGGAAAAAGCTAGCCTCTGCGAGTTCCGACAAAACGGTGCGCATCTGGGATGGTACCACAGGCAATGTCATCAAGGCGTGCACGGGGCATACTTCTGGAGTAAACTCCGTGAGTTGGTCTCCAGACGGGAAAAAGCTAGCCTCTGCGAGTTCCGACAAAACGGTGCGCATCTGGGATGGTACCACAGGCAATGTCATCAAGGCGTGCACGGGGCATACTTCTTATGTAATATCCGTGAGTTGGTCTCCAGACGGGAAAAAGCTCGCCTCTGCGAGTTACGACAACACGGTGCGCATCTGGGATGGTACCACAGGCAATGTCATCAAGGCGTGCACGGGGCATACGGGTACAGTTTGGTCCGTGAGTTGGTCTCCAGACGGGAAAAAGCTCGCCTCTGCTTCAAAAGACACCACGGTGCGCATCTGGGATGGTACCACAGGCAATTTCATCAAGGCGTACACGGGGCATACTTCTGAAGTAAACTCCGTGAGTTGGTCTCCAGACGGGAAAAAGCTCGCCTCTGCGAGTTACGACAAAACGGTGCGCATCTGGGATGGTACCACAGGCAATGTCATCAAGGCGTGCACGGGGCATACTTCTTATGTAAAATCCGTGAGTTGGTCTCCAGACGGGAAAAAGCTCGCCTCTGCGAGTTCCGACAAAACGGTGCGCATCTGGGATGGTACCACAGGCAATTTCATCAAGGCGTGCAAGGGGCATACTGCTGATGTAAAATCCGTGAGTTGGTCCCCAGACGGGAAAAAGCTCGCCTCTGCGAGTTCCGACAACACGGTGAGAATCTGGGATGGTACCACAGGAGAAATCTTGATGATGATGGGTAATGCGGGACTTTCATTAAATAAAGCAAATTTTCAGAGAGCTATCGGGCTTTCACCTACTCATCAGAAGCTTATCAAACAACGAGGTGGTATATGTGATGACAAAAATGTATCTTCCCAAAAAGAGCCAGAAAACGGTGGTTGCTTGCTGATGTAGGAGAGTGGATAGGTCGCCCCCCCCGCATGTGACTTTGCCACCATGCGGGGGGGGGCGAATGAATCATGCACAATAAAGGGTAACAGAACAGTACAAAAGTGTATGCATGTGTTCTGTTTTTTTCACTTACACTAGGTAGCTTCGTAGCAAGTTTATTATCTTTGGCCTATCATCCTTTACAACATACCTATGGCTTCATACATGTTTCCCATTGGCGTTTCTGATTTTGCAAGACTTATCAGACACAAAAATACTGATAAACAAGCCTATCTCTTTATAGATAAAACCTTGATGATCAAAGAGTTTATCGATGCAGGTGATGAAATCGCTTTGATTACCCGCCCGCGTAGATTTGGCAAAACACTAAGCCTTTCCATGATGCAACACTTTTTTGCCAAAGAGGTGGAGGGTATTCCTACCAAAGGGCTTTTTGAGGGCCTTGCTATTAGCAAACATCCAGAGGTGATGGCATTGCAAGGGCAGTTTCCTGTTATCTTTTTGACGTTGAAGGAGGTACGTGGTAAAAATTTTGAAGAGGCTTATGCACGTACACAAGAAGTAATCGTTTTGCTCTTTAATCAATTTAAATATCTCATAGATACTCACATTGACCAGTATGACAAAGCGTTGATAGATCGCATAAGAAGTAAGAAAGCGACACAAGCAGAATATGAAGGATCTTTACAATTTCTTTCTCGTGTTCTTTTTCAACACACAAATCAAAAGGTCATGCTCCTCCTTGACGAATATGACACACCTCTACATGATGCGCATGTGCATGGTTATTATGAAGAGATGCGCAGCCTTATTGCCACGCTATTTAACAAAGCTTTTAAAGGCAATGACTACCTACATAAAGGTTTGATTACCGGTATTTTACAAATTGTTAAATCCTCTCTTTTTTCTGAGCTGAACAATGTAAAGGTATACAGTATGATTTCCTCTTCAAGATATGCGAATTGCTTCGGGTTTACACCAGAAGAGACAGATCATTACTTAGATCAAGCAGGATTACCACAAAAAGCACATGAACTCAAAGAAATGTACAATGGCTATATTGTAGAAGGTTATACGCTGTACAACCCTCTTTCCATTATTATGTTTGCTGATCAAGCAACCAGCAACACGAAACCTATAGAAAAAAGTTTAGACTATTATTGGTTTGACAGTGGTGGTACAACCATTATCAGGGATCTCATTGCAAAAAACATCACGACATTAGAAAAAGATTTATCGCAACTGGTCAACAAAATACCCATACAAAGCCTTATCAATCCCAATGTCATTTTAGGTAAAAGCCTGAAGACAGACCGCTCTTCTTTTTGGAGTCTCATGCTTTTATCTGGCTATCTAAAAATAGAAAACAAGCAGTTTATCAAACCTGGCATGTATACCTATACACTCTCTTTTACGAATGAGGAAATACGTGTCAGCATGGAAAATATTATAGAAGAAGCGGTATCCAATAATGAACAAGGGCAATATTATCAAGCGATGCAGGATTTGGTCACTGGCAATGTGGAAGCTTTCCAGGTTTTTTTAGAGGATTATCTGGTACGTGTGCCTAGTTTTTTAGATAAGGGAGGCAAACATTACGAGCAGTTCTACCATGGGCTGGTACTGGGGATGAGTGCTTGTCTCAGCCATAGCCATATAGTCACTTCCAATAGAATCAGCGGAGGAGGGATTTATGATATTTGCATAGAGCCGAAAGATCAATCGCAATATGGTATTATTTTAGAGCTTAAAGTCGCAACAAAAACAGAAAGGCTCCAAGAGGTGGCGGATAGTGCATTGGCACAGATTAAAACGTTGGCCTATAAGCGAGATTTGGCAACGAAAGGTGTTAAGAAGTTTGTTCTCATGGGGGTATCTTTTAATAAATCGGAGATGGAGATACGTTATGAACTTGTGGGGTAAATGAAAAATGAATAGTGGAAAACGAAAAATAAAGACAATGTTGCCTTTTTTGCTATACCATCATGTAAAGAGGTTTACAAAAATGTACATTAGTAAATGAAAAACGAATGATGAAAAATGAGGAGTAAATGGTAACAGATCAGTACAAAAGTGTATAGGTGTTTAGTTTTTCACTTACACTAGGTAGCTTCGTAGCAAGTTTATTATCTTTGGCCTATCATCCTTTACAACATACCTATGGCTTCATACATGTTCCCCATTGGCGTTTCTGATTTTGCAAGACTTATCAGACACAAAAATACTGATAAACAAGCCTATCTCTTTATAGATAAAACCTTGATGATAAAAGAGTTTATCGATGCAGGTGATGAAATCGCTTTGATTACCCGCCCCCGTAGATTTGGCAAAACGCTAAGCCTTTCCATGATGCAACACTTTTTTGCCAAAGAGGTGGAGGGTATTCCTACCAAAGGGCTTTTTGAGGGCCTTGCTATCAGCAAACATCCCGAGGTGATGGCGTTACAAGGACAGTTTCCTGTTATCTTTTTAACATTGAAGGAGGTACGTGGTAAAAATTTTGAAGAGGCTTATGCACGTACACAAGAAGTAATCGTTTTGCTCTTTAATCAATGTAAATATCTCATAGATACTCACATTGACCAGTATGACAAAGCGTTGATAGATCGCATAAGAAGTAAGAAAGCGACACAAGCAGAATATGAAGGATCCTTACAATTTCTTTCTCGTGTTCTTTTTCAACACACAAATCAAAAGGTCATGCTCCTCCTTGATGAATATGACACACCTTTACATGATGCCCATGTGCATGGTTATTATGAAGAGATGCGCAGCCTTATTGCCACGCTATTTAACAAAGCTTTTAAAGGCAATGACTACCTACATAAAGGTTTGATTACCGGTATTTTACAAATTGTTAAATCCTCTCTTTTTTCTGAGCTGAACAATGTAAAGGTATACAGTATGATTTCCTCTTCAAGATATGCGAATTGCTTCGGGTTTACACCAGAAGAGACAGATCATTACTTAGATCAAGCAGGATTACCACAAAAAGCACATGAACTCAAAGAGATGTATAATGGCTATATTGTAGAAGGTTATACGCTGTACAACCCTCTTTCCATTATTATGTTTGCTGATCAAGCAACCAGCAACACGAAACCCATAGAAAAAAGTTTAGACTACTATTGGTTTGACAGTGGTGGTACAACCATTATCAGGGATCTCATTGCAAAAAACATCACGACAACAGTATAATAAAACACATTTACAACCCCCAAACACATGAAAAAAAAATACCTGCTTATATACACCTTCCTCCTCACCCAGCTACATGCCAGTAGCCCCCTCCTACAACAACCCACACCCATCCAAGTACAAAACTACACAACCTACCACAGCAAAAAACAAATCAACAATACCATCTCAAACCCCAATATTCCCCTCAAAAACCTTGCCAAAGACCTAAAAAAAATCATCCCATACCAACCCGACAGCCATACCTTCCTATTAGCCATTTTAAGCAACAACCCACCCCAAAACCCCAACACTCCACTCATCTGCAAAAAATACATCCTTTCCTCCATTGGCAACATCCCCCCAGCAACACAACACATCACACACAAACTATTCTACAACATCATCCAAACACAACCCACCCACATCATTCCCACCCTACTACAATGGCTAGCAATAAGCCCAGAAAAACACCCCATCACCCTCACCAGCAACACCCCCTTTGCCTTTCCTGCCACTACCTCCTCACAAACATTATCGGCTATAGCAACAAAATACCCAAGAGTCCCCAAGGATGCAAAAACAACACCATAATATGGGAAAACATACCCCCTCTTGCCAAAAAATACCTCAACAACTACATAAAAAAAACAAAAAAACCCCCTCCAAAGCATATACCAACTCCTCACGCAACCACACAAAACAAAAGCCACCTTCAACACCCATATTTTAGACCTCAACAACAAACACATAAACGATCAACCAGCACTCCTCCAAGCACTTGCACACCAAGTCCACCAATCCCCCATATTCAAACAAAAACTCTTCAACTATATAGAAACCTCCAAAAAAGATCCCAACATCGCCATTGCCGCTGCCAACAGCGCCACCATCCTAGCCACTGCAGACATCAAACTCAACAACGTCAATTGGCAAGGCATCCGTATACCCGGCGCTAACCTGGATCAAGCCTTTCTGGCACATACCAACTTCTCAGGGAGTGACTGTCGCAATGTAAGCCTGAGACAAGCCTACTTAGAAAATACTATATGGAACAACGCTCAAGTACAAGGAATTGATTTTGGTGAATATCCCTATTTGCAACATACTGCTACAGTAACCTCTGTGAGTTGGTCCCCAGACGGGAAAAAGCTGGCCTCTGCGAGTTACGACCACACGGTGCGCATCTGGGATGGTACCACAGGCAATGTCATCAAGGCATGCACGGGGCATACGGATAAAGTGGTGTGCGTGCGTTGGTCCCCAGACGGGAAAAAGCTCGCCTCTGCGAGTTACGACAAAACGGTGTGCATCTGGGATGGTACCACAGGCAATTTCATCAAGGCGTGCACGGGGCATACTTCTTGGGTTAATTCCGTGAGTTGGTCCCCAGACGGGAAAAAGCTCGCCTCTGCGAGTGACGACAACACGGTGCGCATCTGGGATGGTACCACAGGCAATTTCATCAAGGCGTGCACGGGGCATACTCGTTCTGTAAACTCCGTGCGTTGGTCCCCAGACGGGAAAAAGCTCGCCTCTGCGAGTTACGACAACACGGTGCGCATCTGGGATGGTACAACAGGCAATTTCATCAAGGCGTGCACGGGGCATACGGCTGGAGTAAACTCCGTGCGTTGGTCCCCAGACGGGAAAAAGCTGGCCTCTGCGAGTTACGACGACACGGTGCGCATCTGGGATGGTACCACAGGCAATTTCATCAAGGCGTGCACGGGGCATACGGCTTGGGTTAATTCCGTGAGTTGGTCACCAGACGGGAAAAAGCTCGCCTCTGCGAGTTACGACAAAACGGTGCGCATCTGGGATGGTACCACAGGCAAAGTCATCAAGGCGTGCACGGGGCATACGTATTATGTAACCTCCGTGAGTTGGTCTCCAGACGGGAAAAAGCTCGCCTCTGCGAGTTCCGACAACACGGTGCGCATCTGGGATGGTACCACAGGCAATGTCATCAAGGCGTGCACGGGGCATACGGATTATGTAAACTCCGTGCGTTGGTCCCCAGACGGGAAAAAGCTCGCCTCTGCGAGTTACGACAACACGGTGTGCATCTGGGATGGTACCACAGGCAATTTCATCAAGGCGTGCACGGGGCATACTGCTGATGTAAACTCCGTGCGTTGGTCCCCAGACGGGAAAAAGCTCGCCTCTGCGAGTGACGACAAAACGGTGCGCATCTGGGATGGTACCACAGGCAATGTCATCAAGGCGTGCACGGGGCATACGGCTGATGTAATATCCGTGAGTTGGTCCCCAGACGGGAAAAAGCTCGCCTCTGCGAGTGACGACAAAACGGTGCGCATCTGGGATGGTACCACAGGCAAAGTCATCAAGGCGTGCACGGGGCATACGTATTATGTAAGATCCGTGAGTTGGTCCCCAGACGGGAAAAAGCTCGCCTCTGCGAGTTACGACAACACGGTGCGCATCTGGGATGGTACCACAGGCAATTTCATCAAGGCGTGCACGGGGCATACGTATTATGTAAGATCCGTGAGTTGGTCCCCAGACGGGAAAAAGCTCGCCTCTGCAAGTTCCGACAAAACGGTGCGCATCTGGGATGGAACCACAGGCAATGTCATCAAGGCGTGCACGGGGCATACGGCTTGGGTTAATTCCGTGAGTTGGTCCCCAGACGGGAAAAAGCTCGCCTCTGCGAGTTACGACAACACGGTGCGCATCTGGGATGGTACCACAGGCAGTTTCATCAAGGCGTGCACGGGGCATACGGATTATGTAAGATCCGTGAGTTGGTCCCCAGACGGGAAAAAGCTCGCCTCTGCGAGTGACGACAACACGGTGCGCATCTGGGATGGTACCACAGGCAATGTCATCAAGGCGTGCACGGGGCATACGGCTGATGTAAGATCCGTGAGTTGGTCCCCAGACGGGAAAAAGCTCGCCTCTGCGAGTGACGACAACACGGTACGCATCTGGGATGAACAAAAAACATACGATCTGTTTGTTGTCTTAGGTGATCATGGTGCTCTATCACTAAAGGGAGCAAATTTTCAGAGAGCTATCGGGCTTTCAAATACTCATCAGAAGCTTATCAAACAACGAGGCGGTATACTAGAAAACGATGGATGCTTACTGATGTAAGGGAGTGGATAGGTCCCCCCCCCCCGCATGTGACTTTGCCACATGCGGGGGGGGCGAATGAATCATGCACAATAAAGGGTAACAGATCAGTACAAAAGTGTATGCATGTGTTCTGTTTTTTTCACTTACACTAGGTAGCTTCGTAGCAAGTTTATTATCTTTGGCCTATCATCCTTTACAACATACCTATGGCTTCATACATGTTCCCCATTGGCGTTTCTGATTTTGCAAGACTTATCAGACACAAAAATACTGATAAACAAGCCTATCTCTTTATAGATAAAACCTTGATGATCAAAGAGTTTATCGATGCAGGTGATGAAATCGCTTTGATTACCCGCCCGCGTAGATTTGGCAAAACACTAAGCCTTTCCATGATGCAACACTTTTTTGCCAAAGAGGTGGATGGCGTTGCTACAAAAGGGCTTTTTGAGGGCCTTGCTATTAGCAAACATCCCGAGGTGATGGCATTGCAAGGGCAGTTTCCTGTTATTTTTTTAACATTGAAGGAGGTACGTGGTAAAAATTTTGAAGAGACGTATGGATCTTTTAAAGAAATTATTAAAGATCTTTATCTACAACATTTGTACCTATTAGATTCGAAAAAAGTATCAAAGTACAAAAAAGATACTATCGATTTATTTATCACCAAACAGGCTTCATTATCGGAATATAAAACTTCTATTCAGTTTTTAACTAGTCTATTATATAATCATTTTGAACAAAAAATAATTATTCTCCTTGACGAATATGACACACCTTTACATGATGCCCATGTGCATGGTTATTATGAAGAGATGCGCAGCCTTATTGCCACGCTATTTAACAAAGCTTTTAAAGGAAATGACTACCTACATAAAGGTTTGATTACCGGTATTTTACAAATTGTTAAATCCTCTCTTTTTTCTGAGCTGAACAATGTAAAGGTATACAGTATGATTTCCTCTTCAAGATATGCGAATTGCTTCGGGTTTACACCAGAAGAGACAGATCATTACTTAGATCAAGCAGGATTACCACAAAAAGCACATGAACTCAAAGAGATGTACAATGGCTATATTGTAGAAGGTTATACGCTGTACAACCCTCTTTCCATTATTATGTTTGCTGATCAAGCAACCAGCAACACGAAACCCATAGAAAAAAGTTTAGACTACTATTGGTTTGACAGTGGTGGTACAACCATTATCAGGGATCTCATTGCAAAAAACATCACGACATTAGAAAAAGATTTATCGCAACTGGTCAATAAAATACCCATACAAAGCCTTATCAATCCCAATGTTATTTTAGGTAAAAGCCTGAAGACAGACCGCTCTTCTTTTTGGAGTCTCATGCTTTTATCTGGCTATTTAAAAATAGAAAACAAGCAGTTCATCAAACCTGGCATGTATACCTATACACTCTCTTTTACCAATGAGGAAATACGTGTTAGCATGGAAAATATTATAGAAGAAGCAGTATCCAATAATGAACAAGGGCAATATTATCAAGCGATGCAGGATTTAGTCACTGGCAATGTGGAAGCCTTCCAGGTTTTTTTAGAGGATTATCTGGTACGTGTGCCTAGCTTTTTAGATAAGGGAGGCAAACATTACGAGCAGTTCTACCATGGGCTGGTACTGGGGATGAGTGCTTGTTTAAGCCATAGTCATATAGTCACTTCCAATAGAATCAGCGGAGGAGGGATTTATGATATTTGCATAGAGCCAAAAGATCAATCGCAATATGGCATTATTTTAGAGCTTAAAGTCGCAGCAAAAACAGAAAGGCTTCAAGAGGTGGCGGAGACTGCATTGGCACAAATTAAAAAGTTGGCCTATAAGCGAGATTTGACAACGAAAGGTGTTAAGAAGTTTGTTCTCATGGGGGTATCTTTTAATAAATCGGAGATGGAAATGTGCTATGAGATTGTAGGATAAGTAAAAGAAATGAAAAATGAATAGCGAAAAATGAAAAATAAAGACAATGTTGCCTTTTTTGCTATACCATCATGTAAAGAGGTTTACAAAAATGTACATTAGGAAATGAAAAACAAAAAATAGATCTATTACAACAATATTTTTTTATGATGGGGTGTGAAAAAAGCTTTTTTGTGCTATAGTTACAAAATCATAAAAATTAAAACCACTTTTAAAGCACGCTGTTAAATTTTTGGAAGCCAAGTGAACTCAGCATTTAGTTTATTAGAAATTGTTAGGAAAAAATGGGATCACCTTTGCAACACGTCTAATAAGATGAAACATAGGATTTGTAATTAGATTTTCTTATTTTCGTCCACTTTTAAAATAAATGATAATGAAATCTACAGAAGATATTGATAATAATGATTTGCTTCTGGTCGCAGCAAGAGGTGAAGTAGAAAAAATCAGGGAGTTGGTTGATCGAGGAGCGGACCTGCATGCTAAAGACGATTTTGGCAATACTGTATTGCATGTGGCTGCTAGCGAAGGTCATGAAAAGGTAGTTGCCCTATTGCTTGATCGGGGAGCGGACCTGCATGCGGAAACCAATAAAAAAAAGACTGCATTGCATGAGGCTGCTAGCAAAGGTGATATTAAGGTCGTTAAGCTATTACTTGAGCGAGGAGCGGATCTGCATGCGAAAGACAATGACAATTTCACTGCATTGCATGTGGCTGCTATACAAGGTCATGAAAAGGTGGTTGCCCTATTGCTTGATCGGGGAGCGGACCTGCATGCGAAAAATAATGCCAATTTCACTGCATTGCATGTGGCTGCTATACAAGGTCATGAAAAGGTGGTTGCCCTATTGCTTGATCGGGGAGCGGATCTGCATGCGAAAACCAATGAGAAAATGACTGCATTGCATTTTGCTGCTTGGCGTTGTCATGTTGAGGTGGTTAAGCTATTGCTTGATCGGGGAGCGGATCTGCATGCAAGAGACAATGAAAATTTAACCGCATTGTATAGAGCTTCTATGGAAGGTCATGAAAAATTGGTTGCGTTATTGCTTGATCGAGGAGCGGATCTGCATGCGAAATGCAATGACAAATTGACTGTGTTGCATGAGGTTGCTGGTATGGGTCATGTTAAGGTCGTTAAGCTATTGCTTGATCGAGGAGCGGACCTGCATGCTAAAGACGATTTTGGCAATACTGCATTGCATGTGGCTGCTATTCAAGGTCATGAAAAGGTGGTTACCCTATTGCTTGATCGGGGAGCGGATCTGCATGCGAAAGGCAATGATAAATTGACTGTGTTGTATGGGGCTGCTGGTATGGGTCATGAAAAAGTGGTTGCCCTATTGCTTGATCGGGGAGCGGACCTGCATGCGAAAGGCAATGACAAATTGACTGCATTGCATGTAGCTGCTATACAAGGTCATGTTAAGGTCGTTAAGCTATTGCTTGATCGAGGAGCGGATCTGCATGCGAAAGACGATTCTGGCTACACTGCATTGGATAAGGCTACTAGCCAAGGTCATGTTAAGGTCGTTAAGCTATTATCTCAGCAGAAACTGTTGAAAGATAAAACAAAGAAAAATGGATTTTTTGCAAAAGTGATCCAGTTTTTCCGCAGGGGTATTTTTGATTAACTATATGACTTGTAAATCCACTTATTTGTGCCAACAAAAAAACATGAGGGATCCAGATCAGTACAAATGTGTATAGATGTATTGTGCTTCGGGTTCATTCATTTGGTTTTTATAAAAAAGCTGTAAAATGCAGCATGAATAGTGGAAAATAAAAATGAGCAGTAAAGGTAACAGATCAGTACAAATGTGTATGCATGTGTTGTGCTTCGCTTTTATTCATTTGGTTTTTTTAAAAAAAGCTGTATAATGGAGGAGTTATCTCTCTTTGCTAAATTTTATACTATTGGTAATGAAAACACAAAAACGTATTCTTTTTTTAATCAGTATCCTTGTCGCAAGTTTGCCCTATCTTGATGCTACTCAAAATAATCATGATAACAAAGCAAAACATATTGACGACAGTGTGCATCAACAAAACCTCTTTTTTGCAGAGCTACCCAAAGCAAAGCAAATCGCATTACTACAAGGCTATCTAAAAAGAAATAACTTCGATATGCCATACATGATACAGCACATCATTTTTTCTTTTGTTTTCATGCCACCGCTCAATTCCCGTGGCGCTCGTTATCAAGGTAAAAATTTTGTGGGGTTGAATCTTTCAGGTCGTGATTTTACCCATGCAAACCTAGAAGGGGCAGATTGTAGCAAAGCCATTTTAATGGGTTCTGTTTTCAAGAGCACGAATGTGACAGATACCCTCTTTGATGATGTTATCCTTACCCATACGACATGTGACTACCAAACGTATTTTCAAGATAATATGAAAGCAAATAAGATCTATGGAGGTCAGTGGTATCAAAACAATCTTCCCAATGATCTGAAAAGCATTGCCAAAGTCTATCCACAACTTAAAAAAGATGCAGACAAAGTTGAACTATTGCATATTGCTTCTGGTTTAGCGCGGTTACCTTATGATGATCAATTTCCAGAATTTTATATCAAAGTTGAATACTGGTCTTGCAAGTTATGGCGTCTTAAAAATAGATTGGTTAAGGATTTGGGTGATCAGTTGGTTTGTTCTTTGGATGATAGTAAGCAATTGTACTATCCGTTAAGTCGTGAAGCAGGAGAATACTGCTGGCAAACCAAGTATCCCCAAGATAAAATCACCTGTACGCAAGCGGTCAATCTATCACAAGGCAAACCTGATTTTGATGGTTACCTCAAGCAATTTAGGGATGGGCTTAAACAATATAAAGTGCAATCAAAAAATAATAATGGCTTTGATTGGTACAAGTCAACCATTGAAGAAAATATCCAAGGAATTGCCAAGGCCTACCCAAAAGTGGAGGATAAATCTCTACAAAAAGAGATGGTAGAAACGGCCTATAAATTATCAAAAAGCTATGAGCTCCAACATGCGGATCTACTTTTTCATTTTTTATATCACCAAAATCTGCTCATACGCATCGGAGGAACGGTTGGAGTAGGGGCCAAAAATGACATACACTACAACGTTGCTAATGAACTTACTGTGCTTGTGGAGGTTGGAGTAGGGGCCAAAAATGACACACGAGAAAATGAATAATGAATAGTGAATAATGAACAATTAATGGTAACAGATCAGTACAAAAGTGTATGCATGTGTTGTGCTTCGCTTTTATTCATTTGGTTTTTTTAAAAAAAACTGTAAAATGGAGGCGTTATCTCTCTTTGCTAAATTTTATACTATTGGTAATGAAAACACAAAAACATATTCTTTTTTTAATCGGTATGCTTGTCGCAAGTTTGCCCTATCTTGATGCTACTCAAAATAATCATGATAACAAAGCAAAACATAGTGACGACAGTGTGCATCGAAAAAACCTCTTTTTTGCAGAGCTACCCAAAGCAAAGCAAATCGCATTACTACAAAGCTATCTAAAAAGAAATAACTTCGATATGCCATACATGATACAGCACATCATTTTTTCTTTTGTTTTCATGCCACCGCTCAATTCCCGTGGCGCTCGTTATCAAGGTAAAAATTTTGCAGGGTTCAATCTTTCAGGTCGTGATTTTACCCATGCAAACCTAGAAGGGGCAGATTGTAGCAAAGCCATTTTAATGGGTTCTGTTTTCAAGAGTACGAATGTGACAGATACCCTCTTTGATGATGTTATCCTTACCCATACGACATGTGACTACCAAACGTATTTTCAAGATAATATGAAAGCAAATAAGATCTATGGAGGTCAGTGGTATCAAAACAATCTTCCCAATGATCTGAAAAGCATTGCCAAAGTCTATCCACAACTTAAAAAAGATGCAGACAAAGTTGAACTATTGCATATTGCTTCTGGTTTAGCGCGGTTACCTTATGATGATCAATTTCCAGAATTTTATATCAAAGTTGAATACTGGTCTTGCAAGTTATGGCGTCTTAAAAATAGATTGGTTAAGGATTTGGGTGATCAGTTGGTTTGTTCTTTGGATGATAGTAAGCAATTGTACTATCCGTTAAGTCGTGAAGCAGGAGAATACTGCTGGCAAACCAAGTATCCCCAAGATAAAATCACCTGTACGCAAGCGGTCAATCTATCACAAGGCAAGCCCGATTTTAATGGTTACCTCAAACAATTTAACGATGGGCTTAAACAATATAAAGTGCAATCAAAAAATAATAATGGCTTTGATTGGTACAAAGAAACCATTGAAAAAAATATCCAAGGACTTGCCAAGGCCTACCCAAAAGTAGATAATAAATCTCTACAAAAAGAGATGGTAGAAACGGCCTATAAATTATCAAAAAGCTATGAGCTCCAACATGCGGATCTACTTTTTCATTTTTTATATCACCAAAATCTGCTCATACGCATCGGAGGAACGGTTGGAGTAGGGGCCAAAAAAATGACATACACTACAACACCAGCAACTCCTGTATGGGTGTCACTTGTTGTTGGAGTAGGGGCCAAAAATGACACACGAGAAAATGAATAATGAATAGTGAATAATGAACAATTAATGGTAACAGATCAGTACAAAAGTGTATGCAT
>CALOEX010000009.1:0-74830 GCA_942492555.1 uncultured Bacteroidota bacterium | reverse complement strand
AAAAAGAGTCATGCTTCTCCTTGACGAATATGACACGCCTTTGCATGATGCTCATGTGCATGGTTATTATGAAGAGATGCGAGTGGCCTTATTGCCACGCTATTTAACAAAGCTTTTAAAGGCAATGACTACCTACATAAAGGTTTGATTACCGGTATTTTTTACAAATTGTTAAAACTTCTTTTTTTCTGAGCTGAACAATGTAAAGGCATACAGTACCATTTCTTTTTCAAGATATGCCTATGCTTTCGGTTTTACTTCAAAAGAAACAGATCATTACTTAGATCAAGCAGGATTACCACAAAAAGCACATGAACTCAAAGAGATGTACCACGGCTATATTGTAGAAGGTTATACACTGTACAACCCTCTTTTCATTATTATGCTTGCTGATCAAGCAACAAGCAACACGAAACCGATAGAAAAAAGTTTAGACTATTATTGGTTTGACAGTGGTGGTACAACCATTATCAGAGATCTCATTGCAAAAAACATCACGACATTAGAAAAAGATTTATCGCAACTGGTCAATAAAATACCCATACAAAGTCTTATCAATCCCAATATCATTTTAGGTAAAAGCTTGAAGACAGACCGCTCTTCTTTTTGGAGTCTCATGCTTTTATCTGGCTATCTAAAAATAGAAAATAAGCAGTTCATCAAACCTGGCATGTATACCTATACACTCTCTTTTACCAATGAGGAAATACGTGTCAGCATGGAAAATATTATAGAAGAAGCAGTATCCAATAATGAACAAGGGCAATATTATCAAGCGATGCAGGATTTAGTCACTGGCAATGTGGAAGCCTTCCAGGTTTTTTTAGAGGATTATCTGGTACGTGTGCCTAGTTTTTTCGATAAGGCAGGCAAACATTACGAGCAGTTTTATCATGGGCTGGTGCTGGGGATGAGTGCTTGTCTCAGCCATAGCCACATAGTCACTTCCAATAGAATCAGCGGAGGAGGGATTTATGATATTTGCATAGAGCCGAAAGATCAATCGCAATATGGCATTATCTTGGAGCTTAAAGTCGCAGCAAAAACAGAAAGGCTTCAAGAGGTGGCGGAGACTGCATTGACACAAATTAAAACGTTGGGCTATAAGCGAGATTTGACACAAAGGGGCATTAAGAAGTTTATTCTCATGGGGGTATCTTTCAATAAATCGGAGATGGAGATACGTCATGAACTTGTGGGGTAAATGAAAAATGAATAGTGGAAAACGAAAAATAAAGGGTAACAAATCAGTACAAATGTGTATGCATGTGTTCTGCTTTTTTTTCACTTACACTAGGTTGCTTCGTAGCAAGTTTATTATCTTTGACCTATCATCCTTTACAACATACCTATGGCTTCATACATGTTTCCCATTGGCGTTTCTGATTTTGCAAGACTTATAAGGCACAAAGATACTGATAAACAAGCCTATCTCTTTATAGATAAAACCTTGATGATCAAAGAGTTTATTGATGCAGGTGATGAAATCGCTTTGATTACCCGCCCGCGTAGATTTGGCAAAACGCTAAGCCTTTCCATGATGCAACACTTTTTTGCCAAAGAGGTGGAGGGTATTCCTACAAAAGGGCTTTTTGAGGGCCTTGCTATTAGCAAACATCCCGAGGTGATGGCATTGCAAGGGCAGTTTCCTGTTATTTTTTTAACATTGAAGGAGGTACGTGGTAAAAATTTTGAAGAGGCTTATGCACGTACACAAGAAGTAATCGTTTTGCTCTTTAATCAATTTAAATATCTCATAGATACTCACATTGACCAGTATGACAAAGCGTTGATAGATCGCATAAGAAGTAAGAAAGCGACACAAGCAGAATATGAAGGATCTTTACAATTTCTTTCTCGTGTTCTTTTTCAACACACAAATCAAAAGGTCATGCTTCTCCTTGACGAATATGACACGCCTTTACATGATGCCTATACCGGGGGCTATTACGAAGAGATGCGCAGCCTTATTGCCACGCTATTTAACAAAGCCTTTAAAGGCAATGACTACCTACATAAAGGTTTGATTACTGGTATTTTAAAAATTGTTAAATCCTCTCTTTTTTCTGAATTAAATAATGTAGAAGTGTATAGTTGTTTCTCTTCTCCTCTTTATGCGGATGCTTTTGGTTTTACACCCGCAGAGACAGATGACTTTTTAGACCGAGCTGGGCTACCGCAAAAAGCACATGAACTCAAAGAGATGTACAATGGTTATCAGATAGAAGACCAAATATTGTACAATCCTTTTTCTATTGTATCATTCACGAAAAACGCCTCTATTTACCAAAAAAAAGGCACACCTATGGAGAAAGCCCTTGTGCCTTATTGGGTCAACAGTGGTAGCACGGACATTATCAGGGATCTCATTGCAAAAAACATCACGACATTAGAAAAAGATTTATCGCAACTGGTCAACAAAATACCCATACAAAGCCTTATCAATCCCAATATCATTTTAGGTAAAAACCTGAAAACAGATCGCTCTTCTTTTTGGAGTCTCATGCTTTTATCTGGCTATCTAAAAATAGAAAATAAGCAGTTCATCAAACCTGGCATGTATACCTATACACTCTCTTTTACCAATGAGGAAATACGTGTCAGCATGGAAAATATTATAGCAGAAGCAGTATCCAATAATGAACAAGGGCAATATTATCAAGCGATGCAGGATTTGGTAACTGGCAATGTGGAAGCCTTCCAGGTTTTTTTAGAGGATTATCTGGTACGTGTGCCTAGTTTTTTCGATAAGGGAGGCAAACATTATGAGCAGTTCTACCATGGACTGGTGCTGGGGATGAGTGCTTGTCTCAGCCATAGCCATATAGTCACTTCCAATAGAATCAGCGGAGGAGGGATTTATGATATTTGCATAGAGCCAAAAGATAAATCGCAATATGGTATTATTTTAGAGCTTAAAGTCGCAACAAAAACAGAAAGGCTCCAAGAGGTGGCGGATACTGCACTGGCACAAATTAAAACGTTGGACTATAAGCGAGATTTGACAACGAAAGGTGTTAAGAAGTTTATTCTCATGGGGGTATCTTTCAATAAATCGGAGATGGAGATACGTCATGAACTTGTGGGGTAAATGGAAAATGAATAGCGAAAAATGAAAAATGCATCATGAGGAGTAAAGGGTAACAGATCAGTACAAAAGTGTATGCATGTGTTCTGCTTTTTTTCACTTACACTAGGTTGCTTCGTAGCAAGTTTATTATCTTTGGCCTATCATCCTTTACAACATATCTATGACCCAACACATGTTTCCTATAGGCGTTTCTGATTTTGCAAAGCTAATAAGGTATCAAGATCCTGCTGGCGAGCATTATCTCTTTATAGATAAAACGTTGATGATCAAAGAGTTTATTTATGCAGGTGATGAAATCGCTTTGATTACCCGCCCGCGTAGATTTGGCAAAACGCTAAGCCTTTCCATGATGCAACACTTTTTTGCCAAAGAGGTGGAGGGTATTCCTACCAAAGGGCTTTTTGAGGGCCTTGCTATTAGCAAACATCCCGAGGTGATGGCATTGCAAGGGCAGTTTCCGGTTATTTTTTTAACATTGAAGGAGGTACGTGGTAAAAATTTTGAAGAGGCTTATGCACGATTGAAAGGCATGATAGCTACCTTATTCGATCAGCATCAATATTTACTAGCGTCTGATAAAATGGAAGAGCATAACAAGGAAATGTTTAGAAAAATACTATGGGAGAAAGCAACGCAAGCACATTATGAATCTTCTCTACGATTTCTTTCCCATATGCTTTTTCAGCATACAGGCAAAAAGGTCATGCTTCTCCTAGATGAATATGACACACCTTTACATGATGCCCATGTGCATGGTTATTATGAAGAGATGCGCAGCCTTATTGCCACGCTATTTAACAAAGCTTTTAAAGGCAATGACTACCTACATAAAGGTTTGATTACCGGTATTTTAAAAATTGTTAAATCCTCTCTTTTTTCTGAATTAAATAATGTAGAAGTGTATAGTTGTTTCTCCTCTCCTCTTTATGCGGATGCTTTTGGTTTTACACCTGCAGAGACAGACGATTTTTTAGACAGAGCTGGGCTACCGCAAAAAGCACATGAACTTAAAGAGATGTACAATGGTTATCAGATAGAAGAGTACATATTGTACAATCCTTTTTCTATTGTGTCATTCACGAAAAACGCTTCTATTTACCAAAAAAAAGGTGCACCTATGGAGAAGGCGCTTGTGCCTTATTGGGTTAACAGTGGTAGCACGGACATTATCAAGGATCTCATTGCCCATAACACCCAGGAATTAGCGCAAGATCTTGATAAACTATTGCATCGGGCAACCATTGCCATACGCATTAATCCAGATATTATTTTGGGTAAAAGCCTAAAGTCTGACCGCACTTCTTTTTGGAGTCTTATGTTGCTTGCAGGTTATATGCGCATTGAAAAAACAGCTATGGGCAATTTTGGTGAAGAGGTCTATACCCTCTCTTTTGTGAATGAAGAAGTGCGGGAAAGCATGAGGAAAATTGTTGTCAATGCGGTAACGAATGGCAGAAAAGATCATTATTACAATAGTATGGATGCTTTGATAAGAGGTGATGTCTCTGCTTTTCAAACTTTTTTAGAAGATTACCTCCAGTGTGTGCCTAGTTTTTTAGATAAAGGAGGAAAACATTATGAACAGTTTTATCATGGGCTGGTGCTGGGGATGAGTGCTTGTCTAAGCCGTAGCCATATAGTCACTTCCAATAGAATCAGTGGAGGAGGCATTTATGATATTTGCATAGAGCCAAAAGATCAATCGCAATATGGCATTATTTTAGAGCTTAAAGTTGCAGCAAAAACAGAAAGGCTCCAAGAGGTGGCGGAGACTGCATTGACACAAATTAAAACGTTGGGCTATAAGCGAGATTTGACACAAAGGGGCATTAAAAAGTTTATTCTCATGGGGGTATCTTTCAATAAATCCGAGATGGAGATACGATATGAGATTGTAGGGTAAGTAATATCTTAGAATGTCTTAAACAGAATCCTAAGCTCCCTCTTTACAAGCACAATAAACAAATCTGCATGCAATGCAAAGAGAGTATTTAACAATGACATCAATTTTTAATTTAGCAAGATGATTAAACACCCCCTTTTATCCATACAAAATCTTACAGTAAGCATTCAAAAAAAAACAATTTTACAAAATATTAACCTCACTATATATCCAGGAGAAATACACGCCTTATTGGGCAATAATGGAGCAGGAAAAAGCACTTTAGGCCATGTACTCGTAGGTAGTCCCGGGTATGATATGCAAGGAAACATACTATTTGCACAACAGCCACTCCAAGAAATGTCACCTGAAGCAAGAGCACAAGCAGGTCTTTTCATGGCTTTTCAACAACCTGTAGAAATACCTGGTGTAAGCAACATGCAATTTCTACAAACAATCATACAAAAACAACACAAAACCAAAAAACAAACAGAGATGAAAAGCACCACATGTCTCCAACATATAAAAAAAGCCCTAGAAACAACCGGCTGGGACAAGACCTTTTTAGGAAGATCTGTAAACAGCAATTTTTCAGGAGGGGAAAAAAAACGTAGCGAATTATTACAATTGTTACTTTTGCAACCTACACTAGCCATACTCGATGAAACAGATTCAGGATTGGACAGCACAGGTAGACAACTCTTGATACAGCTTATACAAGAACAACAAAAAAAAGGATCTGCTTTCATTATCATCACCCACTACCACAACCTCTTAGAACACCTCCAGCCAACAAAAGTCCATACACTCACAAAAGGTATCTTGACCATTTAGCATCTCATCATGACTATAGAAACACTCTACAATACACTCATACAAAATTTTCCCAACTTTGATAACTATGATCCATCGTGGCAACAACTACAGCAACAAGCACGTACACATTGCATACAACAAGGATTTCCCAACAAAAAATGGGAAGCATACCGTTACACCCCCCTCAATAGACTATTGCCAGATGATGACATCACCAGCAACAGTCCACCACAACCACAACCACATCTCATCTCTCCAGGATACCATATTTTCCTCACAGACAACATCACCATACACACCCCACTTCCCCAAGGCATCAACATCATCCAGCTAACTCCACAAGACCCAATCCCAGCACACATCAAAAAACATGTAGGCAAATACGCCTCTACCCACCAAGATTTATTCATAGCGCTAAACACAAGTACATTTCAACGTCTAAATACTATTTCCATCCAAGAAAACCACATCATCCCCCACCCTATTTACCTACATCACCTGGGAAATACCCCCTCTATCACACATCCCCGAACCTTCTTCTCATTTGGCAAAAAAAGCAAAGCACATATTGTTGATATCCTATATAGCAGTACACAATACAAATTTGTCAACCATGTTACCGAACGCTACCTAGCACCACATGCCCATATAACACATACTCTCATACATCTTTCCAATCCTTCCTCCCAGCTACGACAATGCTACCATGCCCACAATATTTTAGAAGAACAAAGCACCCTCACAGACTTTACCTTATTATTAGGAGGAAAATTTTTTAGACACCAACAAATAGCAGAATGCATAGGCAGTCACAGCAATGCTACTTTTTATGGATCTTATTTAACACATAAAAACAACTTTATAGAAACGCATAACAAACTTGTTCATCACCTTCCTAACACAACAGGCCACACATATTACAAAGGCATTGCCACCCAGGAAAGTACCAGTGTTTTTCGTGGCATTATTGATGTTAAAAAACCAGCACAAAAAACCAGCACAGCACAATACCATCATGGTTGGATCCTTAACAACGCCCATATATATGCCCGGCCTGAACTTATGATCCATGCAGATGACATTGTATGCAAACATGGTGCTACCATAGGAAAAGGCATTGACAAAATGCTCTTTTATTTACAATCACGCGGAATAAATCTACAAGAAGCAAAAAAACTATTGATAGAAAGTTTTATCAATAGTCCCTGGATAAACTTTCAAGAAAAAAGTGTAAAAAATTTTATAGAGGATATGCTTCATCTGCATATACCGATATATTTACAAGCATAAGTATAGTATCCTTGGATCAAATCAATTGTTTGATAAAGTGGAAAAAATTTTTTTTTCTTAAAAATTAAGAAAGAATGAAAAACATGATAAAAAGAAACAGCAAGTCAGATGCAAACAGTTCTATAAAGAAATATTCCAGCCACACCTTCCGGTACGGCTACCTTGTTACAACTTAACCCCAGTTATTGGTTTAACCTTAAACAGCTCCTTTTACGGTCACTGTCTTTAGGTCCCCCCAACTTCCATGGCTTGATGGGCAGTGTGTACAAGACCCGAGAACGTATTCACCGCGCCATTGCTGATACGCGATTACTAGCGATTCCGACTTCATGAGGTCGAGTTGCAGACCTCAATCCGAACTGAGACATGTTTTAAAGATTAGCATCCTGTTACCAGGTAGCGACTCTCTGTACATGCCATTGTAGCATGTGTGTAGCCCTAGGCGTAAGGGCCATGATGACTTGACTTAATCCTCTCCTTCCTCACTGCTTTCGCAGGCAGTTTGCCTAAAGTTCCCACCATTACGTGCTGGCAACTAAGCATAAGGGTTGCGCTCGTTATAGGACTTAACCAAACACCTCACGGCACGAGCTGACGACAGCCATGCAGCACCTTATAAATTGTCCTTGCGGAAACACCCATTTCTGGATGCGTCAAAATATATTCTAGCCTAGGTAAGGTTCCTCGCGTAGTATCGAATTAAACCACGTGCTCCACCGCTTGTGCGGATCCCCGTCAATTCCTTTAAGTTTTATTCTTGCGAACGTACTCCCCAGGTGGATCACTTAATGCTTTCGCTTGGACACGCACCCCAAAGGGCGCATATCGAGTGATCATCGTTTACAGCGTGGACTACCAGGGTATCTAATCCTGTTTGCTCCCCACGCTTTCGTACCTCAGTGTCAGTAATAGCCTAGTGAGTTACCTTCGTTATTGGTGTTCTTTTACATATCTATGCATTTCACCGCTACATGTAAAATTCCACTCACCTCGACTATACTCAAGCACTACAGTATCAATAACACTTCAATAGTTGAGCTATTGGCTTTCATTATTGACTTATAATGCCACCTACGTACCCTTTAAACCCAGTAAATCCGGATAACGCTTGCACCCTCCGTCTTACCGCGGCTGCTGGCACGGAGTTTGCCGGTGCTTATTCATGTGATACCATCATTAGTCCCCGCAGGGATTTATTTTTCTCACATAAAAGCAGTTTACGACCATAAGGCCTTCGTCCTGCACGCGGCATAGCTGGTTCAGACTTGCGTCCATTGACCAATATTCCTTACTGCTGCCTCCCGTAGGAGTCTGGTCCGTGTCTCAGTACCAGTGTGGGGGGACATCCTCAAAGACCCCCTACCTATCTTCGCCTTGGTGAGCTATTACCTCACCAACTAGCTAATAGGACATAAGCTCATCTTGTACCGCCTGAGCTTTCATCTTTTCTTCATGCGAAAAAAAGATAATATGGAGTATTAATTTCTATTTCTAAAAGCTATCCTCCAGTACAAGGCAGATTACTTATGCATTACGCACCCGTTCGCCGGTCGCCAGCGACACCGAAATGTCCTGCTGCCCCTCGACTTGCATGTATTAGGCTTGCCGCCAGCGTTCATCCTGAGCCAGGATCAAACTCTTATATACTATAATTTTTAATTTGTATGACTTGTTCGCTCTTTAACGCTTGCTGCTTCTTTCAAAGATCATGTTACTCCATACAACTTACGTTGCTCCTACCTAATGGAATTGGAGTGCACAAATATAACACTTTTTCCCTAAAAAAAAACTTTTTAAAAAAATAGAACCATACCCCTCCATTCTTTCCATACATTTTTATTATTACACAACAAACATTACATTCACCCAACCATCACATCACCAATACACAAACACCCATATGGAAACAACATCCCCACTTTTCATAGACATAGAAACCGTCTCTGCAACACCCTCCTACCAAGACCTATCCCCAAAAATACAATTACTATGGCAAAAAAAAGCCATGCAGCTAGGCGCTTCCACACAACAAGAAATACAAGATCTCTTCTTTGAAAAAGCTGGCATCTTCGCAGAATTTGGTAAAATCATCGTCGTTGCCATGGGATACATCTCCAAAAACCAACAACAAGAAACACTACACCTACAAAGCCTAGCAAGCCACAACGAAAAAGAACTCCTCCAACAATGCAAAGACATCCTCTCTAAATTCCCACACAACACACCCCTTTGCGGACACAACAGCAAAGAATTCGACCTTCCATACCTCGCCAGACGCATGGTCATCCATCATATCCCCTTACCGCAATCCCTGAACACCACAGGAAAAAAACCTTGGGAAGTCACTCACATAGACACCATGGAACTCTGGAAATTCGGCGATAAAAAAAACTACACCTCCCTAGACCTACTCACCTCCATCCTAGACATCCCCTCCAGCAAAGACAACATGCAAGGAAACCAAGTAAACACACAATATCACCTCCACAATAACCTAGAATCCATCCAACAATACTGCATGCAAGATGTCATCGCCACCACACAACTCTACCGAAGACTACAATACCTACCACTATTACCCGATGAAAACATCATAAAAAAATTTACATTAATCTAATCAATTTAACATCACAACATGGACACACAAAATAAAAAACGAGGCACAAAAGCTGAAGGAACCGCAGCAAGATTCCTCGAAAACAAAGGATTTTCCATAGAACAACGAAACTACCGTCTGCAACACGCCGAAATCGACATCATCGCACGCAAAGAAAACCTCCTTATTTTCGTAGAAGTCAAAACGCGCACAAAAAACACCTATGGCCATCCAGAAACATTTGTATCACCAACACAACAAGAAAACTACCACAAAGTAGCCACAGCATACATCGACGCCATACAATGGAATCATCCCATACGCTTCGACGTCATCGCTGTAGAAACCACCCACGACACCATAAAAATTACACACTTCCAAGACGCCTTCTAAAACAACCTATCAAGCATCAAAAAAAACAGCTTTAAAATTAGAAAAATGATAACTCCATGAATGCATTTTCTTACAAAAATGCACGTCTTGATCTCTATCTTTTCACCGAAGTGTTTTGCTCAGCTAGTACTTCTACAACTACTAGTCCGTATTTAAAAAGTTCACTACGCAAAAACAATGCACGCAAAAAGTCCTATGTGAAAAATGGATTCGTTTATACAACTTTGTCACGATTAAAAAAAATGTAAATTTGCCTTAATTTTTAACCCTAAATTTTTTAATCATGATAAACCATGACGTTAATAAACCAAAAGAAGAAGCTATAGAACGTCTTAGAAACAATGTAGCATTGAGTTAAAAACTGAACAGATTTCGCCCTAAATATTTTGTATTTAAATTGAGACAGTACAGTATTTATTCATCTCATTTTTCTCTTGTTTCGAGTCTGTTCAGCTGGCGTTTTAGTAAAATTTACCCATAAAACATGTTGCATATAAAAAAAATAACCTCAACCATTATATCCATAACATTAGTAATGTTGCTAACATGGCATGATACATTTGCCTCTCAAAATAATAAAGAAACCACACCTCTCAAACTAAACGATAACAACAATAACACAAATAATAAAGAAAAAGAATTTTTAACATATTGGAATTATTATAAACAAGGCTGGTATTATTATAAAAAACAAAAATATGCCAAATCTCTGTCATACTACAACCAAGCATTATCATCTTGTAAAAAAGACAGCAAAGAACACATATATGTATACGCTCAGATCCTCTATCAAATAGGAATGATATATAAAGTCAAAAAAGAATATCCCCTAGCTCTAAAAAATTTAGAAGGAGCATTACCAATTTTGGAAAAAAAAAGTGACCTTATATACATACAAACCCTCGATCATATCGGAAATATATACTACATCCAAAAAAACTGGCAAAAAGCTCTCGATATTTACAAAAAAAAGTTAGCAATTTATGATAGCGACAAAAATCAAACGAGTTTATACGCTCAGACTCTCTGTCAAATCGGGAAAATATATCAAGCCAAAAAGGACTATTCCAATGCTCTAAATTACTACACAGAAACATTATTATGTTGTAAAGATGAAAATCTTGAGAAGCTAAAGAATTTTACAAATAAAAAAATCAAAACATGCAAAGAACTACAAACCAAAGAAAAAAAACCAACAACCTCCTCTAACAACACCCCAGTACAAAATAAAAAGCCAAATAACAATAACAACGACAACAACAACAATAATAATAACCCCAATGACACCCCTACAAGAAGTAGCACCCATACAGGAGTTGGTGGCAATAATAATACCAAAAAAAAGGTACAATCTGCAGACAAGAACCAACCACAGAACAATAACGATAATAATGATAACACTCAAATAGTCCTAAATAATACTAACGCAAATGATGATACAAAAAGTGACACCCATACAAAAAGCGATGAAACGTTAGAAAACAACTACGAAAAAGTAGCCATCCCAGTGATTTTCGCTATTTTGGGCTTTGTGCTATATCAGGAAAAAAACAAAGCTACATCAGTGCCCACTCTCCCTACTAAAACAAGTGACAGCAAGATAGGAAGTAAGGAAAATAAGAATGATAATAATACAACAAGTGACACTGAGATGGGAAGTGGTGGAACGAAAAAAAAGGATAACACAAACGAACAACAAGAGGATTCTTCCAATCATGGTGAACAAAAACAAGCAGATGAAACAAAGAAATCAACCAACACACAAAAAGTGACTCCAACAAAAGAAGAACCAACATCACTATGGAGAAAATGCATCACAGCAATAAAAAACGTAAAAAACAAAGCTACATCAGTACCCACTCTCCCTACTAAAACAAGTGACACCAAGATAGAAAGTAAGAAAGATAAAAAGGAAAAAGAGCAACCTAATTTTATCAAGAGGATTAAAAAACTTGTACAAAAAGATGAAATTAATCACAGTAGTAACCCCTACGTATTAGAAAATGATCAAGGAGTATATAGCTTCTTTACCAAAGGAGCACAAGATCAAGCTACTATAAAAAACAAAGCTACATCAGTACCCCCTCTCCCTACTAAAACAAGTGACACCAAGATAGGAAGTAAGGAAAATAAGAATGATAATAATACAACAAGTGACACTGAGATGAGAAGTGGTGGAACGAAAAAAAAGGATAACACAAACGAACAACAAGAGGATTCTTCCAATCATGGTGAACAAAAACAAGCAGATGAAACAAAGAAATCAACCAACACACAAAAAGTGACTCCAACAAAAGAAGAACCAACATCACTATGGAGAAAATGCATCACAGCAATAAAAAACGTAAAAAACAAAGCTACATCAGTACCCACTCACCCTACTAAAACAAGTGACACCAAGATAGAAAGTAAGAAAGATAAAAAGGAAAAAGAGCAACCTAATTTTATCAAGAGGATTAAAAAACTTGTACAAAAAGATGAAATTAATCACAGTAGTAACCCCTACGTATTAGAAAATGATCAAGGAGAACATAGCTTCTTTACCAAAGGAGCACAAGATCAAGCTACTATAAAAAACAAAGCTACATCAGTACCCACTCTCCCTACTAAAACAAGTAACACCAAGATAGGAAGTAATGATACCAAAAAAGAAGTACAAGCTGCAGACAAGAACCAACAACAGAACAATAACGATAATAATGATAACACTCAAATAGTCCCAAATAATACTAACGCAAATGATGATGATACAACAAGTGGCACCCATACAAGAAGTGATGGCATAGGAAACAACGATAATAGCACGCAAAACAATCAAGAAAAAAAAGTACTTCAAAAAAACTCTAAAGATAAAGTTCCAAAAGCCCCAACAACAAAAAATACAAAAACCCAAAATCCCATTGTGCCACAACCACACCAAGAAGAACAAACCACAAAAACATCGCTATTTGGAAAATTCATCAAGAAAATAAAACATATGTTCAGTACCCTAAAAGCATATTTCACATCATTTAAAGAAAAAAGAAATGAAAGAACCCCCAAAAAACTAGCACAGCCCCAAACATCCCATAACACAAAACAGCAAACTAAAACACCTGAAATCAAACCTATAAACAACAAGACCACAATGTACATAGCTGTTGTTACCCTCTTGCTATTGTTTGCTATGCTCTTGTTCTTCCTGTTTTTGCGTAGCAGAAAAAAATCATCTCGCTAGTTTGGGGGTAACGTTTTTTTGTTGGCAGTATACATTTTTGTACACGGTTTGGTATGATTGTACAAACTCAAAGATTCCATTAGTAAAGTACCTTTTTATGATTCTTTATACCTTAAGTTTTAGAACAAATTTACACAACTAGATAAACACCCCACCATTACATGCATAGTGAAAAAAACCAAACCCTCCTTCTTGATATCCAATAAAACACCTTGTCATTGCAACATCATACAAATTATCAATCCACCCAACTATTCATAAACACTACATTCATGTCACTAAACAGTACGTTTTGCCACACAAAAGCTTACGCATATGAAAAAAGTATTGTATATAGTCTGTTACAAGACAACATGTTTTGTAGCAATACACAACCACCATAATACTAAGCAACAACCTGTAGCTTACCTTTTATAAAAGCATTAAAACCATTAAACCAATTGCCAAGTTTATTGACACCTGTATGACCTACATCCTTATTATAAGGTTCACAAGAACAATGAGGAACATATCCTTTATATCTTTGTCCACACTTAGGGCATGTAAATTCCATCTCATGCGTCTTAGGACGAACAAGTTTATGATCTGTCTCCGAAGCAAATATATTGTAAGAAAAAAAGCTTATCAAATATAAAAATAAAAACTTTTTGTTGTTCATTTTGTTTAAAATTTAGATAAATATCAATTACATATTAACTATATAATAGCAAAAATGCAAAATTTTAAATAAAAAAATCACAAACTACCATCTATGCAAACTCCTAAAATCTTATGTACTTATCTGCTCCATTAACATATCCACTGTAGCAAAGACACTTACATACCTAACAACATCAATTTGCATTTTTTTAACCAAAGCACAGTTTCATAAACCAGCCCCAACATATCAGCCTACTCTATTTTTAAATAAAAAAGAAATTTTCATTTTTTATCATTATATTTTCACAAAACTCCTACATAATACAACATCCTATAACCCCGCAAAAAAGCAAAAAAATTCAAATACATCAACCATGCTTCACACAAAAAAAATAATAACCTATCTATGTTGCATAATAAGCAGCATAAACCATTCTTCATCAGTACTCGCCCATAATCATGCAGAACATGAACTAGAACACATCCAAAAAGAAATAAAAAAAATAGCATGGTATATAAAAAAAAGAGAAGACGATATCACAGTACACGACATGCTACCCCAAGGCAAAAAAGACCCAGAAACACACACCTATGACAATCTCATGCAAACACTAGAAAAACTAGAAACAACACTCAACCACCTTGAACCCAAAACAGGAAAAACCCCAAAACACATGCAATTGACACAAAATGTACAAACTTACAAAAACAACCTAGCATGGTTAATTAAAAATGCCTTTAACAATGAACACTCCTCAAGCATACAACAAAAAAACCTACTCTACCACAATGAACTCATCCGTACGCAACAAACATGCAAAAAAACAAAATGGCTCATGCTAAGCATATGCCTGCTTTTCAGCACATATCATTACACAGTAGTAAAAAACATAAAAAAAGAACATACAAACCCCTCCAAAAACCACAAATAAATAGCAACACCATCAAAAAAATCACAGCATAACATACTAGTAACCATTTCTGAACAACACTCTATAATCACATCACTACCCTAACACTATGTCCAGGCTCTAGCATAGTAGCAAAGCTACGTGCTAGAGCCTGGACACCTATGCTACTTTTTAACTCACATTAGGAAAACATTAGGAAAAACTATAAAAATAATTTTATATCCAAAATTTTGCAAAATTAAAAATATATGTTTATATACAAATATGAACAAATCATATATGATAGTTTTCACTGTCCCAAGCTTCATAAGCATACTGTTCACTACCTTAAGCTACTTCTTCATAGAAAGAAAAAACCTAAAAAATCAAAAAGAAAACAACCCCACACCAAAACCCACCAAACCTACAACCAGTGGCCCGGATGATGATGATGAACGAAGAGAAGGAGAAGAAAGAGCAGCAGGTCAAACACACTCCACCACCCCAAACCCTAAAGGCAAACCAAGAAAAGTATGGCGCCTCAAATTTTCTCGCATCAACGTAGGAGAAGAACCCAAAGGCAAAAAAAAGCAAAGTGAAACCCCTACAGAACATACACTAAACCAAAACAAACTATTTCGCATTTTCATCATCGTTTACTACATCGCAAAGCACCTCAAAAACAAACAAAGAACAAAAAATACCAAAAAAAGAAAATGCACAAGCACCACAAACTACACAGGCATCCGCAACTCATATCGGTATGAAATAGACCAAAGCCAAACCAACATAACCGCTTATAGCATTCTGTGGCACATTACCATTGATCATAAACAAGTAGCAACCTATATCCAAAAAATGAGAGGATCACCCACATGCTTTAAAGAAGTACAAAGCCACAGCACCTTTCCACCATGGCTTCTCCAAAACACAACGTTTATAACACTGATGCAAGGCATCCTAAAACTACAAGATTTTACAATCAGATAGACATAGTCTAGAGGGAGAAGTTTTGCGTTGCAATGTGCTGACGTGTGTTTTTTACCTAAACAAGCCAAAATTCATTGTATTTAAGCATCCAAATTTCCTTTTTTACACACATTCCTATTGCTTACGCTACGTCCAGGCTCTAGCACGTAGCTCCGCTACTATGCTAGAGCCTGGACACCTATGCTACTTTTTAATGGATACACAATCATAACAAACGAAAACAGACGCATACACATTTGTACCGATCTGTGTGACACAAGGAAAAATGTATGAAAAAAAATAGTAGTAATGATTTGCTCAAGTCATAGAATTCTTCACACAGCATCATAATAGTAACCCCCATTCAAAAAAATTTGCCATTCAAACTTTGTTCATTACATTCGCCCAGATTTTTAACAACATTTTCAAATGAAAACACAACATACCCTCTTCCTTTTCATCATCATATTATACATAAGCACCCCTACATACATCTGTGCCAGCACCCCTAACCAAAATAACAACTCCAAAATCACACAAGACACTTCATATAATCTCATGCTCAAGTTAGCAGACTTGTCAAGCAATCAACAAAACACTTTTCTAACAAATTTCATAAAAAAATACAGCCACACACCCATTCCTGAAGCAATAAAAAACATTCTTTTCAATTATTTTTTCACCTTGCCTATAAAAATAACAAATGCTAACTACACAAATAAAAACTTTACAAATTGGAATCTCAAAAACTGTATCTTCATCAACATCAACCTTTCAACAACAAATTTTAGTGGGACTAACCTAGAAGGAGCTATATTTAAAAATACAGTAATAACACCTCTCACCATATTCACCAATGCTAACCTAAAAAACACCCAATGCGACTACCAAGAACTATTTAACAAAAATTGGCAAACAGCAAACAACCTTATCAAAACATTTAATAGCCAAAACCTAGAATATATACAGAAAATCTATGCAGAAAGCAAAGAAGAACAAAAAACCACCTTACTACAAATAATTATTTCATTAGCATGCACTCCCTACAAACAAGACTTTATTTTTTTCGAAACCATTATCAATACATATCAAAAATACCTATTGTTAAAAAAAGATCAACCTAAAACAACAAATGAAAGCTTACTGCACGCAAGAATAAAACCTAGCATGATCATGCTAAAAAAAACCATAATGACACCATACACTCAATAAAAAACACCCCTACAACTACCAACAAAAAAATCAAAAATTTCTTATACCAAACACATAATAAATCCAATCCATCATATCCTACATAAACAATCCCCTTACAACAAATTACGCGCCTGCTCTTTAATATCCTCCAAAGACTGCTTCATAGACACAACCCATTGTTGCATCATAGCATTTTGAACCTTTGCACCAATTGTATTCACCTCCCTCAACAACTCTTGCACAATAAATAACAAACGTTGCCCAACAGGTCTATCCCCCCCAAGCAACTCATGTGCATATTGTATATGACTCTCACAACGAACACACTCCTCCTCTATATTCATCTTTTCCAAAAAATACAAAACCTCCTGTTCCCACCTATCCATATCAACCATACTCTCACGAACCTTAATACGCTCCTCCAAATTTTTTCTCAACTGTTCCCTCCGTAAAGGCATATGCGCAACAATACGAGATAACCCATCTCGCAACACCTGCAAACACCCCATAATTTGAGCAACAAGATACTTCCCCTCCCTATCCCTAGCATGAAGACACTCCTGACACGCCCTAGCAAAAACACGCTCAAGACAATCCTCTTGAACCTCATTCAACACAAGATCACCCTGATTTTTCATCAACAACTTCAATGTCAAACCAAACAAATCACCATCCGCTTGCAAATCTTTCGACAAACCCTTCAAATAAACATAACACCGCTCAATACTATCAGAAGAAACATTAACAGGCAAAGGAGCATCTTTAACACGCAAATCAACATTAACCTCCACATTCCCACGCACAAACTTCTCCCCAATCACCTTACGCCATCCCGCTAACACCCTATTCAAACTCCTAGGAGCATTAAAAACAACATCCAAATAGCGACCATTCAACGACTGAACCCCCACAGACACCACCACATCATCCACTACCTCCGTACACTCACCATAACCCGTCATAGAATACCGCATCATATTAACCTCCATTTTTTTCATAAAAAATATTAAATACTAATCCACTTTAACCTCACCATGCTTAACCCGGAAAAAAGGTAAAGTCCTACCCTCCATAAAATGCTTACGACACGTAGAAATATACATATCATTCCCTCCAATCTGCACCTGAGGTCCCAAAACCAACTTATTCCCCCCAGCATCCGTACGCATATTCATAATCGCCTTCTCACCACAATGACACACCGTCTTCAACTCCACCAATTCATCCGCCAACGCCAACAAACACCTACTCCCCTCAAAAAGCTCCCCTTGAAAATCCGTACGCAAACCATATGCCTCCACAACAATATCAAAAACATCCACAGCACGCGCCAAACCCTCCACCTGAGTCCTCGTCAAAAACTGCACCTCATCAACCATAATACAATGCAAATACTGCCCTGAAACATCCAAGCAACCACGCACATAATCAAAAAAATCAAAATCTCGATCAAACAAAACAGCAGGCGCTTCAATACCAATACGCGACGTAATCTTACTTACCCCCTTCGCAACAACCTCCGGTAAAAACAGCAAAGGCACTAAACCCCGCTCTAAATAATTATAATTATTCTGCAATAACATCGTACTCTTACCCGCATTCATTGCCGCATAATAAAAATATAACTTAGCCATAATGCAACCATTAAAAATAAACCAAAAACACCCTAGTCAACACCTACACCATTCCTATGACTACCCTCCTTCCAATAAACATATACCGCAATCACACAACTCAACAACACAGCCACCAAAAAAGGAGAAAACGCAACAATATAATCCCCAGCACTATACACATACTTTGTAGCATCCACACCTATAGGCCTACGAAAATCCAATAACAAAGACGTTGCAGTTTGAAACAACGAAATACTACCCATTACCACCAACGATGCAATACTCATAGCACTAGCACCCATATACCCAGGATTTTCCAATGCAATAGCAGGATAACTTAATATTTGTGCAATAATCGCAACACCAAGCAAAAACAGCATCCCTTTAATCAACACGCAAGAAGTCAGAAGATATGCAGATGGAACATAAAACAAACCCACCAACAAAAGAAACGTAACAACACTCCCCCCAATCATCATCCGCCCACTACCATACCATCCAGACATAAACCCAATAATAGGAGCACCAGCAATATAACCCACCGTTAAATACAAAGGCAACCCAGTCGCCTGCTCCCCAAAACCATGCACATGCTGTAAAAAAGGAACCACATAAATCAACAATACCATATAAGGAGCATTCATAAAACCCGCATAACACGCATACAACCAATTTTTACCATTTTTCATCGCCATCTTCAAAAACATCAACACACCACCCTCCACAACCACCACATCACCATCTTCAGGAAAATCATACACACACAACCAAACCATCAACAACACAACTACCCCAAAACCAGCAAAAAAACCCAGTGTACCAGACAACCCAACCCGCACAAACAAACCCTTCGCAACAAATTGACAACACAGAATACCAGAGATACCTACAGCAATACAAACACCCGTCACCTGACCACGCTTCCCCTCTGAAAACCAACGGCCTATCAACGTAGACATACATAAAAAACAAAAAGAATGACAAGCACCAAACAAAAAACGCGCTATACCAAACAACCAAACCGTAGGTGCAACCGACATTAAAACCGTACTACAAACAGCACCCAACAACGCCCCTAAAGTAATCTTACGAACAGAATAATGATCCAAACAATACGCAGCAACAAGAATAAACAAAAAATTCCCAACATGAAAAAAACCAGCAATCCAACCCACATACATACTCTCCGATCCAAGACCAAAACAGCTACTAATCTCATCTTTCAACGTACCTTCAATCGTCATCACCAAAAAATCAAAAAAGAAAAAACCTGCTCCACACAAACATACCAGCCATGCAAACAAAGAATCTTTTCTCTTATTTCCAAAATACATAAAAAACAAATAAAAAGTCGTGGTGATGGAGGGACTTGAACCCCCTACCTACGGTTCTTCAGACCGGCGCTCTACCAGGTGAGCTACATCACCAATATTACACACATATCACTTTCAACAAGCGAATCTAATAAAACATCACATCATTACCAACATATTCACCCTTTTCTCACCTTCACAACACACCAGACCACACCTAGCGCAGCTAAAATTTTATTTATCATAAAAAAACATTACATTACCAACGAGTCAAACTCTCAAAAAATGAAACAAAAAAAACTATTTCTCTACACATTTCTCCTCCTTGCCATTACACAACTGCTACACGCAAGCCTTCCAGCATCACCACAACAAAAACATACACACCCACAACCCAACAACTACACCCTCACCCAAAAAAACACCATCGACAACACCCTCCAAAACATCAACAACCAACACACATACCAACAAGACTTAAAAACAATCACCCAACACAACAACAACATCTTCCTCTTAGCCATCCTAACCAACGAAAACCCGACTGAACACACCAAACACACAAACGAAGGACAAACAACACCAACCCCAAAAAACACCATCTACAAAAAATACCTCCTCACCAACACAGGACTACCAGACACCAACCTCCACAACACCATCCACCAACTATCCTACCACATCATCCAAACACAACCCACCCACATCATCCCCACCCTACTACAATGGCTAGCAATAAGCCCAGAAAAATACATCTCTCACATCGCCATCAACACAGATATCTGCCCACCCTGCAAACACATCCTCCACAACATCCTACACTACACAAAAAAAACAACATCTCACAAAAAAGGATGCAACAACAACACCCTACATTGGCAAACAATACCCACACTAGCCAAACAACACATTAACCAACACATACTACAAACCCAAAACCCACAAGACACCTTCTACATCCTCATAGAAAAACTACATCAGAACATAGAAAATAAACACATTACCACACTACAACAACAATTAAAACAAACACAAACACAAAAACTACAACTACAACAACAATTAAAACAAACACAAACACAAAAACTACAACTACAACAACTCATCCAAAAAATCACAAATAAACACAACCAAGCAAAACAACAACACACGACCTTAATGCCCGCAACCAACATGCTTAATATCGTTAGAAACACCCTAGGACTACAAAACGAAAACATAGCTTCTACACTACACAACATCGCACTCATATACTACCAACTAAACCAACAACAAGACGCCCTCAAAATTTGGAAAAAAACCCTAGCCATCTACTACCACACAACAGGATCACAAAGCCTCAACTACATCAAAACACTCAACAACATCGGACTTATACTCTACAACCAACACAAATATCCACAAGCCATTTCCATATTCACACAAATCCTCACCATCTATCAAAAAAATCAACTTAAAGAACCCGAAAGCACCTCCATATTAGAAAATATCGCCTCAATATGCACATACAAAAAACACTACCAACACGCACGCAACGCACTAGAATACCTCCTCAACATACAAGCACAGCTACTAGGAACCAACCATAAAACATACCTACAAACACTAGAAAAACTAGCCAAACTACACCAAACACTACACACTTATCCACAAGCCCTAAACGCTTACACACAAATCATCAACACATACAAAAAAACAAACAAAACCAACACAACACAATACGCCTTCATCCTTGCAAACATCGGCATCATATACCAAAAACAAAAAAAACACAACCAAGCAATGCAACACTACCAACACGCACTTACCATTTTTGCAAAAACACTAGGAAAACAACATAGAGCAACACAAAACACCTTCAGTAACATACAAACCTGCAAAAAAGCAATCAACAACAACCAATCCGCAATACACCATAAAAAACCAATATTATCAAATACGTCCCCAAATCCAAAAAAAAATTTATATTCATAACAAACCCAACACGAAAAACATGAAAAAAACAAACAACATCTCCCTCACAAAAAAAATCCTCTTAGTACCCATACTACTATTACCAACCACAACCGCAACAGAAAAAGAACAGCTACTCACATCAGAAACCCCACAAATAGCCTCCATCATACCCATCCTACAAACACCTCAACACAAAGACCCACTATTAAACACAATAACATCACTACTTACAGACCCATCACAAAACAACCAACAACAAAACAACCTACTAAAACAAATTTTCCAAATACTACAACCACAACTCCCCACCACCAACAACAAAAACATAGACACCTCCTTCATCAACACCTACAAAACAAACCACCCCCAAGACCCCATCACACCCATTATCCTAAAAACGCTCACCAACCACCAGCATCATACAACAGCCAAACTCCTCTACAACAACACAACACTCAATGCTTCCTTTATACTAACACCTCCCAACCTCACAAACACAGAAAAACAACTCCACTACCTAGGCAACATCCACTTCTACCTATATAAGTATAAAAAAGCAGCTTACTACTACAACCTAATACTAGCAAGCATCAAAAAAGACACCAACACCTATGCTACTACACTCAACAATCTTGCCCTCACAGATTACAAACAAGGAAAGATAACCAACGCTCTCAAAAACTTCAACAGCGCACTAGAAACCTTCAAAAACAACACAAGCACACACCACTACATCATTACACTCAACAACATCGGGCAAATATACTACGCACAAGGCAAGTTGAAAAAAGCATTCGAAACCTTCACACAAGCACACACCATCTATGAAAAAAAAATAGAAAAAAACACCCCTCTATACGCGATCATACTCAACAACATCGGACTTATACACTATGAGAAAAACAACATAGAAAAAGCACACAACACCTTTAAAAAAGCACTCGAAATCTATAACACACTCAACACAAAAACCCTCAACTACGCCTCTACACTCAACAATATAGCATTTATATACTACGATCAAAACAACATACAAAAAGCACTCGACACATTCACACAAGCACTCTCCATCTACGAAGAACATATAGGAAAAAATACACCCGACTACAGCACGACACTCAATAACATAGGATTTATATACTACAATCAAAACAAAATAAAAGAAGCACACAACATCTTTTCCAACATACTCACAATCAAAGAACAAACCATAGGAACAAACACTTCCTCCTACGCCATCACACTCAACAACATCGGGCAAGTATACGAAAAACAACACAAATATCAAGAAGCACTCGGCATATTCACACAAGCACTCTCCATTTACAAACAAACCATAGGGACAAACACCTCCTCCTACGCCATCACACTCAACAACATTGGCCAAGTATACCAAAAACAAAAAAAACTAGAAAAAGCACGCAAAACATTCACACAAGCACTCTCCATTTACAAACAAACCATAGGGACAAACACCTCCTCCTACGTCATCACACTCAACAACATCGGCCAAGTATACCAAAAACAAAAAAAACTAGAAAAAGCATGCAAAACCTTCACACAAGCACTCTCTATTTGCAACAAACAATTAGGAGAAAAACACACCCTCACAATAATCATACAAAACACCCTAGAAAAAGCAACACAATACACAAACCAAACAAAAAAACCAACACATCTACAAATCCCTCTCCCCAAAAAATAATAAAATCTACACCACTAACATGAAAAAAACAAACAACATCTCCCTCACAAAAAAAATCCTCTTAGTACCCATACTACTATTACCAACCACAACAGCAGCAGAAAAAGCACAACAACACATAGAAAAACCACAACAAGTAGACATCATACATAACAAACAACACAAAGACCCCCTTTTAACCAACATAATATTATTAATTGAAAATCAGCCACAAAACAACCAACAACAAAACGACCTACTAAAACAAATTTTCCAAACACTACAACTAGAAAACGCTAATCACAACAAACCCACAGACACCTCCTACATCAATACCTATCAAAAAGAATACCCCCAAGACCCCATCACCCCCATTATCCTAAAAGCTCTCATCAACCATCAGCATCATACAACAGCCAAACTCCTCTACAACAACACAACACTCAATGCTTCCTTTATACTAACACCTCCCAACCTCACAAACACAGAAAAACAACTCCACTACCTAGGCAACATCCACTTCTACCTATATAAGTATAAAAAAGCAGCTTACTACTACAACCTAATACTAGCAAGCATCAAAAAAGACACCAACACCTATGCTACTACACTCAACAACCTTGCCCTCACAGATTACAAACAAGGAAACATAAAAAAAGCTCTTAAAAATTTCAAAAACACACTAGCAATTTTCATAAAGCAAGAAAAAAACCCCTCTATTCCCATTATACTCAACAACATCGGACTCATATACTACGAACAAGGCAAGTTGAAAAAAGCATTCGAAACCTTCACACAAGCACGCACCATCTATGAAAAAACCGGTGGAAAAAACACCTCTCTACACATCTCTACACTCAACAACATCGGACTCATATTTTACCTAAAAGCAAATTTACAACAAGCACTCGAAACATTCACACAAGCACTCACCATCTATAAACAAACCCCAGGAACAAAGCCCCCCCTCTACGCGAGCACATACAGCAATATTGGATTAATACATGCCGATAAAAAAGAATACGATAAAGCAATAAACATTTTTAACGAAGTTTGCACAATTTACAAAGAAACAATAGGTAGCAAACACCCTTCCTACGCTACTGCTCTCAACAATCTTAGCACAGTATACTACATGCAAAAAAAGTTCACAAAAGCAATCGAAACCACCAGAACAGTCCTAGACATCTACGAAAAAACCATAGGCAAAAACACTATCCAATACGCAAAAACCCTCAATAACCTCGGAACTGCATACTACAAACAAGAAAATCCAACCAAAGCACTTGCTATTTTTACCCAAGCCCTAAACATCTACACAACAACTATAGGAAAGAACAACTACGAATATGCCAAAACCCTCAGTAACAGTGCCTTAGTGTACAAATACCAAAGAAAATTCACAAAAGCACAAGAAAGATTCGAAACAGCTCTTAAGATCTATGCAAACACAATAGGAGAAAACACTCCAACCTACGCTACTACCCTTAATAACCTAGGAGTGTTACACTACGAAAACAGCGAATTGCAAAAAGCACTCCCATTTTTTGCCTCTGCTCTAGAAACATATATAAACACAACAGGAAAAGAAACCTATGAATACGCCACAACCCTTAGTAACATTGGATTAGTCTATAAAGACCTGAACAATCTACAAAAAGCCATCCAAATTTTTGAAAGCGTATTAACAATTTTTGAAAAAACCATAGGCAAAAACAACCATGAATATGCTTCTACACTCAATAACCTTGGTATTGTATATGCAGACCAAAAAAAATTCCCCAAAGCAATCTCCATTCTAGAAGAGGGAAATGAGATTTATAAAAATCTCCACAAAAAATCCACCAACAAAGAAAAATTAGAATATGTAAAAATTCTCAACAACCTAGGCACCATATACACCGAGCAAGATCATCTTGCAGAAGGCATATCTTGTTTTGTAATAGTATTATCACTTTACGAACAAACAATAGGAAAGAACAATCTAGAATACGCAAAAACGCTAAGCAATCTTGCCACTGCCTATACAAAACAAGAAGAATTTATTGTAGCCATCAGAACCTTTCGAGAAGTGCTTATCTTTTACAACAATCAAAATATGCAAGACACCATTTCCTATGGCATCACACTCAACAATATTGCCAATGCTTATCTAGGAACACAATCATTGGGAGAAGCTGAACTATCCTGGACAAGAGCATTAGAGATCTTTGAAAAACAACTGGGAAGAAACCATCCTAACACAAAAATGATCCAACATAACCTCACAATGTGTAGAAACTCCATTATAGAACAAACCAAGATGAAACTAGATGAAAAAATAGATCATTGTCTAATGATGTAATATCTCTCAAAAGCTCCACACAATTTTTGGTAGCAACAGGGCAAAAAATCATGGTAATCCACTACTTTGCTTATTGGCTATAAATAGACCATTCAATAGTTACAAACTATCCGAAAACAAAAAAATACTTCCTTAAACACCATTCTACCAAGAATATAAAATACATTCAAACATTGTGACTAAGTACATATTTTTATAGTACCTGGGGTGGGTCTCGAACCCACACGAGCAAAGCCCACAGGATTTTAAGTCCGGCGCGTCTACCTGTTCCGCCACCCAGGCAAAATAAAAAAAGAGCGAAAGACGGGACTCGAACCCGCGACCACAACCATGGCAAGGTTGTGCTCTACCAACTGAGCTACTTTCGCAAGTAATTTAAGAAGACCAAATTTACATAATTTTAAACAACCATTAAAAAATTTTACATCATATACACTGCTACCTCTTTTAAAACCAACTTTGTACAACATGCAAAACCCTACTAACATCCATGAAAAGCACCTTTTTCATAAACCTAGCCTTGCGAACCAAAAGATAAAACCAATAATAGTTAATAGCACATAAAGGTATAAAAACCACAATTTCCCATAATCCTTCCCTTGTCACTATATATTGTTTTCGCATGCAATGCATAAGGTAACTGAAGTTACAAACACGCAATATAAAATAGCTCCCTAATAAGAAAGCACTTACCAACCTGAAATAAACAGTGCCATTAATCATAGGATCATGCCGATAACAGAGGACATATTCCAGCGGAACATTCGTAATTTCAGACAAAAGTCCTTTTGCAATATAATCGCCATAACGAGGAACATAATAAGTAATCACAAAGAAAAACAGATGGTGTAACAAATAGGTAATACGAGCATCCAATGCATAATCTTCAAACCACAAAATCCCTGGAATATCATATAGCATGTACCCACGTGAAAGACCTAATAACAGAGCAAAAGAACGCATAGAAATATGCTTGGTAAGATAGAGAAGGGCAACCATTAAAACGGGAAGCACATGAAAGCTCAAACTAATAAGGCTACGCATATGATGTAGGTATTTTTGAGGGTCATTACTCTTTTGTGCATGCATTTTAAAAAGCAAAAAAACAAGGGTACACAATATAAAATTACCAATAGTAACACGCTCTTGCACAAAAAATTTATTTGCTCTCACAGAGAAAGAAGAGGGTTTGTGTTGATGTGAAAAATTTATTAAGGTTGTCATAAACAATATAATTTGAAAAATAAAATAAGTAAACCCAACTTTAAAGATTATGAAAAGTAATATTAGCAAAATATCCATTATAGTGGATTTGCTATGTTCATAGTATTTGCGGAAGTGTTGTTTGTTCAAGTTGTGGATTTTTTGCTATAAGCTCTTTTTTACTATTCAGTATTTTATATTCAGTAACAGCCAGAGTCTCATCTTGCACAATGTTAATCCACTGCCAGTAATTCAAAAACCATTCTCGTTTCTTAGACCAAAGCCCCTGGTTGAGATAAGCATACAGATAAGGATGCACGCGAATGGTAAGATTACGGAGTTTATGCTTGGCAATCAATTGTTTAATCTGCTCTTCTAAAAGGTGGATAATATTCATGGAAGATTGAATTTTACCAGATCCACTACAGGTGGGACATATTTCTTTATTCTCAAAACTAATGGCAGGACGCAAACGAGAACGTGTTAAAAGCATTACACAGAATTTATTCAGTGGTAAAATTTCTGATTTTGCTGTGTCTCCTTTGAGGCACTCTTTCATTTTTTGGTACACTGCTCGTTTATTTTCTAGGCTTAACATGCTCACAAAGTCAATGGTGACAATACCACCGATATTACGTAGTCGAATTTGTCTTACAATTTCTTCAGTAGAAGCTAGATTCACAGCCAACGATATTTCTTCTTTGTCTTTTGTTTCATTCATACAACTACCCGTATTCACATCAATGCTCCACATCGCCTCTGTTTGCTCAATGACAATATAACCTCCTCCTTTAACACCTATGATTTTAGCAAAAAGTTGGTCCAGTTTATGGTCAAGGTTCAAATATTGAAAAATAGTCCTTTTCCCTTGATAAAGGTAAGCAACTTTTTTGCGTTCTGGCAAAATTTTTTTTAAGTAGGTTTGTATTTGCTCATAGGTATTTTTTTCATCAACAATAATTTTATCAAAGCTATCGTTGTAAATATCTCGCAAAATAGAAGCAGTAGCACGTAATTCTGCAATTATACAATCACCTGGCTTGGCTGTTGTGAGCTTTTGCATACCTTCGTTCCACTTTTGAGATAATGTTTGCAGATCATTATACAAAATAGCCACATCTTTACCTTGTGAAGCTGTACGTACGATAACACCGAAATTTTTTGGTTTGATAGAATGGATGAGTTTTTTGAGCCTCGTTCTCTCGCTTATTTTTTCTATTTTTTTTGAAATGGTCACCACATCGCTAAAAGGTACTAAGATGAGATACCTGCCTGGTAAAGAAATATTGGACGATACACGTAGTCCTTTTGGATGTAGGGCTTCTTTGGCAACTTGCACCAAAATTTGCTGACCATTTTTAAGAAAATCTTTGATTTTTCCATGCTTATCTGTAGGGGAATCAAGCTCTAAGGAAGTCAGATCTTGGACTTTCTTGGTTTTCATTGTCTTTTTTACAAAAGAATCTAATGAAGGCATATGAGGAGAAAGATCAGAATAATGTAGAAAAGAATCTTTTTCGTGTCCTATTTGCACAAAGGCCACATTAAAACCTGCTATGATTTTGTTGATTTTGCCTAAAAAAATATCCCCTACAATATATTTGGTGTCTTTGAGTTCTCTATGATACTCGACTACCTCATTATTTTCTAAAAGTAAAATATTGTAACATGTATCTGTTACATTCACTATAATTTTGTTGCTCAATGTTCCGGTATTTAAGATATTCTGTGATTTTTTCACATATCTTTTTCATTAGTATTGACGCAAGCTTTTCAGAGATTATCTATTCTTTTTTTTGTGCTGATTGGCTTTTCGACGTTTTTTGCGTTTATGTGTCTTTATTTTTTGTCGCTTTCTTTTTTTCCCACAAGGCATTACCGTTTTTTTAAAGGATAAAAATTTTTTTAAAAGTTATTGCTTAGTGTAAACAGGCTGTGCAAATGTACAGTATTCCAAACACTATACAAAATCCATTACATATTTACTACATTGTCACCATATATAGTCATTATTTAGCTTCGTTTTCTTGTTTGGGCTAGTAAATGTAACACTTCTAAGTACAACCAAACAACTGTACTCAATATAGCTAAGGCAAAATACCAATTCATATATTTGGGCAGTGTATGGTATTCACTACATTCTTCTACAATCTGCAAATTATCCAACAATCGAAAAGAAGCAAGCCCTATCATGAAAATGCTAAACCCAATACCCAAAAATCCTGAACCTCTTAACATGTTATGCAAAGAATAGTAACCAAAAAAGAACAGGATTGTATTAAAGAGAGAGAGGATACATGTTGCCAACAATACTGTATAAAACTTACGCCGCATGCGGGATGTAATGATAAACATTTTTGTATTATAGATAAAAAGCACTGCCAGTATTACGGCTGTTGTAGCCAACAGTGTTTGTAAAGCAATCCCTGGGTATAGGATTTCAAAAACAAAAGTTATGCTCGTTAAAGAGATTCCTTGAAACAAGGCATAAAGAGGCGTGAGATACACAGACCAAGAAGGCTTGACATATATAGCACATACAATCAAAAACGTTATGATAGGCAATCCTATAAACACAAGTCCATAAATAAATCTTGTCATCATTATATGCGTGCTATCAATCGTAAGCCAGGTAAGAATACTGCCTATAAAAGTACAAAACAAAGCAATGCAAACATTCTTCATGGTACCTCCAATACTCATAAGTTCCTCATTATGTATGAGAATACCTGACTGTTCACGTTGAATCTTTTTTTTCTTCAATAATGGATGTGTACTCATAATATTTCATTATATAAGTCATATAGAGCAAAAGTAATGTTTTTTTACGCAAAAATTAAAATATACACCTATTTTAAAAAAATAAAAAGCCAGAGATATAAGCATAAAAACATTAAAAACGTTGGCAAATTTTTTTATAAGGACAATTTCTACAATGTGCAACCATCTCAGTTTGATCAAAAGGGGTAGCGGGATTGAATAGGTCTAGCAATAAAGCAGTCATCTCTTTTTCAAAAAGGTCTGTATAACCATGAACACTGGTAAACACATCGTATTTTTTTTCTTTATTCAATAAGGAAAAACACGTAGGAGGATTTGCTTTAAATATGTTTTTTGTGCTGATAAAAGTAGGTTGTATAGGTATATGCTTTGCCTCTTTATCCTGTGTGTACAACCACGCATACCATATAAGTTGTAGTGCTGTTGTGTTACGCATTTTTTTTGTGCGATCAAACAGTGATGTCAATCCTTCTATTTTAGTATTGACCGCATTCGTTTTATAGTCTATAACATGGATAATGTTGTTTTTTTTGTCTATCCTGTCAACAATACCACTTAATGTAACCACCTTTCCATCAGGTAATAAAAAGGGTTTTTGCAAATTTTCCTCCACATGGAGAAGTGTAAAAGGTGCTTTCTTTTTATCTAAAGAAAGTAGTTGGGCTATCAGTTTAATCACGATTTTCCGTATGTGCAACAACCTGTTTTTGTAGCGGGTAATACTTTGTACATCTTGTTTTTCAATAGCTAGCAAAACACTATCCTCCACATGTTTTTGTAGGTAATGAATATTTTTTTCCGTCACCGTCTTGCCAATGTATGGATCATAGATCAATTGCATGCTTTCATGGAGTATCCTTCCCAAAAAACCTGCAATTTGTATCTCGTCAGGCAATGGTGCTGGAGGCAATTTAGCAATGTATTTAAAATAGAAGCGCAGCTTACAGTCTAGATAAGTATTTATAGCTGTTGGTGTCAATGTTTTTTGAGGGCTTTCCCCAATGAATTGCTGTAATTTTTTTAAAACTGAAGCATTTTTAACAATGGAAATGGGTTTTACCTGAATAGGGGTGATAGAGGGTAGGTAGCTATGATGTATGATCGTGCACGGAGATTCGTATTGCAGTTGTTGTAAAAAAGAGCTTGGAGCTACTATTTGGTTGCCTTTATCTCTTTCATAATAAAAAAAATAGCATTTTTTCGCACTGTGTAACCATCTGTAAAACAAGTAAGCATCTTTTGTTTTTTGTATTTCTTTATCAGGTAATAAACCATGGCAACTAGCGGGTAAAGAAGTATGTATATGAGCTTTAGGAAAAATTTTTTCATTTAAAGAAAGCACAAAAAGATAGGTAAAATGCAAGGCAACAGTACCTTGTAGAGATACAATAGATATGCCTTTGTTGTTTTTTGCATGTAATGGAAGTTTTATATGCTTCAATTCTTTTTTTAAAAGCAACACCCAGTCCTGTGTAAGTGTACACAAAGATGCAAAAGGTGTATGAGATAATTTTTTACACCCATCAATGGCCGCATCCATCGCTAGTTTTTCCCAGGATTGCCAAGAGCTGTTAGCAGGAGGGTTATCTTTGAGCATATGTAAAAATTTTTCTAAATAAGCAATGATGCTAACCCCTGGATCTACATGTAGGAGATATTGCCAAACAAGGGGTAAATTTTCTTGTTTTTTTAGCGTGGAAACAGGAGAACATGGATTTGTTTTTGTGGTAATATCTGATGGCAGAGATATATAGGCATGATGCATCAACTTATGATATACATTGTTTATATTCAGTTGTTTGTGATAGGAATCTTGCTGACTTGCATACCAGTCGACAACAGTGTGTAATAATGTACACAAAGGAGTTTGATAAAAAGGGTAGTCTATATAAATGGAAAGTGGATAATGTGGTAGTGCATGTAGTAAAGGAATGCAAAGAGAGGGATCAGCTAAAGCAATGGTGACATTTTCCGCTTGAAAAGAAGGTTGTGCTGATAGTTTTTTCAGCTCTGTTGCCACTGTTTGTATTTGTGTGAAACGCGTGGAAGTATTGAAAATTTCTATGGTTGTTTTTGCAGTGATGTTACTGGGTAAAGGAGGTTGTAAATACTTGCCCAACAAAGGGTCTTTTTGATAAAGACGTAATTGCCGACTTGCTTCTTGGTGGGATGATTCCATGTAATAGGCGTCTGCATCTATATAGTAGTCGATTTTAGTAGTTTTGGACAATGTTTGTAATAGGTGGGTAACAAGTGGTGTGAGAGGATGTATACCTATAAGTATGACATGTTTGTGCATGACATCTAGCTTTCCTGCCTGTAACAGTTCATCTATTTTTTGATAGTGATACCCTGTATAAGTAAGTTGATTTTGTGCTAATGCATCGTGGAAATCTTTATAGATTTTTGCCCAGGTTTCTGGGGAATGTATGCTCGGAAGTTTGTTTTGTATAGCGGTGGTTTTTTTTGTCAACAGTGTTTCTATAGGGAGTTGATACTGGGCTATACTTTCAATATCTTGCAGAAAATGTGACCCCCATTGATGAAAGTTAGGAAAAGAGACAAACGACTCTTCCAAAGGAGCTACTATTTTGTATAAATGAGTGAGCAGTTTCCATCTGGTAGCTATGGTATGTGCGTATAGACTTTGCATAAAGTTCGGTAATGAATAACTTTTGGGCGCCCATTGGGTTTTTTTTAGTGTTTTACCAAGTATTTGACGAAAGGTATAAGCTACGTGAGATGTTGGAAAAATAAAGGAGAGATTTGATATGTCTAGCTGTTGCGCATGTATTTTCTCTACTACTTGAAGCAACAAAGTGTGTTGTGTTTCCATGGTCTAAAATACCTTGTTGCTTACGAAGTGCAAAAGGTTTGCATATTTTGCCTACAGACAACATGGGAAAAAGCATTGTTTAGGGCAATCGTGCATGATGGCAACCATACTATATGTGTAAGAAAAAAACCAGATACCCCATTTCCATGCTAAAAACCCCCTATGCCATATAGGTATATCTCATTTTGTAAATAGGCTAAAAATGATTAGATTACCCCATTAGTTTTTAAATGCAAAAAAATGTCTGAGAATAATCACAAAAAAACCCATAACAAATTTTTTATCATTTTATTACTGCTTATTTGTACAGGTGGTGGTGGCTATTATTACTATTATTACAAACACGCTGAGAGTATTAATAATGATAAAAACGTTAGCTTTGAAAAAAAACTAGCCGAATACTTCCAAAAAGTAGATACAATGTCTACACGAGAGTTTGATAAGAAATACCTAGATATCGAAACCCGTTACAACAAGGCATATCAAAAAACACACGACTCTCTACCTCCTCCTTTACAAAGTAAATTTGCTGGAATGATTTGGGATCAATCAAGTGATTACAGGTCTGCTACTAAGGCAGAGTACTTCAAAAAAAAAGACCTAAAATCCTTGTCTTTTATAGAATCTTTTAGTCCTTCGGAGAAAGAACAATTTTTAGAAGCTGTGCAAAAAAACGAAAATCAACTGCAAAAACATATGCAAGATACGTTAAAAATACACATACAACTTATGATTTTAAGAAGTGCAAAATCGTATAAAGATAAAGGCATCCTTACACAAGAGGAAAAAAAGTTGCAAGAAGAAATAAAGGATTTCTTTTCATACCATTTTTATCAATCACTTTATCGTTGTCGTGACTTCGATCTTGCAGAAATAAAAAATTTTATGGGCTTATCTGAAGAAAAATTACGGGAAAATTATGAGGATAATAAGAGCCTCCTTGCAAGATCACTGAGCGAAGTGACAAAGATATTACCAGAAAATATCAGAAAATCTATGGATCAATACCGCCTTACCCATTCTCTAGATGATGTGATTAAGGATAAGGAGGGTTTGTTTAAATCACTATCTGACGAAGAAAGAGAATCATTCGTTGAACTTATGCGCAAAAATCAAGATTTAGCTAATCAATTTGCTGCTTTTACAAAACAAATCATAAAATGCCACCTGCTTCTTACACTAATAGAAAAAGAAGCAATAAAACAAGAAGCAATAAAACAAGAAGCAATAAAACAAGAAGCAATAAAACAAGAAGCAATAAAACAAGAAGCAATAGAACAAGAAGCAATAAAACAAGAAGCAATAAAACAAGAAGCAATAGAACAAGAAGCAATAGAACAAGAAGCAATAAAACAAGAAGCAATAAAACAAGAAGCAATAAAACAAGAAGCAATAAAACAAGAACTGCTCAATGTATTATGCGAGAGTACAAAGAAAGATATAATTTTCTGTGCACTTGATGATTTGTATGAAAATTTTTCATCACGGATGAGATAAGTTTAGAGAGCATTCAATATAAGTATGCTTTTTTCTCTCTTTTTCTTTTGTAAAAACCCCTATGCAAAAAGGCAACAACAATACCAAGCTAACCACCAATCCAGTGTGCTACACAGTACGGTATAGAAAACAACGTTTACCTAATTTGATCGTGGAACTCCCTATGCACAATGCCTTATGCCCTAAAACTATCCTTGGCTTGCCAAAATTGCTGTACAAAGTTTGTGCAATTCATCTGCGACAGGTTGGAGGTTTAGCTCTTGTGCGATAGGTATGAAGATTTTTATGGTTTCTTTGGCGATATGTATTTGTTTTTCTGGTTCTTTGGCACCTATGGTACGCATGTTGTGCAGTCTATCGATGAGTTTGACCAATAGTGAATTGCTATTTCCTGTTGCTAGTAAACGCTTTAAGGTTTCTTTTTTTTCGAGTTTCATTCTTGGGCGTTCTGCCTTGTTGTATAAATGGCTTACTTGCACGACAATATCCATGACTTGTTCATTAAACATGGCAAACATCTGTGGGGGGCTGTACCCACTGTCTTCTACCGTATCATGCAAAAGGGCGGCGACAATGACGTCTTCATCCGTGGTGTATTGCAGTAGGATGGTAGCCACTTCCATGGGATGGAAATAGTAGGGTTCACCGGATTTTCTGCGTTGGTCTGCATGGCAGTGTTTGGCAACTTTTAAAGCGAAGCCAATGTAGTCGAGATTCATTTTTTTGTCTGCTATTGCCTTTAAAAATATTTTGTCTTCAGGGGCTTCTATTTGTGTGACGTTTCGTAGGTCCTCGGTGGCAAATTTTGTCATTTTGGGCTTGAGTGATAGCAAATCTAGAGGCAACACATAGGTTTGGGTGAGGGTGAGTGCTTGTTTTTGAATCTCTATATGCCCATATTGTGCTTTGGTGATGCGTTTGTTTTCTAGCAGGCAGATATGATTGAGCAGTTCTATCTGTTGATTTTCGGCATAGGGCTTGTAGCTTTGGTCTTCTGCTAAAGTACATGTGGCAGGGTCTGCTGTTGTGCAGGTGATGCGCAAGCTTTTTTCTGGTTTTTTTTCATAGGGTGGTTTGAGGTCATAATCTAACCAGGCTTCGTCTATAAAGAGATGTATGGGGGCGTCACCATAGGTGTCTTGGGGTTTGAGTTGCTCATATGTTACCCAGACTGCATTGGCAATGAGCCGTGCGGTGCAGAGCAGATCGCAGCTAAGGGTGGACTTGCTTTGGGGAATATGGATTTTTACATGTTCGATGTCGAATCCTTGGTTGATGAGCATGGAGCGTGCTTCGTCGAGGACTTTATTTAAAGTGGTTTCTTTGATTGTAAGATCTAGGTATTCTTGGGATTGGTTTCCTACATGGAAGAAGTGGCCCATGGCTCCTTTGATGATGCGTACATTGTCTTTCATGCCTTCCATGGTTTGCAACTCTGCGGATACTTTGGCAAGGAGGGTCATCATGCTGCTGTTTTTGTGGAGTGTTTCGTAAACTTGTTTGTGGCTGTCTTCATAGGAGAGCAACATCATGTTTTTGGCTTCTTGGATTTTCTTGAGTTCTTTTTTTGCCATGATTGTTTGTTGGTCGTTGTGACGTTTAAAGGTAGCCAAAAAAATGCAGGGTAATGCAATGCTCAAAAGCAGTGGGAAGCCACCATTTGCACCAAAATCAGGCATAAACCTACCTGTAATGATCCATTGTGTGATCCAAGCCAATGTAACACCAACCAGTTCAAGTACAACGAAGGATCGCCAGTCTATCATGAGGCCTAAAGCAAAGATCCCTATGGCTAAATGCCACAGACTAGTCCCCTCTTGGGGTATGAGACAGAGGCTTAGGGTATTGACGAATACCCAGGCATAAGACATGAAGGGGTAATAAAAAAGGCTAAAGTGTTTTTCTAGGCGTTTGTGCCAATGCTCACGTACCATCATGGGAAAACAGAGGACAATGGGGATGACACGGAGTATGCTGACTGCTTTTGAAAATCCTTGGGCTTCTCCTAACGTAAAGGGTATAAAGAAGTAGACCATGGTAACCAGGCTTATGGGAAAGTGACGAATGCCATAGGTCTTTTCTTTTTGCAAACACCAGCGGATGGGATGACGCAACCATTGGAAGTAACTGCCTAAGGTGTTTCGAGAGCTTTCTTGCCAATTTTCTGTCTCTCTATCTATCCATACAAAGGCTTTGTTTTCCCATAGGTGTACACCAAAGAAGGTGAGGATATGGGCGAACATGGCGAAGGGCCAGATAGCCATACATATGTATATAGATGTACCTGCTTTTGTACCACCTTTGAACACATCTTTATCTATAAAATCAATCAAGCTTTTGACGGGAGCTACCTTGCTCATATAAAGTACAAAAAGCAATACAAAAACAGACCAAAAAGTTAAAACGCTTGCTATAAGTGCTTTAGGAGAAGGTTTCAAGCCTCTAAGTCCCATTAAAAATGGTATAGACATATTAGAGACAATTAAGATAGCATAGTTGATAACATGGGTAAAGCGTACGTCATATTGGTAACAAAGCATGCTGAGTCCGATTGTACCAATACCAAAGAGCAAAGAGATCCAATGCACCCATTGAATGGGCTTAAGTTTTTTCTTTTTTTTCAAAGGTATGATTACATCATTGACCCACATAATGGCTAGCGCATTTAAAAAAGAATCCATGGTAGACATGATAATAGCAACAATGGCTAGTAAAAAGCCAACTTGTCCCCAAGTAGATTCACATATTTTTTCTATATAAGTAGAAGTAGAGGTGCTGTACTTGGCTTGTCCAATATACTGCTCATAGACGCTTTTGGGAAGCGTGAACAACTTTAAGGAGGCAATGGTTACCAAAATACACAAAACAGGATAGACAAAAGCAAACGAGGTAAACATTTTTTGTACATCTTTCCTTTTTTTGATCATGAGTACACGTTGGATAATGGGCGGTGCTATTACAAAAGTAGGAAAACCACAGACGAAAAACCAGGGGAAAAGATGTCCTAATAAATCTTCATCTGCAAAAAAATTTACACGCTTAGGAGATGCTACTTTTGCCTTCTGCAAAATATTAAAGATGCTTTTTTCCCACGTTACAGCAATAAAAAAACCAATAATACCCAACACAATAACCAAGAATTGCAACACATCCGTTTTTGCAACTGAACGCACGCCTCCTAGGCAGGTATAGACGGTGATCAAACCACCTATAACTGCCATTAAAATAACAGGGTTATACTTTTCTTGAGTCAAATTTAGTTGCAACATATTACTCAAGCCTACTAATCCAACCAATTGTCCTGCTATGACACCAAAAGAAAAAATAGTCATGACCAATAGTGTATAAAAGCATCCAAACTTGCCATACATGGTATGCATCACATCCGCAAGTGTGCGTTCTTTTTTAAATGCCAATAATTTGGGAAAAACAAATAACCCCAATAGCAACATAAAAAATGTGAACATAAAAGGTTTAATCAAATTGATCACTCCTCTATCACATAAAATTGAAAACTCAACACTCTGCACCTCAAAAAGTGTAGCCACCAACGTAGCAATCATCACCCCACCACCCAAACTTCTATTGGCAAGGGCATAATCGTCCATGGTTTTTATCTTTTTGACGGCCATAAGCCCAACAACGAGATTGGCAAGTAGAAAAAGAGAAACCAGTATGATATTGAGCTGTATATCCATATATATGTGTATTTAACTATAGTAGATCACAATCTACGATTTTTATTGGATAAATTGGTCTTATCTCTGCTTATAGTGTTGAGGGAATTTCTTATTTTTGCTAGAAGCAGTTTTTTGTATCATTTTTTTTATTATATGCTTCTTCTGGCATGGTAGGGAAAAAGTTAGTTGATGTAACATGTATGATAGAGGGGTGGGGTTTTTTCTGATTCTGTTTTTTGCTTTATGCAAAAAAATATGCATATTTTGTGTCTGGAATACATGTAATTGATTATGTATTGTTTTTTATTTAAAAAATAGTTTAAAGATGACAAGATACTTGCTTATGATGATGGCTTTTAGTATAGCGAGCTTTTCCTCATTTTATGCTACTAATCCTAATAATAATGGGGAAAAATATGTTGAGGATGGTGTACATCGAAAAGACCTTTTTTTTGCAGAGTTGCCCGTAGCAAAGCAAATCGCATTACTGCAAGGATATCTAAAAAGAAATAATATCGACGTGCTATACATTATACGGAACATCATTTTCCTCTTTGTTTTTATGCCACCCCTTAATTCTCGTGGTGCTCAATATCAAGGTAAAAATTTTGTGGGGTTGAATCTTTCGGGTCGTGATTTTACCAATGCAAACTTAGAGGATACAGATTGTAGTAAAGCTAATTTATTGGGTGCTATTTTTAAGAACACAAATGTGACAGGTATTGTATTGTTTGGTGCAAAGTTGACACATACGGAGTGTAACTATGTTGGATTGTGCAAAAAATATATCAAAGAGGCTACATCTTGTGAGTATATAAAAAATATTTTCAATGATATTGTTAGCATTACTCATTTTTATCTCAAGGTTGATAAAGATGTAGATAAAGCAACGCTTTTGCGTATTGCTTGTGGTTTAGCTCATTTACCTTATGATCAAGCACTTGCATTTTATGTCAGTATGCAATATTGGTCTTACAAGCTGTTGTGTTTTAGGGATGGATTGGTTAAAAATTTGGGAGATCAATTGCTTTGCTCGTTTGGTAATAATTTAAACTATGATGCAACTAACTATTGCTGGGAAACTGATTATCCACAAGATAAAATAACTTGTAGGCAAGCTGTACACATACTAAAAGGAAGGATTGATTTTGATGGTTATCTCAAACAATTTAGGAATGGGCTTGTGCAGTATAAAGTGAAATCAGCCAATAAATATGGTTTTTTTTATTATAAGGAAGCTATTGAATCCTCTATTCAGAGGCTTGCTCAGGTTTATAAAAAAATTACGCATGAGTCTTTGCAAAAAAATATGGGGCAAATTGCTTATGGCTTGTCTAAAAGTTATGAACTTAAGCATCGAGATTTTCTTGGTTATTTTTTGCATCATCAATATTTGCTTGTAAGGGTTGGTAATGAGATTAAAAAATGTATGCCATGCTATGATGTGTGTTTGGCAATGCCTTTATTTCATGTTAAGGGAGATGGGGTAGACAATTTATGAGTAGAGTGGTGGCAACAAGTTGCTTTTTTGCTTTGCAAGTGTGGATTGTAGAGGTCTTTTTTTGCTTTTGCAACAGGTTTAGTGTGTGTGTATGGGTTTGGGTATCTAGGATTTTTAACGTTCATATCGAGCTTGATGCAGGTGCTAGGTGTAGTATGAAAAGTAAGGGGTATTCTATTTTGTCAGTGCTTGGCAATAAGTATTTTTTCTATATGTTATAATACTAGATGAAAAATGGTTATAATGGCTGTTGCAAACAGTTTTCTTTTTTGCAATGGGGTGCATTGTCATAAAAATTTAGTTCAGGTTTTGTTGATTTGTTATTTTTTTTGTTAATTTGTGCCTTGTTAATCCACTTTAATATCTGATATGATAGGCATTATCGCAAAAAAAAAAGGTATGACAAGTATCTTTGTACGCAATGAACTTGTTCCCTGTACCGTTATAGAAACACATGATTGTGTTATAACACAAATAAAGACCCAAGAAATAGATGGGTATGATGCTGTACAATTGGCATGTGATGAAAAAAAAGAGAAAAATACGAGCAATGCTCTAAAGGGGCACTTTAAAAAAGCAGGTGTGTCTTCTAAAAAAAGAATTATTGAATTTCGGGGTTTCCTGCAAGCATATGGTGGCGAACCATTGAAGTTGGGGGATGTTATAAAAGCCACAGATGTTTTTGAGGAAGAGGAGTTCATCGATGCTGTGGGTATTTCGAGAGGAAAAGGATTTTGTGGTGTAATGAAACGGCATGGGTTTAAAGGGGCAAAGGAATCGAGCCACGGGCAGAAACATACCAATAGAGCACCTGGTTCTGTGGGTGAAAAAGGGGGTGCTAAAGTGTTGAAAAATACACGGATGGGAGGGCGTACTGGAGGAGAACAAGTAAAAGTAAAAAACTTGGAAGTGTTGAAAATAATACCAGAAGAAAACATTATGGTGCTGAAAGGATCTATTCCTGGCGCTAGAGAAAATTATATCATCTTGCAAAAATAAAAACATCATGGAAAATATCATGAAAAGGAATATAAAAAAAGAGGAGGGTGCAAAAAAAACAAGAAAAAAGGGTGTGCAAAAAGATGATAAGGTGTATGTGTCTGTGCTTACGAAGAGTGGAGAGGATACGGGGCGTCGTATAGAACTTGAGGAGCGTCCTTTTTTGATAGAGCCACATAAACATATTTTGCATCTTTATATTGTCAATTTTAGGCACCATCAAAGGCAAGGTACTGCAAAAACAAAAGAGAAATCAGAGGTTTCAAAATCTACTAAGAAACTTTACAAACAAAAACATACAGGGAATGCGCGGGCTGGTAGTGCAAAGTCAGGTGTGAGAAGAGGAGGGGGGACAATTCATGGTCCTAGGCCAAGAGACTATGGGTTCAAAATGAATAAAAAGGAAAAAAGACTCGCTAGGCAATCTGCTCTTAGTATAAAGGTGCAAAAAAAACAAATTATGGTTGTGGAAGACTTTGCTTATCAAAATATTTCTACTAAAGATTACATCAATCTTATTAATACTTTGTCTATAGGGAAAGAAAAGAACTTGTGGGTGTTTCCATCTGTAGAGAAAAACATTGTTTTTTCTGCAAAAAATGTAGAAAAAAACAAAATCACTACTGTTGATTTACTCAATGGATTCGATTTGCTTCATGCAACCAAGGTAATTTGCCTAGAAAGTGCAATACCACTGATCATACAAAAATTAGCTTAGCCATGTTCATCATTAAAAAGCCCCATCATACAGAAAAGTCTCTCTCTTTGAATGCAAGCAGGAAATACACGTTTATTGTTATGTTGGACACCACAAAAAATGAAATTAAAAAATATATTACACGGCACTATAAAGTAGTGGTTACAGATGTAAATACCATTCGTTATCAAGGGAAAAAAGTAACGCGTTACACAAAGAAAAGAGCAATAGAAGGGCAACGTCCTCGCTATAAAAAAGCCATTGTCACACTTGCTCCAAATAATATTATAGACATCTATGCAGATATCATTTAATAAAGAAAAATCATGGCAGTAAAAAAAATAAAACCAATAACTCCAGGGCAAAGATTTCGCATAGCCCACGATTTTTCTGGGTTATCAAAAGTCAAACCAGAAAAATCTCTATTGCGTCCTGCTAAAAGCACAGGAGGTAGAAATAATACAGGTAGATTGACTGCTCCGCATAGAGGGGGAGGTCATAAGCGGCAAGAGCGTATCATTGATTTTAAGCGTAAAAAATATAATATACCTGCTACGGTAAAAACGATAGAATATGATCCTATCCGTAGTGCTTTCATCATGCTCGTTATTTACCGTGATGGTCAAAAAGCCTATCATATCGCCCCTAAAGGTATAAAAATAGGTGATACAATTGTTTCAGGAGAAAGTGTAGAGCCAGAATTGGGCAATGCAATGCCCCTCAAAGCTATGCCTATAGGTACTATTGTTCATAATATAGAACTTCAGCCAGGACGAGGAGGAGCATGTGCACGAAGTGCAGGAACTTATGCACAATTGGTGGCAAAACAAGAAAAAAATGTAATCATTAAGCTCCCTTCAGGAGAGAGCCGTATGGTTAACAAAGAGTGTTTGGCTACCGTAGGTGTTGTGTCTAATCATGACCACAATCTCATTATTTTAGGAAAGGCCGGCAGAAGTCTATGGCTTGGCAGAAGACCTCATGTACGTGGTACTGTTATGAATGCTTGTGACCACCCTTTGGGAGGAGGCAAGGGTAAAAGTAAAGGAAGACATCCACGTAGTAAAAATGGCATACCTAAAGGTAAAAAAACAAGAAATAAGAAAAAATATTCTTCTCATATGATCCTTAACCGTAGACGCTAATGGCAAGATCCCTAAAAAAAGGCTATTATGTAGCTCATTATCTGCTTGAAAAGGTAAATAAGCTCAATGAAGTCAGTAAAAAAGAACCTATAAAAACATGGTCTCGAAGATCCATGATCATCCCTGAATTCATAGGGCATACTTTCCTTGTACATAATGGAAAAATCTTCAAGCCAGTATATGTCACTACAGATATGCTAGGGCATAAACTAGGTGAATTTTCACTGACGAGAACCTTTAGGCAACACGGAGGAAAAGGTGCTAAAAAAGCTAAAAAATAAAAACTATGGAAACTGTAGCAAAACTTAGAAAAATACCTACCTCGGCTCGCAAAACGCGTAAAATTGCCAATATCATACGTAATCAGCCTGTGTTAAAAGCGTTGGATATGCTTAAATATCTGCCTCATAGGCCTGTGCCATACATTGTGAAATTATTACAATCTGCTGTTTCAGATCTACAGTACAAAAACAAAACAGAAAAGATTTTAAAGACAGCGCTTCATGTTGAAGAGATATATGTAGATAAGGGTAAAGTCCTTAAGCGCATACATCCACGTGCTCAAGGAAGAGCTTGCCAAGTGCGTAAACAAACTTGTCATATTACTGTAAAGCTTGTTGCAAAAACTTCTTTTGTAGCATCTAGCCAAGGACTTGATGAAAAGGGTAAAAAAGAGGCTGTTGAGCTACAACAAACTGCGGTTGCTGAGAAAAAAGAAACGAAGTTAAATAAGGAAACCAGCTTGCTCCCAAAACAACAAAAAGTGGAGAAAATAGAGCAAGTAGAGAAGCAAATGGAAAAAAAACAGGTAAAAAAAACGCAAGTAGATTCTCCTGAGGCAAAAGTGAAGAAAAACACGACTAAAAAACCAAAAAAATAAACGTTAATATTACATATTATGGGCAATAAAGCACATGTAAGAGCTAATAGACTAGGCATTATCAGTGGTTGGGATGCTGCTTGGTATGCTAATAAAAAAGATTTTGCAAATCTTCTATATGAAGATTATCTCATTCGTCAGATGTTTGATAAAAAGTTTCCTAAGCTTGTAGGTAGATTAACAATAGAGCGAACAGCAAATAGTATTGTTGCTTCCGTATATACGCACAAGCCGGGGATTCTGATTGGGCCTAATGGAAAAACAATACAACTAATCAATACAGATCTTAACAAAAAACTAAAAAAAGAAGTTCGTATCAATATTGTTGAAATTAAGGTACCAGAGCTTACTGCGATGTTGGTCGCTAAAAATATAGGTATACAATTGGAGGAGCGAGGTTCTTATAAACGGGCTGCTCAACGTGCTATTGATGATGCTATGCATTCAGGGGCAGAAGGTATAAAAATCTTTATCAAAGGGAGGCCAAATGGTATAGAAATAGCTAGAAAAATTGCTTTTATGAAAGGAAGAGTACCTACCCAAACTTTACGGGCAGATATTGACTATGCTTGTTATCATGTGAAAACAGTAGCAGGAATAGTGGGTGTAAAGGTATGGATTTTTATCCGGGAGGTTTATGGAAAAAGAGATTTGTCATTGGCACCACAGGTTATGTCTATGCCAAAGAAAAAATAAAAAGTGAATATAAAATTACAAAACAAACTATATCTTTGCCTACTGATTATTGATATGGTTTAAACGTTAAACGGAATAATATGTTGCAACCTAAAAGAGTAAAATATAGAAAACTGCAGAAAGGTCGTATAGGTGGTATAGCACAAAGAGGTTATACATTGGCTTTTGGTACTTATGGTCTTAAGGCTTTAGAAGCAGGAAGAATTACAGCACGCCAAATGGAAGCGGTGCGTGTTGCACTTACGCGTACCATGAAACGTGAAGGTGCTGTATATAGACGTATATTCCCGAATATAAGTTATACTGCAAAACCTTTGGAAGTGCGTATGGGAAAGGGAAAAGGAAACCCAGATTACTTTGCGGCACGTATTCGTCCAGGTACTATATTGTACGAAGCTGAGGGAATATCACAGGAACTTGCTACTACTGCTTTTCGTTTGGCTAGTAAAAAATTGCCTATTAAGACGAAGCTTGTCTGGAGAGAGGATCATAAAAAAGAATAAACATGGAAAAAAATAACCTTAATGTAGCATTGGAAAGCTTGGAAGCAGAAATAAAAACAGAGGAAAAAATGTTGGCAAAATTGCGTGTTGCCCATGTTCTAGAACCTTTGAAAAATCCGCGCCAAATTACGGTGGCAAAAAGAAAAATCGCTAGGATGAAAACTTTGTTACATCAGCAAAAAATTAATAGTAAAGCCAATGAAAACACAAGCACGAAAAACTAGAAAGAAAATAGTAGGCACTGTTGTTAGCAATAAAGCTAATAAAACCATTACAGTGCAGGTGGTAACCAAGGTAAAGCATCCTTTGTATGGTAAATATATGAAAAGGACGACTAAGATTATGGCCCATGATGAAAATAATGCATGTAGTATGAAAGATCAAGTGGTGATTATGATGACAAGACCCTTGAGTAAACAAAAAAGCTATAGACTTGTAAAAATTTTAAAAATAGAAAAAAATCATGATTAAAAGAGAAACAAGACTTGTTGTGGCAGATAATAGTGGAGGTAAATCTGTACTCTGTATTGGTATACCAGGAGGTACAGGAAAAAAAACCGCTACTGTTGGCGACAGGATCATCGTGAGCGTTAAAGACGCAACCCCTAAGGGAAATGTAAAAAAAAAGGAGGTGGCTATGGCAGTTATTGTAAGAGTCTCCAAGGAAATGCGGCGTAAAGATGGCACGTATATACGTTTTAGTGATAATGCTGTTGCCATTATTGATAAAAATGGAGATCCTCGTAGCACATCTATTCGAGGTCCTATTGCACGTGAAGTAAGGGATAAATATGCGAAAGTAGCCTCTTTAGCAACAGAAATATATTAGCTATGAAAACAGAAAAAATAAAAAAGGTAAAAGTTCATATCAAAAAGAATGATATGGTTAAAGTGATTGCAGGAAATGATAAAAACAAAGTCGGGAAAGTCTTGGCTATTGATACAAAAAAGTACAGAGCTGTTGTAGAAAATGTTAATATCCGTACCTATCACATCAAACCTACGCAAGAGAAGAAGGGAAAAAGAGAAAAAAAAGAAGCTTCCTTGCATATTAGCAACTTGATGTTTGTAGATCCTGCAACGCAAAAACCAACGCGTGTTGGCAGGAAGCTTAATGAAAAAAATAAGTTGCAACGCTATTCAAAAAAAACAAAACAATTTATATAAACATCAATCATGGTTCATACTCCACGTTTAAAGGAAAAATACCTCAAGGAAATAAAACCTTTTTTACAAAAGAAAATAGATTATAAATCTATTATGCAAGTGCCTCAATTGTGTTCTATTCATATTAATCAAGGTGTTGCGAACGCAAAGTCTAGTGCTGAGTTATTGAAGACATGCATTGAGGAAATTACGCTTATTGCAGGACAAAGGGCTATTCCAACGAAAGCCAAGAAGGCGATTTCTAATTTCAAATTAAGAGAAGGGATGCAAATTGGTGTTAAGGTGGATTTAAGAGGTAAAAAAATGTATACATTTCTCGATAGATTTATTAACTTTGCACTGCCTCGTGTGCGTGACTTTAGTGGTATTAGTGAAAAGTCTTTTGATAAACAAGGCAATTATACTTATGGGGTGAAAGAACATATCATTTTCCCAGAAATAAGCATTGAAAAACTTGATAAAATTAGAGGTATGAATATAACATTTGTTACATCAACATCAGATGTCAAAGCAAGCTATGAGCTTTTGAAAGCTTTTGGTATGCCTTTTAAAAATATGCATGAAACAACGTAAATATGGCAAAAAAATCAATAATAGCACGACAAAAAAAACGTGAAAAAATGGTAGCGCGTTATGCGGAAAAACGCAAAAAATACAAAGCAGAAGGTAATTATGAAGCTTTGGATAAACTTCCTAAAAATGCATCTCCTGTACGATTGAGAAATCGTTGTAAAATTACAGGACGCCCAAGGGGATATATTCGTAAATTTGGGCTTTGCCGTAACCAATTTAGAGAAATAGCTTCGAAAGGAGAGATATTTGGTGTTAAAAAAGCAAGCTGGTAACAATTTAAAAAAAAATCAATACTATGGATCCAATAGCAGACTTTCTAACAAGAATTCGCAATGCAATAAATGCACATCCAAAACTTCCTTCTATTGAAGTAAAGAGTTCTTATGTCAAAAAGTGTATTACCGAGATATTATGTGCGCAAGGTTATATTCAAAGCTATGAGTTTCATGGTGAAAAAAACTATCAAGGAACTATTAACATAGTGCTTAAATATCATCCTAAAACAAAAGAACCTGCCATTGTGCGTATAACTCGCATTAGTAAACCCGGTAAAAGAATATATTCATCCAAAGATGAAATCAAACCTGTTTTCAATGGTTTAGGAATTAGCATCGTATCTACCTCTCAAGGTATTATGACGGATAAAGAAGCGAAAAAGAGAGGGATAGGAGGTGAAATATTATGTAATGTTTATTAAAAAATCATGTCTAGGATAGGAAATCAACCCATAAAAATACCAACAAACGTTAAGGTAGACATCGCTAAAGATAACAGGGTGACCATTCAGGGTCCGAAAGGGAGTCTTACACAGTATGTTAAGCCTCAAATTACAGTTGCTATAGAAGATCAGCAAATTGTAGTCAAGAGACCTACAGATCAAAAAAATGTGAAGGCTCTTCATGGTTTGTACCGCGTATTGCTCAACAATATGATTATAGGTGTAACCCAAGGGTTTAAAAAAAGTCTAGAAGTAGTAGGTATAGGATATAAAGCAGAAGTGGTGAATCAGATACTTGAGTTACAACTTGATAAATCCCACACTATACAAATTTGTATGCCACCTCATATAACAGTGAGTGCAGAGGTAAATAGAGATAAAAAAATTTCTACCTATGTACATATCGAGGGTATAGACAAACAATTGGTAGGTCAAATGGCAGCGAAAATAAGAGATCAAAAACCACCAGAAGCCTACATTAGCAAGCGTGGTAACACGCAAAAAGGTATTCGATATACAGATGAACTCCTTATTGGAAAAACGAAAAAAGATGGTAAATAATAAAAAAGAAGCCCAAAGGCAAAGAATACGATACCGTATTAGAAAAAAGGTCAACGGTACATCTACACAGCCTCGTCTATGTGTTAAAAAGACCAATACAGCTATTTATGTGCAACTTGTAGATGATACAAAAGGATATACCCTTTTAGCATTAGATACTAGAAAGCAAGTGGGAACTCCTATGGAACGTGCAGAGAAAATGGCAGGAGAACTTGTAGGTAAAATACAGGAGAAAAAAATTCAATCTCTGTGCTATGATAGATCAGGATATTTATTTCACGGCATTGTGAAAAAAATATTTGAAACTGTGCAAAATCAACTAAATAAACAATAACATTCATTTATTATGAAAGAAAAAAATGAAAAAAAACGCTCTTTAAAAGTAAGTGAGCTGGAATTATTGACAAAAATAATCAAAATAAAACGCGTTACAAAAGTTATGAAAGGAGGTCGTGTGATGAGTTTTAGTGCCTTGGTTGTTGTAGGTGATCCAGAAAAAAATCTTGTTGGCGTTGGCTTTGGTAAAGCATTAGAAGGTAATCTAGCCGTAGATAAAGCTACAAATGCCGCACGTAAAAACTTTATGCGAGTCCCGGTGTTTCGTGGGACAATTCCACATGATGTTCATGTCAAATACAAATCTACTCATATATCACTTAAACGATCTCCAGAAGGAAAAGGGGTGATAGCGGGGGGGGCTACTCGTGTGATTCTTGAAGTTGCAGGTGTATCGAATATCCTTGGTAAAATACGAGGTTCTAATACGCCCTACAATGTGGTGATGGCAACGATAAAGGCACTTAAAGAATTGCAAACACCCTATAGTGTCGCTAAGCGACGGGGTATTTCCATAGAAAAAGTATTCAACGGATAAAAAAATGAAAACAGTAACCATTACACAAGTAAAAAGCACCATAGGCATTTTGGATAGACATAGAAAAACCATGCATGCTTTAGGGCTTAAAAAAATAAATCGATCTGTCACACATCAGTTGACACCTAGTATTAAAGGTATGATTGATCAAATTCAATACTTAGTAAAAGTAACCTAATTATTATGGAACTTCACACACTAGAAAAAACCGCAGGGTCAAAAAAAAATAAAAAAAGAATAGGTCGAGGACAAGGATCTGGTAAAGGAGGCACTTCTACGAAGGGGCATAAGGGTGCTCAATCTCGGGCTGGCTACAAAACAAGATCTTATCATACAGGGGGGTATACACCTTTGCAAAGAAGCAAGCCCAAATTTGGTTTTAAAAATCCAACACGTAAAGAAGTTTTAGGACTTAATCTTCATCAATTAGAAGCATTGGCAATTAAACATAGTGCTACTGATATTACAGCTACTTTCTTGATAGAAAATGGTATTGTGAAAAAAAATCAACACTATAAAATACTAGGATATGGAGAGTTGACGAAAAAGCTTAGTGTTCATGCGTATGCCTTTTCTAAAAAAGCAGAAGAAATCATCCAATCAACAGGAGGAACCATTCATCATTTATAATTTACTATGAGTATTTTTAATACTGTTAAAGACGTTCTTTCCATTAAAGTGTTGCGTAAGCGTCTTATGTATACTGCATTATTTGCATTTATATATCGTTTGGGCACTTTTGTTTTGCTCCCTTGGCTTGATTCTGCAAAGGTTTTTGCTTTTATGCAACAAAGTAAAGAAAAAAGTTTTTGGGATCGTATGCTTTCTACATCTTTTGATAGTTATTCTATTTTTTCACTGGGGATAGGACCTTATATTACTGCATCTATTTTAGTGCAATTAAGCTCTTTTGTAATTCCTTATTTTCAACGGTTGGAGCGAGAAGGATCATCTGGTAGAAATAAGTTGGAAATTATAACCCGTTGGCTTACTATTCCTGCTGCTATAGCACAATCACTCATGCAACTTTATAGTATTAACCGGGATATTATTATAGGGAACACCAATACACTCTTCTGGTATTATCCTTCTTGTGTATTGTTGTTAGTATCAGGTGCAATGTTTGCTATTTGGTTAGCAGATAAAATAACATCAAAAGGCATCGGCAATGGATCATCTGTGCTTATTATGGTAAATGCCGTAGCAGGCTTGCCACGTGCTATTATTAGTGAAGTTACTTTGTCAAATCATGGTGCTTTCTTTTTGCTTATTGAATTTATCATTATGTTTATCATTGTGCTATGTATTGTCCTATTCATGCAAGGCGTACGCAAAATAAACCTACAATATGCCCGTCAAATTATCTCAAGCCAAGGAACTATAGAAAAGCATCAATACTTGCCTGTGAAAATGAATGCTACGGGTGTGATGCCTATTATTTCGGCGAATGTGCTTGTGGGTATTATTGTATTTATAAGTGGGTTGTTAGATAGTAAACTAGGATTTAGGTATGCAGGCTATGTTTCTACGGCTTTGCGAGATCCTTTTGGATGGAAACGAAATGCTTTTCAAGCCTTTATTATTTTTGGTATGTCCATGGTTTACATGACTATTTTTGTGAATCCACTTAAGATTGCAAATGAGCTTAAACGTAGTAATGCTTTTATTTCTGGTATTCAACCAGGGAAGGCAACGGCTGATTTTATTGATAAAATTACCACACGCGTTGTTTTTCCAGGAGCAATTTTCCTAGTGTTCATATCTATTATTCCTGCTATTGTTGTTTCGAGTCCTATTAGTATACATAAGGATTTTGCACACTTTTATGGTGGCACTACATTGTTGATTATAGTAGGTGTAATTATTAATATTACTGAACAAGTAGAAGGATATCTCAATATGCACTATTATGATAAAATGATGCAAGAATCTCAAGACATACCTTATATGTAAGAAGGTTGAATATAAATGATACCACTATGCCAACTATATTGAAAACCCCTCAGCAAATTCAGCTTATGCGAGAAAGTGCCCAGATTCTTAGTAAGGTGCATGGAGATGTAGCAGTTGCTGTACAGGCAGGTATATCTACAAAAGAACTTGATGTTATTGTCGAAAAAGCCATTTTGCACTATGGTGCAAAACCTTCTTTTAAAGGATATAAAGGATTTCCTGCAAGTGCATGTATTGCTGTTAACGATGAAGTGATTCATGTTGTTCCGAGTGATTATGTTTTACAAGAAGGTGATATTGTAACGGTTGATTGTGGTGTTTTTTATCAAGGATATCATTCTGATTGTGCTTTTACGCATATAATAGGGAGAGTTTCAAAAGAATTATTAAATTTGCTCGCTGTCACAAAAGAATCTTTGTATAAAGGTATTGATATGTTGTGTGTAGGAAATAGGTTGGGTGATATTGGTCATACCATCCAAACTTATGTTGAGAGTAATGGTTATGGTATTGTGAAAGAGTATACGGGCCATGGGATAGGGCGTAAAATTCATGAAGATCCATATATTCGTAACTATGGTAGAGCAGGGCAGGGAGAAAAGGTGAAGGAGGGGATGGTTGTAGCTATAGAGCCGATTGTAACTATGGGGGCTCCCGAGGTATATGTTGATGGCAAATGGGATGTGAAAACAAAAGACAAAAAGCTAGCTTGCCATTTTGAGCATACTGTAGCTGTTGTTGATGGTAAACCAGAAATACTTACCACTTATGACTATATAGAAAAATATAAAAAATAAATATGACAAAGGAAATTATAGAGCAAGATGGAGTCATCACAGAAAAAATGTCAGACGTTCAATTTCGTGTACAACTCACTGTGAATCAAAAAATTGTTATGGCATACACTTCTGGGAAAATGCAACAGAAATATATCCGCATTTACCAAGGTGATAAAGTACGTGTAGAAATGTCCCCATTTTCTTTAAATCAAGCCAGGATTGTCTATCGTTATAAAAAAGAAACATCATGAAAGTAAAATCATCTATAAAAAAACGCAGTAGTGACTGCCAGATTGTACGTAGAAAGTCAAAATTGTACGTTATCAACAAAAAAAAGCCACGTTTTAAACAAAGACAAGGATAAAGTTCCTACATTTTAAAAATAAACAAAACTATTATGGCACGTATGTTCGGTGTAGAAGTTCCAGATAATAAAAGATGTCCTATAGGACTGAGTTATATTTATGGTATAGGTCTAAAAACCGCATCAATAATATTAACAAAGCTTAATATTGATTTAAATAAAAAAATAAAGGATCTCCATTCTGATCAAATAAGGGATATCACCAAAGAAATTAACGATAACTATAAAGTAGAAGGAGCGTTAAGATCTAAAATAATGCTTGATATCAAACGTCTTATGGACATTGGTTGTTATGTAGGCCAACGGCATCGTACAGGTAGACTCACGGTGCGAGGACAAAGAACAAAAACCAATGGTCGCACAAAAAGAGGACCCAAAAAAAATACTATTAAAAACAAAAGAAAATAAAATTGCCTAAATTTCTCTCTATGAAAAAAACAATAAAAAAGAAAAGCGTAGTAAAAGTATCCAATAAAGGCATTGCCAATATTAAGGTTACATATAACAACACCATTGTTTCGATTGCCAACCTTGTAGGGCAGATCATCACATGGGGGTCTTGTGGTTCTGTAGGATTTAAAGGGACCAAAAAATCCACTCCATATGCTACTAAAAGAGCTTCACAAGTATGTGCAGAAAACGCTTATAAGCAAGGAATGAGAGAAATAGAAGTAAGAATTAAAGGAAGAGGCATGAACAAAGAAGCGGCTATTAAACCTTTGATGGAAGCAGGACTAAGGATAACATCTATCAAAGATTGTACAGGTGAGCCACACAATGGTTGTCGCCCACCTAAAAAGAGAAACCTATAACCTAATATACACAATTATATGGCAAAATACAGAGGACCAAAAGCAAAAATATCCCGAAGATTCGGTGCTCCTATTCTAGGTTGTGAGAAAGTACTCAAACGCAAGAATTATGGACCTGGTATGCATGGAAAAAAATCAAAACGTAAATCTGAATATGCACTTCAGTTAACTGAGAAACAAAAAACAAAATATACCTATGGTGTGCTTGAGAAACAATTTCGTAATCTTGTACAAAAAGCTTCTAAGCAAAAAGGTATTGCAAGTGAAATATTGGTACAAATGCTTGCAATGCGTATCGACAATGTTGTATGTTGTTTAGGTATATCACCAACAAATGCAGGTGCTAGACAATTGGTAGTGCATAGGCATATCAAACTCAATGGTCATACATTTGATAGACCTTCCTATACACTCAAAGAAGGAGATACCATATCTCTTTCTGAAAAAGCAAAACAATTTATTGTTGTACAAAACAGCTTAGCAAACAACAAAAAGAAATATCCATGGCTAGCATGGGATAAAGAAAATATGACAGGGAAAATCATTGCTATACCCAATAAGCAAGATATACCTGGTAATATCAATGGAAAAATGATCATAGAATTCTATGCTAGATAAAAATTTTTAACCATTCTTTAAAAGAACAAGATGAATCCACAAAAAACGACATTATTACCAGAAATATTTACCAAGGAGCTTACCAGCGACTATGGTAGCTTTATACTCAGTTCACTACCTCCTGGTTTTGGCACGACTATAGGCAATGCATTACGCAGGACATTATTCTCTTCCATAGGTGGATATGCCATCACACATTTGAGGATACATCCTTCCGTATCCCATGAATTTGCTTCTATCAATGGTGTCAAAGAAGACATACAAGAAATCATCCTTAATCTAAAAAAGATAAAATTAAAAAAAATTAATGATACCAAAGAAGAAAAAATCCTAGTCTTTTTGCAAAATAAAAATGCATTTAAAGGAAGTGATATTGCCCAAGCATCCTCTTCATATGAAGTTGTCAACGGTAATGATATCATTTGTCACTTGGAACCTTTTGTCACGTTAGAAATAGAGCTTACCATTGCTAAAGGAAGAGGGTATGAACCTGCAGAAGAACATAAACCTCAAGAACAAATCCATGGATTTTTCCCTATAGATGCTATTTTTTCTCCTGTTAAAAATGTGACGTTCAATATTGAAAACATGCTTGTAGGCGAAAAGGCCGATTACGAAAAACTCATCATAGACATTAAGACAAATGGTGCTATATGTCCTCAAAAAGCCTTGAAAGAAGTAGCCGGTCTACTCGCTACTATCTTTAGTTTCGTTTCGACCGATCCTATGGTAGAAAAAGAAAAAGTAAGCCAAGAAGAAGTAGAATCCATTGAGAGTAAACAACAAATTGAAGAGTTGTTATATACACCTCTCTCTAAACTGAGCCTTTCTGCACGTGTGGTGAACAGTTTAAGTAACCATGGCATAGAATACCTCAAAGATATTGTAGGAAAGAAAGTAAGTGATTTATTACTTCTTCCAAACTTTGGGAAAAAATGCTTGCAGGATTTAGAAAAATTCCTAAAGGAAAAAAACATTGCCTGGGATATGGGAGCAGATAGCCTAGAAGAATAAACTTTATAACAATCAATAGCCGATACAACAATGGTTCATACAGTAAAAAATAAGTCTTTGGGTCGTAAAGCCGAAGCTCGTAAAGCATTACTTGTCAATCAAAGCAATGCTCTGATACAAAAAAAACGCATTATTACCACCTTGGTAAAAGCAAAAGTACTAGCACGCTTCATTGCTCCTATCATTACCAAAGCACGTAACAGATCTGCTGTTAACATTGATCATGCTTATAGGCAAGTTTTTGCTATATTACGAAACAAATATTCTACACAGACCCTCTTTAATGAAATTTTGCCCAAGGTGCAAACCCGTCCAGGAGGTTATACACGCATTATTAAACTTAGTGCACTCCAAAAAGGAGATGGTGCTCAAAAAGCACTTATTGAGCTAGTAGATTTTAATAAACTACTACAAAAAGCACCAAAACTCAAAACACGTAGAGGTCGCTCCAAAAAAAGTAGCACCCATACCCCATTGGCAAACAAGCAGGTTGAACAACCAGAAAATGTAGCACAACAAACACTACCTAAAGAAAAGAGGGAAACAACTCCTAAAAAAACTGCAACACCTACAGTAAACGAAGAAACAAAGGTAACCAAACCCAAAAAGCCTTTAAAAGAAAAATCCTAAAAAACATTTTTATAATTTGACATACTTTTATGGAACAAAAATATTACGAAACTACAATAGTTTTCTCTCTTGATTCAGAAGAGAACAGACAGGAATTCATAGATACCTATGTAAGCATCCTTGAGAAAGACGGTGCGCAAATTATCTATCTACAGCCTCCTGTCCATAAAAAACTAGCTTATCCTATTAAAAAAAAAGAAAGTGCCCTCTTTTTGGCTATTGAGTTCATTGCTCTTCCTACCTGTATTCAAAAATTGGAAAGACAATACAAGCGTAATGAATGTATTTTACGATACCTTACTATTCAACTCAGCAAGCATGCTGTCAAATTCAAAGAAGAACAACGTAAAAATGATAAAGCTAAAAAAGAATCTGAAGATGCCCAAACCGAAATAAATCATGAATAAAAAAAATAACCAGCAATCCTTGCAAAACCAACGTATACCAAAAAGGAAAACTCCTAAAAAATATTGTGGATTTTGCAAAACAACTGTAGAGTACATGGATTATAAAAATGTGGATTTCTTAAAGAACTTTTTAAATGCACAGGCTAAGATTTTAAAGAGAGAGGTAACAGGCACTTGTCAAAAACATCAAAAAAGGCTCAAAAAAGCCATTGAGAGAGCAAGACACATTGCTTTGTTACCCTTTATTGCAGACAATTTTAAATAATATAATATGGATATCATCATGCTCAAAGACGTCCATAAAATTGGACACAAATATGAAATTATTAACGTAGCCAATGGCTATGCAAACTATCTTATACAATTAGGATATGCAGAGATTGCCAATGAACCCAATCGCAAAAAATTGGTAGAAACCATCAAGCAAACTCAGCACAAGGAACAAGAAATCAAAAAAAAAGAAAAAGCCATTGCCGAAAAAATTCAAGCATTCACCTTAGTTATACCTGTTAAAGCAGATGAAAATGGCAAAATATTTGGATCTGTAACCACAAGTCAAATAGCTTTAGCACTGCAAAAAGAAGGTTTTGATATAGAGTCTCGACAAATAAAGCACACGAATGCATACAAAGAAATCGGTACTTATCAAATAAGTATCCAGCTGTATAAAGAAATAGAAGCAATCCTTAATTTTGAAATTAAATCTTTAAATTAAAATCATTCCACCCAATTAGTTGTATAGATTATGCACCTAATCTTGCTAATTTATTAAACTGTGGCACGATTAAAGAAAATGGCCACACCTCATGCATCATTAAGGGCAAGATTTTATCTCAACATGGGTGTTTATGTACGACTGCCCTTAGGCGTATCATCGTAACAGTACCGTATCTTTTTCAGCATCTCATCCACACCTTCTTGCGTAAGGATGCCTTGTGCTATAATATCCTCTATCGTCATATAGTACGTCGAAGCACGAGGACTATAATACCCTTCTTGGTGGCATTCAATATAATTCTGATGTGTACCTTTATAGACAGAAAAATCACGATCCAACGGCTCAATTATCAATTCATTTTGTTTTTTAAATACTTTCGCAGCACGTGCAGAAATAAAAATATCCCAATATTCTTCCTCCAAAAAGATATCACTCCCATCCCAGGTAGCAGCATCCAAATGGACTTTCCCATCAAACAGGGCTAAATCTACATCTGTTGCTTTTTTATACAATGTCTCTTGTGGGCGGTACAGAATCCTTGGGCCACATCGACCTGTAATGGTAAATCCATGGTATTTAGGTGTTGTGATTTCATTGCCTTCTCTATCACATAGAATAGCGGGGTAAGTCTTCCATCCTGTGATCTTATTTTTTTCTAAAATGGTTTTAAAATGATCGGAAATCAATAATGGATTTCCCAAATCACTTTCGTGTAAAAAGTCCCTTAAGGTTTTGTATTTTTCATATTTTTTACATTGATCATCTACAGGATAGAAACGCAATGGAAAGGTAATATCAGGTTTATAGCATCCCTCCAACAAAGCTTTATAATCCTTGACGTCCCAGTTTTGGCGGGTATCCAGCTCCATGGTTTTTCTACGGCAACGATAACGTGGACTAATTTGGCAAAACATAGGTGTGGTTGTTGTAGGCATGGTAGCAACAGGATAGGCTTTAGCATGAAGGAAAGTAGTTGAGATAGGAATCTCCTTTTTTACCCATGGCTCCCCGTTAGGATCAGTACATTCACAGGGATGCCCAACTTTTTTCACCATCTCATCTATACCCTCTTGTGTAAGGATGCCTTTATCGAAAATTTCCTTTATGGACATAGAATAGTACAATGAGAAGCGAGGACGATAGTAACCTTGTTTGTGCCTTTTAATATAATATTCATCCCGAGATCTGTCACAATGCCATGTTGAAGTAGGCACGATTTTCAGCTCATCTTGTTGTTTAAATACCTTCACAGCACGTGCAGAAATAAAAGTATTCCAATATTCCTCTTCTAAAAAAAGATCACTTCCATCCCACATAGCAGGATTTAAATGAATCCCTTGATTATATAGCGTACCATCCGCCTGGTGCAACCCTCTTGGGCCACATCGCCCTGTAATGGTAAATCCATGGTATTTAGGTGTTGTGATTTCTTTGCCTTCATGATCATATAAAATAGCAGGGTAAGTCTTCCATCCTGTGATCTTATTTTTTTCTAAAATGGTTTTAAACTTATCTGAGATCAAAGACGTATCTACCGAAGAAGCTGGTAAAAAATCTCTTAAAATACTCCCCCCTCTTAAGCATGGCAAATGATAAAAACGTACTGGAAAGATAATATCATGTTTATAGTGTCCATCCAGCAAAGATTCATGGTAAGAGTGATCCCAATCTAGATGGGTAGTCAAGAACATGGTTTTATTGCGAGCAATACGTTTTTGGGGAAAAATTTTAAAAAACATATCTGAAGTGTTAGCAACCATAGTGGAAAAATAATGAGGATTAAAAATAGTTATTGTGGTAGCAAACCTTTTTTTTTGCATACACACACGCTCTCTCATAGGGATGTGCATTGCTTCACAAGGAGTACTGCTTAACGTCATAAGGCAAAGTAGCCATAAAAATCTCAACATGGGTGGTTATGTACGACTGCCCTTAGGCGTATCATCGTAACAGTACCGTATCTTTTTCAGCATCTCATCCACACCTTCTTGCGTAAGGATGCCTTGTGCTATAATATCCTCTATCGTCATATAGTACGTCGAAGCACGAGGACTATAATACCCTTCTTGGTGGCATTCAATATAATTCTGATGTGTACCTTTATAGACAGAAAAATCACGATCCAACGGCTCAATTATCAATTCATTTTGTTTTTTAAATACTTTCGCAGCACGTGCAGAAATAAAAATATCCCAATATTCTTCCTCAAAAAAGATATCACTCCCATCCCAGGTAGCAGCATCCAAATGGACTTTCCCATCAAACAGGTCTCTATCTACATCTTTTTTATACAATGTCTCTTGTGGGCGGTACAGAATCCTTGGTCCACATCGCCCTGTAATGGTAAATCCATGGTATTTAGGTGTTGTGATTTCATTGCCTTCTCTATCACATAGAATAGCGGGGTAAGTCTTCCATCCTGTGATCTTATTTTTTTCTAAAATGGTTTTAAAATGATCGGAAATCAATAATGGACTACTTCCCCAAACACCTTCGTGTAAAAAGTCCCTTAAGGTTTTGTATTTTTCATATTTTTTATATTGATCATCTACAGGATAGAAACGCAATGGAAAGGTAATATCAGGTTTATAGCATCCCTCCAACAAAGCTTTATAATCCTTGACGTCCCAGTTTTGGCGGGTATCCAGCTCCATGGTTTTTCTACGCCAACGATAACGTGGACTAATTTGGCAAAACATAGGTGTGGTTGTAGTAGGCATGGTAGCAACAGGATAGGCTTTAGCATGAAGGAAAGTAGTTGAGATAGGAATCTCCTTTTTTACCCATGGCTCCCCGTTAGGATCAGTACATTCACAGGGATGCCCAACTTTTTTCACCATCTCATCTATACCCTCTTGTGTAAGGATGCCTTTATCGAAAATTTCCTTTATGGACATAGAATAGTACTTTGAGAAGCGAGGACGATAGTGACCTCGTTTGTGATTTTGAATCTCAAATTCATCCCGAGATCTGTCACAATGCCATGTTGAAGTAGGCACGATTTTCAGCTCATCTTGTTGTTTAAATACCTTCACAGCACGTGCAGAAATAAAAGTATCCCAATATTCCTCTTCTAAAAAAAGATCACTTCCATCCCACATAGCAGGATTTAAATGAATCCCTTGATTATATAGCGTACCATCCGCCTGGTGCAACCCTCTTGGTCCACATCGACCTGTAATGGTAAATCCATGGTATTTAGGTGTTGTGATTTCTTTGCCTTCATGATCATATAAAATAGCAGGGTAAGTCTTCCATCCTGTGATCTTATTTTTTTCTAAAATGGTTTTAAAATGATCTGAGATCAAAGACGTATCTACCCAAGAAGTTGGTAAAAAATCTCTTAAAATACTCCCCCCTATTAAGCATTGCCGATGATAAAAACGTACGGGAAAGATAATATCATGTTTATAGTGTCCATCCACTAAAGATTCATAGTAAGAGGGATCCCAATCTAGATGGGTAGTGAATAACATGGTTTTATTGCGAACAATACGTTTTTGGGGAAAAATTTTAAAAAACATATCTGAAGTGTTAGTAACCATAGTGGAAAAATAATGAGGATTAAAAATAGTTATTGTGGTAGCAAACCTTTTTTTTTGCATACACACACGCTCTCTCATAGGGATGCGCATTGCTTCACAAGGAGTACTGCTTAACGTCATAAGGCAAAGTAGCCATAAAAATCTCAACATGGGTGTTTATTAAAAAATAGTATATATAGTCATCATGCAAAACCAGGAAGCTCAAAACCATACTCTTGAATTATCGTCCACAGCTCTTCCAGCACCCCTTCTTTAGAAAGAGATGGCTTATTAAAAATTTTTTCCCACCTAGCATTATATGCCTTACCATTATGCACCTTTTGATGTACCTCTTTTTTGAGCCAGGTTAAAAAGTTCGGATCATGGATATTAATGCCGAGTTCGCGACATTTTGTTTCAAATTGTTGGGGGATGATATGGTGTGCATGGATGTTGCTGGCCACACCACCTTTGACCCCTTTAAGGTTGCTTTTCACTTGCAAGTTATGTCTATAATTTTTGGCTGTAAAAGGCTTAAATTGTGTGGTTCCATAGCGCGTATTCATTGCCTGACTAGCTAACTTTGGATCTGGATCAAGCTTACCTATAAACTCTATGAAGGACTTTTTGCTCATTTTTTGTACTGATCCAGCTGCTTTTTTAGCAGCTTCACGCTCCAGTTTTTTAGCAGCTTCACGCTCCAGTTTTTTAGCAGCTTCACGCTCCAGTTTTTTAGCAGCTTCACGCTCCATTTTTTTAGCTAGTTCTGCTTCTGCTTTTTTAGCGAGTGCTGCTTCTGCTTTTTTAGCGAGTGTTGCTTCTGCTTTTTTAGCGAGTGCTGCTTCTGCTTTTTTAGCAGCTTCACGCTCCATTTTCCTTGCGAGTTCTATTTCTGCTTTCTGTGCTGCTATTTTAGCAGCTCTAGACTCTAATAGAGTAGCCATGCTTTTTATCCCCATGCCTACCATTACAGTAAATCCTCCCCACTCTTGTGCCTGTTCAATGGAGTGTTTATGTGCACAAAAGGCTCGGACATAAAGCTCTTGCTGTATTTGTATCTCTTCTTCTTCTAGTAAACTTTTATCTGCGAAAAAATGTTTAGCCACTCCATTTCCTACTGTATACGCTACATTTACTACTGTATACGCTAAAAATCCAGTAGTAGCAGAGAATATTATGACTTCTCCCACTAAAGGAATAGCGTTCACAAGTTCAACTGCTCCAGCGCCAACTTCCATTAAGACATAAGAATGGACACCTCCCTGTAAAAAGGAAGCGACTTGATCTTCCCATCCTGCAGCCTGAGGCACACGCAATATCTTGCGTATCTCATTGATGTTGTTTTGTAGATCTTCGTAATAATAATTTCTTAGTTTGCAATTTTTATTATAATAATCACAACTAAGTGATCGAAAGGCCCAACAACTATAGTCGATATAGTGTTTTGACACCAGATAGTCCGCTTGATCTTGCGCAAATAGTAGCCTCATTAAAGCACTACCACCCAGTGACTGCTTCACGTCATTACGACCATTAAAATCTCCTCTGTAGTATGCTTTTTTAAAATCTTTTGCATCTTGCAACGCCTGGTCTGCTTGCTCTTCAAACTCTTCACCCCAGCGACAATCGTAAGGACGATAACCACGAGTGCCTCTTGCGCCTTTTGCCGTGGCGGTTTTTTGTTGCATTGTCGCCAATAAAAACCCAGCAGTACCTATAGCTCCCCACATATAATAGCCATGAGCATGACGATATTTTGCATGGTTGTTACTGCGTTTTTGCCAAGCCAAACAGATGACTTCAGGCGAATATATAGGGTTTTGCCTTTTGTGTACTAGTGTGCTTTGGGAATGTTTTTGATAGTATGGGCTTTTAAAACAAGCATAGTGAGCGGGAGGCTTTTTCAACGAAAATCTACTAGCATGTAGTGATGTTTGCAGACTAAAGATCAAACAGCAACATAGGAAGCTATAAATTATTCTTTTCAATGAAATTTTTATTATAAATAGTTTTTTGCTTACATTTAAAGGAGGAATCTGGGTATTTTTAGACATGCATGCAAATATTTGGGAGTGTTTAGCAAACTCGGTCTAAGTACTCATGAACTTTTTAACTTTGACTATTTTAATATTAAATCTATACACCATGAACAATTATAATGTTGAAGAAATGACAAGGAAAGCACTAGAACAATTTAGATAAAGAAAGTCCTTTTTTGGTAAAAATGGAGCTTTTTCTCCTCTTTTAAAAGACTTTCCCACATTTGCTACATGTGGTGCGGCATGTGAGTTGGATGATATGCATGCATGAGGTTTTGGTTATGACACTGTAGAAGAGTTTTAAATTTTTTATAGGATGATTTTCTTTTTGTGTACCTTTTGGCCTATATTAGGGTTCTTTTTCAGTAAAAATATGGATAAAAAGAAATTTTCTACACAGCCTCAATCTCATATGGTTTGGTTTATCCTACCTTCTTTGGTAGGTGCAGTACTTTTTATGGTACCTTTGCCATATCATGATCAATGGCGTATTCCTATTGGGCATATCGCAAAGGCACTACTCTATTTATTGGGGGAAAGTACACACTACCTAATGCCTGTCCTTTTGATTGTTGCAACTTTGCTAACGTTTTTGGGAAAATTTTTTCCGCAAGTAGCCACATATGTACCTTGTGTACAAGCAAGTTTATTTTGGTTCTTGGTGCGTTTTTTTTCAGGTATTTTGGGTATTTTGGTCCTGTTTCAATTAGGCCCTCAATGCATTTGGGATAAAGATACAGGCAATACAATGCTTTATTCACTTTTGCCTAATCTTCTGATAAATTTAATTGTATCTAGTTTGCTTTCTGCTTTATTGCTCGAGTATGGATTGCTTGAATTTATTGGTGTTTTGGTTGAACCATTGATGTATCCAATCTTTAGGTTGCCTGGGCGTGCAGCTATCAACTGTGTAACTTCTTGGCTTGGTGACGGTACTATGGGTACTATGATTGCTATGGAAGAGTATGAAAAAAGATCTTATACCCGTAGAGAAACTACGCTGGTCATTACTTCTTTTGCAGCTGTTTCTATTACTTTTTACAATACTATTTTGTCTACACTAAACTTAAGTAGCTATTTAGCCCCTTTTTTACTCACTACATTGGTGAGTACACTAATAGCTGCGTTTATCCTTGCACGTATCCCACCTATCAGCTACATACCCAATACCTATCTTGCAGGTGAAAAAGTAATTGTTACTATTGATCCAAATGAAAGCCAATGGCAACGTGCTCTGCGTGAAGCTCGTCAAAAAGCAGCTTTAGCTCCTTCTTTTTTTATGGTGTTAAAAAAAGCACTACATACTATTGTAGAGATTATCATAGGTCTTTTACCTGGTATTATGTGCATTGGCACTTTGAGTTTGATCATTGCGTGCAATACGTCTTTTTTTAGCATTATAGGAATACCGTTTGTTTGGTTGCTTACTTTTTTGGGTGTTCCTGAAGCCAAAGAGGCATCTGAAGGTGTTTTAATTGGCTTTGCAGATATGTATATGCCAGTGCTTTTAGCAGAAAAAATAAACTCTCCTATTACACGTTTTATCATGGGGGCTTTATCGGTAACACAAATTATTTATTTGTCTGAACTTGGGACTCTTTTGTTGGGAGGTAATAAAAAATTTAAGATGACTTTGTGGGAGTTAATGATTATTTTTTTATTGCGTACATGCATTACACTACCCGTTATTATCGCTTGTGCCTTTTTATTTGTTAGGTAGAGCATTGTTGTTGTTTGCTGATAGTTATCTAAAAATTTATCCCAAAAAAGAAAAATGAGACAAAAAACACTTCTGTATTTATACATTATTTTTATAGGTGGTATCACCACTATGCAAAGTGCTTCCATAGAACTTTCTCAAAAAACAAAACAGATTCAAGATGCTAAAAAAACGAAACTATCACTAGAAGCTTCTCATGCTAAGCATATTATAGATTTTGAAAAAAACTTAGGGAATAGTGAGCTTACAAAATCTTGGATTATTGTTTTAAAAAAAAAGCCTGAAAAAAAAAAGAATAATATTCTTTTGGAAAGTTCACTTGAAGATACTTTTTGCCTAATACAAAACACTTTTATATTAGCGCAAGAAGCGTGGAGCAAAAATAGAGAAGAACATGCAAAATATCTTTGTATAATGATACAAGAGACAAATACGGCTCTATTAAAAAAACATGGGGGAATCATTTTAGATTATAATATCAATGAATGTATAGATGACTACCAAAGCTTTCGTGATTTCAAGGCAAACGTAGATACATTTTACAGAAAACATTTCTTACAGTCTTCTCAAAAAACAAATTTTTTCAATGCTCTATTTTTCTAATACTTTTCAATATGTGTATCAATAAATCTATTGAGTTTTTACAAATCTTGGGGATGCTATTTTATTTGATAGTGTAGGACCTTTATCATTGTTGTTATCCAATGTGTTTTGCCATAAGAAAGTTATACAATATCGCAGTAGCTAAACAGAGATAAAATTAAAAACAGGCAATTTATGTAAAAAAATGGTATATTGTGACCTGTTGATACTTTAAACACATAAACATGGATACAACACTCAATATTGTACTGGTTTCTCTTTTTCTACTTGCCAATCTCGTTGTTGGCCTCATGTCTATCAGAAAGATAAAAACCATGGACGATTATGCCCTTGCCAATAGAAGTTTGGGTGGTGGGGTGATGATTGCTACATTGGTGGCTACGCTTTTTGACGTTTCCAGTGTGGATTTTCCCAACTTATGCCACAGAGGATTTGTCAGTTTATTACAACCCTTCTTATTCACTTCAATCGCATTACTATTAGGACTTTTTATTTTACCCAAATTATTAGTATTTACCAAAGAACGCACCGTAGCAGAAGTAATGCATACCCTATATGGCAAATTTGGAAGAGTCTATACCCTGTTTGTCATGAGTTTACTCTCCTTAGGTATCATAACAACACAATTAGTAGCCTTAGCAGGATTAAGTCCTATGTTAGGCTTACAAAAAGAAGGATACGAACCCTTGTTATTCATCACCGGCATTGGCATTTTAATAATATTGTACACATGCTTGGGAGGTATTCGCTCTGTTGTTAAAACAGACTTGTTACAATTTTTAGTCATTGCAATAGGAATAGGTGGATTTTTCATAGCATCTGTATACAAAGAAGGTGTGATGGAAATTATAAAAAATGTCTCTGAAAAATCGGAAAAACACACCAATATACTTGCAGACGAAGATTTATTTGGCCACTTTTTTCGTTGGTCTCTTTTGTATGGCTTTCCAGCTTTAATTATTTCGCCTCCTATTGTACAACGGGTACTCATGACCAAAAAAAAGAAGAACGTACAAAGCATGTTCGCCTCTTTTGCTTTTGTCTATTTCACCTTGTGCCTCCTAGCTACTTTTGTAGCATTAAAAATTTTCTATCAACCAGACTATCTAGCATATTTGGGAAAAAAGAAATACACAACCACAATGGCAGAATACATAACAATGCTATGTGTTATCCCATGGGGGCAAACTTGCGTCCTGCTCGCTATTCTTGCTATCATGATGTCTACCATGGACTCTTTCCTAAACGCATTATCCATTATGTGGGTCAACGACATAATAACTCCCCTTAAAGCAAAACAAAAAAAATACAAACCCATCTTATGGGTACGATTAGTCTCCTTAATATTAGGGCTTGTTTCCATAGGAATAAGCATTGTATTATACCAATGGAATGTCACTTTCGCACACATAATCTTTTTCACAAAAATTGTCACATCCAGCGTAGCTCTTCCATTCTTGATAGGTTTAAATGGTTTAAAACCATCTCGTAAAGCATTACAAGCAAGTGTTTGTGCTTTTTGGATTACCTCAGTGCCATTCTTTTTGCTATATATAAACAATGTTGCGCCTATAACAAGCCTCGTAAACTTTATTAGAGATACTATTTTTAGTGGTGGTGGAACAAAAGCAGGAGCCTATATATATACTGTGCAGAACATCTGGCCCTTCGCCATGCTCGCCCATATCCTCACCTTCTTTGGTGTACACCTATGGGAAAACAAAGCCTTTGTATGGATCGATAGAGAGACAGAAAATTGGCAAGAAAGCTCCCGCCATACTTTAGGCAGTTACTTCCAATGGTTGCGTCATCCCATCCGCTGGTGTTTGCAAAAAGAAAAGACCTATGGCATTCGCCACTTTCCCACAAGCCTGGTTACCATGGTCTACTTCTTTATACCCTTTACGTTGGGAGAAGCCCAAGGATTTTCAAAAGCAGTCAGCATACTCCGTGTCATCCCCATTGTCCTCTGTTTTCCCATGATGGTACGTGAGCATTGGCACAAACGCCTAGAAAAACACTTTAGCCTTTTTTATTACCCCTTCATGTCTTATGCCTGGGTGTTCGTCAATACCCTAAGCCTCTGTCTCATACCCCAAGAGGGGACTAGTCTGTGGCATTTAGCCATAGGGATCTTTGCTTTAGGCCTCATGATAGACTGGCGATCCTTCGTTGTACTTGAACTGGTTGGTGTTACATTGGCTTGGATCACACAATGGATCATTACAGGTACTTTCATGCCTGATTTTGGTGCAAATGGTGGCTTCCCACTGCTTTTGAGCATTGCATTACCATGCATTTTTTTGGCTACCTTTAAACGTCACAACGATCAAGAAACAATCGTAGCAAAAAAAGAACTCAAGAAAATCCAAGAAGCCAAAAACATGATGTTGCTCTCCTATGAAGACAGCCACAAACAAGTTTACGAAACCCTCCACAAAAACAGCAGCATGATGAGCCTACTTGCCAAAGTAGTAGCACATTTGAAAACCATGGAAGATACCCAAGATGATGTACGCATCATCAAAGGAGCCATGGGCCACTTCTTCCATGTAGGAAACCAATCCCAAGAATACCTAGATCTTACAATCAAAGAAACCACTTTAAATAAAGTCCTAGACGAAGCACGCTCCATGCTCATCAACCAAGGATTCGACATCGAACATGTAAAAATCCATATTTCTCAAAGCAAGACCACCCTAAGTTGCGATCTGCTCTGCACCGCACGGCTCATTGCCAATGCAGTCTGGGTAACATATGAGCAACTCAAACCCCAAGACACCTATGGTGACGCCCCCATACATCTCTTTATAGACGAAGCCTGGTTAGATTATGACCTCAAACCACCCTATGAAAAAAAACCAGAAAAAAGCTTGCGCATCACCTGCACAACAGCAGACCCTGCCACATGTGCTTTAGCAGAAGACCAAAGCTACAAGCCCTATGCCGAAGATCAACAGATAGAACTGCTCGATCATATCTGCCTGCTAGAAAACAAACGCATCACCAAAGCACAATATGGCCATATAGAGATTCAAAAAGAAGCGCTCACCCTCACCCAAACCTATGTGTTGCCTCTAGATTTGCTATCACTCAAGCCCAAAATGACAAAATTTGCCACGGAGGACCTACGAAACGTCACACAAATAGAAGCCCCTGAAGACAAAATATTTTTAAAGGCAATAGCAGACAAAAAAATGAATCTCGACTACATTGGCTTCGCTTTAAAAGTTGCCAAACACTGCCATGCAGACCAACGCAGAAAATCGGGTGAACCCTACTATTTCCATCCCATGGAAGTGGCTACCATCCTACTGCAATACACCACGGATGAAGACGTCATTGTCGCCGCCCTTTTGCATGATACGGTAGAAGACAGTGGGTACAGCCCCCCCCAGATGTTTGCCATGTTTAATGAACAAGTCATGGATATTGTCGTGCAAGTAAGCCATTTATACAACAAGGTAGAACGCCCAAGAATGAAGCTCGAAAAAAAAGAAACCTTAAAGCGTTTACTAGCAACAGGAAATAGCAATTCACTATTGGTCAAACTCATCGATAGACTGCACAACATGCGTACCATAGGTGCCAAAGAACCAGAAAAACAAATACATATCGCCAAAGAAACCATAAAAATCTTCATACCTATCGCACAAGAGCTAAACCTCCAACCCGTCGCAGATGAATTGCACAAACTTTGTAAAGCAATTTTGAAAAATGAAAAGTAGCTTGACAACACACCCGTAGCAAAAACACCACCTCTCTATCATACATGTTGCATTTTTACATCAACCAACTTTTTCCCTACCCTATCCAAAAAAAGAATAAAGAAAACTGCTTCTAGCAAAAATAAGAAATTCCCTCAACACTATAAGCAGAGATAAAACCAATTTATCCAATAAAAATCGTAGATTGTGATCTACTATAGTTAAATACACGAATATATGGATATACAGCTCAATATCATACTGGTTTCTCTTTTTCTACTTGCCAATCTCGTTGTTGGCCTCATGTCCATCAAAAAGATAAAAACCATGGATGATTATGCCCTTGCCAATAGAAGTTTGGGTGGTGGTGTGATGATTGCTACATTGGTGGCTACACTTTTTGAAATTTTAATGGTTGAGTTTTCAGTTGTCTGCAATAGAGGTATAATCAGTTTATTAAGGCCTTTTCTTTTTGTCTTTTTTACTTTATTGTTGGGATTATTTGTCTTTCCCAAATTATTGGCATTTAAAAAAGAACGCACACTTGCGGATGTCATGCATACCCTATACGGCACATTTGGTCGTTTCTATACGTTACTGGTGATGAGCTTGCTCTCTTTGGGTGTGATAGCAGGCCAATTGGTTGCTTTGGTAGGACTTAATGGGATGATTGGGTTATCCTCTGCTAAAGACAGTAGTGATCCATTTATTATTATTGCACTGATAGGTGGTCTGATTACCCTCTATACCTGTTTGGGAGGGGTACGTTCTGTAGCCAAAACCGATGTGTTGCAATTTTTGGTGATTGTGTTGGGTATCATTGGGTTTTTTATTGCAGTAACTTGGGACAAAGGGTTTATGCAAATGTGGAATACAGTCAAAAGAGCAGAGCCTCAACATGTGCAACTTTTTGCAGATAAAAATTTTTTAGGGTTTATATTTCGCATGTTTATTTACTATGGTTTTCCTACTTTGATGATTGCACCACCCGTTATACAACGTGTACTTATGATCAAAAAAAGGAAAGATGTACAAAAAATGTTTACCTCGTTTGCTTTTATTTATCCGCTTTTGTGCATATTGGTAACCCTTGCCTCTTTAAATCTATTTACATTCCCCAAAAGTGTCTATGAGCAGTATATTGGAAAAGCCAAGTACAACATTCCTACATCTGGCTATATAGAAAAAATTTGTGAATCCGTTTGGGGGCAAATCTGCATGTTGCTAGCCATTGTTGCTATTATCATGTCTACCATGGACTCCTTTTTAAATGCCTTAGCCATTATGTGGGTCAATGATGTAATCATGCCTTTGAAAAAAAAGAAAAAATTTAACCCTATTAAATGGGTGCGTTGGGCTTCCTTTATTTTTGGTGCTATTGCTATTGTAACAAGCATACTCTGTCGTAAACTAGAGGTGCGTTTTAGTCATGTAATCGCTAACACTATGTTCGTTGTCTCCAGCATAACAATCCCCTTTTTAATGGGTTTGATAGGGCTTAAGCCCTCCTCTAAAGCATTGAAAGCCAGTTTGGTTGCTTTTTGGAGTCTGTTATTGAGTCTCTTTTTTCTTTATATAAACAATGTTGTTGCTGTTAAAAATTTTGTAGACGAGATTGGTATAATCATTTTTAGTGAAGATGGCTTAACTCCAAAAGAAGGAGCCTACCTTTATATTTTACAAAATAGCTGGCCTCTTGCCATGCTCGCCCATATACTCACCTTCTTTGGTGTACACCTATGGGAAAACAAAGCCTTTGTGTGGATAAATAGAGAGACAGAAAATTGGCAAGAAAGCTCTCGAAACACCTTAGGCAGTTACTTCCAATGGTTGCGTCATCCCATCCGCTGGTGTTTGCAAAAAGAAAAGACCTATGGCATTCGCCACTTTCCCACAAGCCTGGTTACCATGGTCTACTTCTTTATACCCTTTACGTTAGGAGAAGCACAAGGATTTTCAAAAGCAGTCAGCATACTCCGTGTCATCCCCATTGTCCTCTGTTTTCCCATGATGGTACGTGAGCATTGGCACAAACGCCTAGAAAAACACTTTAGCCTTTTTTATTACCCCTTCATGTCTTATGCCTGGGTGTTCGTCAATACCCTAAGCCTCTGTCTCATACCCCAAGAGGGTACTAGCTTGTGGCATTTTGCATTGAGTATACTCTTTTTGGGCATGATGATAGACTGGCGATCCTTTGTTGTACTTGAACTGGTTGGTGTTACATTGGCTTGGATCACACAATGGATCATTACAGGTACTTTCATGCCTGATTTTGGTGCAAATGGTGGCTTCCCACTGCTTTTGAGCATTGCATTACCCTGCATTTTTTTGGCTACCTTTAAACGTCACAACGATCAAGAAACAATCATGGCAAAAAAAGAACTCAAGAAAATCCAAGAAGCCAAAAACATGATGTTGCTCTCCTATGAAGACAGCCACAAACAAGTTTACGAAACCCTCCACAAAAACAGCAGCATGATGACCCTCCTTGCCAAAGTATCCGCAGAGTTACAAACCATGGAAGGCATGAAAGACAATGTACGCATCATCAAAGGAGCCATGGGCCACTTCTTCCATGTAGGAAACCAATCCCAAGAATACCTAGATCTTACAATCAAAGAAACCACTTTAAATAAAGTCCTAGACGAAGCACGCTCCATGCTCATCAACCAAGGATTCGACATCGAACATGTAAAAATCCATATTCCCCAAAGCAAGACCACCCTAAGCTGCGATCTGCTCTGCACCGCACGGCTCATTGCCAATGCAGTTTGGGTAACATATGAGCAACTCAAACCCCAAGACACCTATGGTGACGCCCCCATACATCTCTTTATAGACGAAGCCTGGTTAGATTATGACCTCAAACCACCCTATGAAAAAAAACCAGAAAAAAGCTTGCGCATCACCTGCACAACAGCAGACCCTGCCACATGTACTTTAGCAGAAGACCAAAGCTACAAGCCCTATGCCGAAAATCAACAGATAGAACTGCTCAATCATATCTGCCTGCTAGAAAACAAACGCATCACCAAAGCACAATATGGCCATATAGAGATTCAAAAAGAAGCGTTCACCCTCACCCAAACCTATGTGTTGCCTCTAGATTTGCTATCACTCAAGCCCAAAATGACAAAATTTGCCACGGAGGACCTACGAAACGTCACACAAATAGAAGCCCCTGAAGACAAAATATTTTTAAAGGCAATAGCAGCCAAAAAAATGAATCTTGACTACATTGGCTTCGCTTTAAAAGTTGCCAAACACTGCCATGCAGACCAACGCAGAAAATCGGGTGAACCCTACTATTTTCATCCCATGGAAGTGGCTACCATCCTACTGCAATACACCACGGATGAAGATGTCATTGTCGCCGCCCTTTTGCATGATACGGTAGAAGACAGTGGGTACAGCCCCCCACAGATGTTTGCCATGTTTAATGAACAAGTCATGGATATTGTCGTGCAAGTAAGCCATTTATACAACAAGGTAGAACGCCCAAGAATGAAGCTCGAAAAAAAAGAAACCTTAAAGCGTTTACTAGCAACAGGAAATAGCAATTCACTATTGGTCAAACTCATCGATAGACTGCACAACATGCGTACCATAGGTGCCAAAGAACCAGAAAAACAAATACATATCGCCAAAGAAACCATAAAAATCTTCATACCTATCGCACAAGAGCTAAACCTCCAACCTGTCGCAGATGAATTGCACAAACTTTGTAAAGCAATTTTGGCACGAGAAGAATAAGAAGGAAGTAGCTATGTTGTTTTTTCTCATGTTAATTTTTAAATTTTTTGGCTATTATGAACTGTTTTTGTTATATAATGATTGTACTGTTTTTGTTTTTTGATCAACCAGTGCAGAGTGCCGAAAATACATCTGTGGTTATGCCACTTGATCGTACTGTTGTGAGTAGAAGGCATTCTGTTGCTCCACGTCTTTTTTCTTTGGTTTATGGCTATGCATATGGTACATTAGCTTCGCGATTTTTTCCTGCTGATCTAACAAGTGTTATTGTGGATTATCTTTATTTTCCTGTTGCTAGGCCGAGCAGTAATGGTTTTAGAAAGTGTTGTGAGTTGTGTTTGTGGTTGGGTTATCATGCTGAAATTACTATGTGTAGCTGTAGTGTTGCATGTGTTTGTATTTTATTCACAGGTGCATTTTTGGGATGTATGTTTGTTGTTGGGTGTGAGATGCCGGGATTGTTTGCTTAAAAAACGAAATTTTTTTAAGCGATTTAGATGATTACATTTGGGAGTAAATTTTTGCTAGTTATGCTATAAGCTGTAAGTAATGAATGATTGTGTAAGTGTTCTAGCACTTTAGTTGTTTACATAAAAAATATCATTGAAAATAAATATAAAAATGAGTAAAATTTCTTTGAACATTCCCTCCAAGCAATCTTGGCTTAAAATTGTATTCACTACAGTTTTAACATTTTTTCCCTTTGTTTTGTTTTATTTTGTGTTTTCTTTGTTTTTACAGTGGTTAGACTTTCTAGATGAAGATGAATGGTTAACGCTTTTGCTTTTCTCTCAGGGTTTTTCTTCATTCTTATTTGCTATGCATAAGAGAAAAAATTTGTTTTTGCAATTACTACTCTATACTGCCTTTGGTATTTTGGGTACTTTTTCTTTACAAGCACTTTTTTTACTTCATAAGACAGCAACTTCTCATACTATGCGCCTTATTTTTCACTCACTAAAGCTTTCTGATGAATTTAAATTGAAATATTGTGAGCTTTTAGATTCTTGGCAATTATCGAAACAAGCGAATTATCTTGAGATTATGAGTAAGGGATATTTTGCTTTTGTGCAAGAAGTTTTTACAGATGCTGTGCAGTTTAGGTTTCCTGTTTTCTTAAAGTTCGATACAATCATGCTTCCGATGACTTTATTTGGTCCTGCAATATCTATTGTAACTATGTATGCAACGGAATGGTCCAAAACTTTAAAGCCTCTAAATCGTATTTTGTTTTTATTGTTTGAGATACTAATCGTTATGTGCGTGTATGAGGCATTGATTTATGTTATGGAGGCGATGCTAAAATAAGGGTATTTTTGATGTACTATTGGTGTTCTGTGTATTTTGCGTTATTTCCCTTTGCTTTTTCCACGGGGTATTTTCTGGCAATTTCTTTTATTTTTTCCGTGGCACAATCTATAAGGTCAACATTGAACTTCTGAGCTAAGTTCAATAAAACAATCAACACATCTCCTAGTTCTTCCTTTAAATGTTGTTTTTCACTATCTTTTAGCGAATAGCTTTCCTCTATATTTTTCCACACAAATATTTCCATAACTTCACTTGCTTCTAATACTAAGTCCATGGAAAGATTTTTGGGTGAATGAAATTGTTGCCAGTTTCTTTCCTCTTGTAGTTTTTTGATTTCTTTTTTTAAATTTTCTATGTTTGTATTCATGATGATTGGGCAAAAGGGTTCTTGGTTGTAAAAAGATGACAGTTGGGTATGTTTGGGTTGTGTATAAGCAAATATGGCAGTTATGATGTCTTTGTGTTACAAACTTAATGGAAATGTTCTAAAATAAAAAATTGGTTGTAAAAAGTTTGTAATGGTATGGTAATGTTTCTTAAAAAGTGCATCGTAAAAGGGTAGTAAGTACTTAGTTTCTTGTATGGTTCTTTTAAAGAGTGTATGTAATTTTGTTTACTTTGGAAAAAGTAGCTATATTTGCCCCGAGATTCGATGTAGAGGCATTGGATACATTAAATTAAATTTGTTATGAAAAACACACAAAAAAGATACATACAATATGTATGGTTGCTTCTTGTTTGCTGTATGGCCTTTGGTGGGTCAACAGTTGCTAAGCAACGGGATAAAAAAAGCTGGTGGGGTAATGTTAAAAAAAGCACAACAGTTATTTTTGGCAACGTGGGTAGAAAAGCTCAAAAAGTTAATAGTAGTTTACGTGAGAAATTGCCTTCTAGAGAAACAACAGTAGGATATGGTGTGCAAGGAAGCAAGGTGGCAATTGCAGGAGGCAAGATAACATTATTTTGTACTGCTCATGTAAGCGAATGGAGTTTTTGGTTACTGAAGGGTATGTTTGTCGGATCAGGTTGGTGTCTAGAAAAAGCACAAAATGGTTCATTTGAACTTACTCGTACTTCATTGAAGTGGACATCAGATGATTCCACAAATAAAAAGCTTTTTAAAGCTCTAGGCGTGTTGTTTTTTGGTAGTGTAGGAGTGGGATCTTGTGGTGGTAATCTACTTACCTGGGCAGGAGCAGAAGTATCTGAAAAGCTTATGGTCTTGAGCCAAAATGCACGTGAGCTTAATTGCTTAAAATAAATTAAAAAATTTTCTCAACAAATCCAGTGTTTGATTTAAAACTTAATCATTTATAGATTTGTTAGGTGCTAGAGCATATTGTATAAAAATGTAACTTTCCACAACCTAAAGGTTGTGGAAAGTTTTTTATTTGTAACGCTTATTTTTTCTTTTAGGACATGATTTTTAACAAAAATCATTAAAATGCTACAATGCTAACCATGAATCAAAAAGATTATTATGCAATTCTAGGTGTACCTAAAAATGCTCCTTTAGAAAAAATAAAAAAAGCCTACCGTCAAAAAGCATTAGCATTGCATCCTGATCAACACCAAGGAGACAAAGAGATTGAAGAAAAATTCAAAGAAATCACCAATGCTTACGAAATCCTTAGTAATGAGGAGAAGAGGATTCATTATGATCAATTTGGTGGAGAAGAGGTAGAAGATAACACAAAACCCTATGAAACACCTTCTATGTATGATATCATGAAGATATTTCAACAATATAAGGCAGGATTTGGTGGGGGAAAACATTATCATACACCTTACAACTACTACCAATCAGAAAGGAATATTCGTATAAACATACTACTCAATTCAGAAGAATCTATCACAGGTGTACATCGTCAAATTTCTCTACAACACTACGTTACATGTCAAGATTGTAATGGAAATGGATCTGCGAATGGATCTTCTCTAGAAGCGTGTACAAATTGCCACGAAACAGGTATTGACCATGCTATCAAAGGTTTTCTCTATTTTTTCTTTGACGCTATATGTGAAGTATGTGATGGTTACGGAAAAAAGATCAAAAAACATTGCAAAGAATGCGATGGGGAAGGACGTAAGAACATTAGGGGAAAAAATTGATATAAAACTACTCCCTGACATTGGTACAGGCATCACTTTGGTTATGCGGGGAAAAGGAAATGTAACAATACGAGGAGGCATGCCAGGAGATTTGTATATTTCTGTTAAGAAAGAATCTTCTCAGCAGTTTTTGAAAAAGGTAAATACTTTTTTGGCTACCATGATTATTGGTCTTGTGGGGATCTTATGTATATTATAGGCTCAATCCTTTCAATAAGCTTCAAAAACGCCAAAATTTTAACATTGTTCGATAAGCTGTCATAAATGATGCTCTTCAACTTGCTAAGAGACATATAAAACAGTAGATTTGCGTCTATTGCTAGTGCATTGTATTGTTTTTATCATCAAAGACTTTAGCACTATAAAAAAATAATAAAAATTTACCGTTATAATCATGGCACATCCCAAACGAAAAACATCACAACAAAGAAAAAGGAAACGTCGCACACATCATGTGGTTACTCCACCAGTATTGAGTACATGTCCAACAACGGGTATTAAACATCCACCTCATCAAGCTTATGAAAAAGATGGGAAGCTCTATTATAGAGGGAAATTAGTA
>CALOEX010000008.1:0-1917 GCA_942492555.1 uncultured Bacteroidota bacterium | reverse complement strand
CCTAACACCAACCACAAACCCTAACCACAACCCTAACCACAACCACAACCCTAACCACAACCACAAACCCTAACCACAACCACAACCGTAGCCACAACTCAAACCCTAACACCAACCACCACAAATCCTAACACCAACCACAAACCCTAACCACAACCCTAACCACTAACACCTAACCACAACCCTAACCACAACCACAAACCCTAATCACAAACCTAACCACAACCCTAACCCTAGCCACAACTCTACCGTACGCCTAACACCAACCACAAACCCTAATCACAACCTAACCACAACCCTAACCCTAGCCACAACTCTACGCCTAACACCAACCACAAACCCTAATCACAAACCTAGCCACAGCCACAACCCTGACCCTAACAACCAAAACCTTGAATGAAAACTAAACCCAACCCTAACAACCCACAGCCTAACTCTACACATGACTCCCAACCTTCGTTGCTCAACAACCAGCAATCACAATTGCTATTCGCACCCCCAAAATGTACCGTTTCCACATTCTCTGCTATGCAAAACTACCTACAGCCTTTCCCTACACATGATTGCTAATCATCTGCCCACTTTGCTCAAACTTCAGCAACTACAATTGCTCTACGCACCCCCAAAATGTATGTTTCAGCACATTTTCAACACGTTACAGCCAAAACGCCACCCCTTTCCACAAGCTTTGCTATGCAAAACTTCTTACAGCCCTTCCCTACACATGACTACTAAACATCTACCCACTTTGCACAACCACCAGCACTCGCAATTGCTCAATTTTATGGAACGTTTGCACAGTGCGAAAATGTGCCCAAAAACAATGAGCCGGTCATCGCCAAAAAAAGCGCCAGCACCTTGACCTGCCAACTTGCAAGGAAAATTTTTAAATGTCAATGAGCCAGCCACACTATCAACCTTTCTCTGACGTCATGTCTTCAACTTGCACATCACAAAAAAGATGCCATGGACGATGCCATCATCTTTACCATGAATACCGCACCCCCTTTACACAACTGCTTTCATTCCAATACCCATCCACTCCCTCTGTATTTGCCATTGACTGATTTGAAAAGATTTACAGTGTTTTCAACTGCCAATCGTATGAATTCGGATGTTGGTTAGTGGCGCCCAAATTGCTCCGCCACCACGACGATGCGCCACGTCTCTGTAGTCCGCTTTTTACTATTATTCTTGCCTTAAAACTTGATCACATTCTATTCCATATCCATAAAGTGTCAGGAGAATTTGTTAGTTCTGAGATTCAGTTGTTTGTTGTGTCCATTTTGTGATTTCAAGACGAACTTGTCACTTTTGCATGTTTTGGCTCCACTTTGACACGGTTTTCCAAGTGGTAGTCTGATCTACCTCAAGAAAACTCATTTGAATATTATTTTGCATGACTTTGGTGTATGGTGTCATTTTCAGAGATGCTTTTCTACAGTCTCTCTTTTACAATTCAAACTGCAGTTCGACTCGCAAATTTTTCATGTATTTTGGTAACGCACTGATGAATGATTGGTTGACCACACCTTGCCAGTGTGGTTGTTTGGAAGTGTTTTATTGAATATGCATAGTGTTCAATTCACAAACTGTCCATGAATTATGTATTGGCGCAAATTTTCACCGTATAACAAATACAAAGTCCCACATCGCCTTCAGACACACTCTTTCAAGTCAAACTGCATACAACTTATCCAATTTAGTTAGAGAGTATGCATTATAGTCCTTTGTAATCAACAATCAATGGTAATTGGGAGGCAATAATGTTTGGTGGCCCTGGTGGTTCATCCATTCATTTCAAGTTATATATCTCTCACTGCACCCGTGCAAACTCTACCAATAGCCACTGCCATAACTCTAGTAGGTACATTACTTTACAAAACAAGTAGTCAAGTACATACGCTTGTCATTACA
>CALOEX010000007.1:0-6829 GCA_942492555.1 uncultured Bacteroidota bacterium | reverse complement strand
CACCTTAACAAAACCTTTGCCGTTCCTTGACTTTTGCTTTTGTATTTCATCGTCTGCAGAGCAGCGGATTTTTTGGCTGCGAGGGCTTGACTGCCGTGGCTGTATTTCGGCAGCAGACCGAACAGAGCCAAAAAATCGCAATGTATTAACACCGGTATAAAATGTTGGCTGTGGTCGGTAGACCAAAAAGAGGGCTGTTATTCCCTAGGCATTTGCGCAGCAACAAATTTCCTAATGAAGTTTAGGCAGATAGCGTATTGTGTCAGCAACTAAACGCGCAGCGGTTGCTGACACAATTTGATATAATGCATTATTATGGAGCAATGCACATGCAGCCGTTTCGGGATTGCTGCATGGCTCTATTGACTACATAATAATTTATTATATTAAAGCTATCTGCCTATCCATTTCCTGTATTACTCAACTAATCTCCAAATCAATTTTGAAAAAATTGAAGGCTGTTGGCTGCCAATATTTATTGGGTGGAGATGGCAAGCGCAGGGCAGAAGCACTGACGAAATTGTTTTGAATTTTGAGAGGTGGAGATGCCGAGCAGGACAGAAGCACCCTTTAAATATTGTCTTGGCTGTTTGTTGTTGTAGTATTATTTTCCTTGCTCATTATCAGATCTAAACTTATTCTTTGTCCACCACCTGCTTACTCCTTGCTTTTTTATCTGTACTTCTAATTTCCTAGCTGCTGACATATTAATTTTTGTTGTAATATATTTTATCACTAATGGTAGTTTGTGCTTTGTGGATTTTGATTTGCCTTGCTGATGCTGTTGGATTCTTTTTACTACATTATTTGTAATTCCGCAGTAGTGCGTTTTATCTCTTAACTCAATTATGTAAACAAATGCCATATTATCCTACTTCAAATCTTCCATGACTAAATGCAGAATAATTATTACTCACATTGTCATAGATTGCCATTTTAGTCTGTACATATTCTCCACTTATTAACTTCCTTCCGTAGACCTCTTCATAATAACTTGTCGGTATAAAATCTAATCCATCCTGTGTTGAAGTTTTCATTAATACCATTTTTTGGTTTGCGCTCATTTGCGTTGCTCTCAATGGTCTTGACATAAATAGTAATATACTTTCGTTTGCTGCTGTAACTGCTCTATCTAGTGTTATTGTTATATCCCCAAAATTAATAACTATGGTAACTATTGATATTGGCTGTGGAAGTGGTGTTAGTGTTGGTGTTGTGAGAATAGGTGGAGAAAATAATGCGGAAGTGCCTAACATATCATATCGTACAGTATTCACATTTATAAATAGTTGGTGGCCATTAATACTTAAAGTAGGATTCTTTTTCTGTTTCTTGTTCAAGTATGTAGCATAACTCTGCCATTGTAACCTCTCTGCATTTGATAATAACAACCAAGCACCTTGCACACTTACTAGATTAACTTTATGTGTATTACTTCTGATTGTATTACTATTTATTTTACCGCTCTCATTTCGCATTACTAACCCTCCTTGATTTCTTTGGAACACACTTCCATTTACCTTTCCAGATATGTCTGATATTAGTGCTGATGTTTTTATTCGTGCCATGGTGTAATGTTGTTAGTAGTTTAGTTATTGTTTGCTGTCCCTCCTTTATCCTTGCTCTATCTCTGCCTTATCTCTGCCTTATTCTTGTTTCAATCTTGTTATAATTCTGCTTTAATCCTGTTATAATTCTGCTTTAATCCTGTTATAATTCTGCTTTAATCCTGTTATAATCCTGCTGTAATATTGTTGTAATCCTGCTTAATTAATGTTGTATTGTCTTAGTATTAGTGTTGTATGAATGTAGTATGATTGTAGTATGAATGTTCAATTGAGATGTACTTTGCGTCTGTTTTATATGCCTATTTAATGTATTTCTTGTCTCCTGTTGCCCTATAAACTATCGTAGAATCTCATCCGCTTGTCCGTTTTGCATTGTACGAAGCAATTTCTTTTTTATTCTGCGTTTTGCTTTGCGCATATCAATGTAAGCAATTGCAATTGTAACTAGTGCGGTTATTATTTCCGTTCCGCATAAGTCCCAAATTGGTTTTATATTCTCGATAGTCATAAATAAAAATTAAGGATTTAGTACAATTTCCTCATACACTACATACGCATCTATATTACTATCTCCTGTAGCTGCTGTTGCCTCTGTTGTTACATACAAGTCTTTGGTTGTACTAAAAATAGTATTCTGCGCAAACCATTTCCGTAAAGGAATATTGCCGTTGGTAAGTGCTGCTAGTAAATCTCCATCAAAATACACCTCAAAAAAGCTATCTAATGTAAATCCGTATATAATATGCGATGCACCTGTATATGCTGCCGAATTAAATACCATATCGTGTGAAATAGCAAGTACGTTATTAACTGAGCCACTTGGTGGAGCAGGTAATGCAAGTATAGGAGTGGCAAACATTGAATAAATATTTGCAGGTGTGTAAGTCAACTTTTTCACTTTTATGGCCATGGCTATTTAATTAATTATGAATAGTAATACATTGTTGTTCCAAAGTCTGTTGGGCTTGGTGTGTCTTTGCTGCATAGCATTGCCGAACTAATCCCACTAGACAAATTTACGGATTCTAAGCAAAGGAAAATATTTGCATTTGGAAATAGTGTTGTAGGTGTGTATGGCAGCCCTGTTGCTAATTCCCAAAGGGCTGTAATATCAAGAGGGTTACTTGGAGCAGCATTTATGATCGTGACAAGTTTACGCACTTGATTAATAGATAATGTATTTTTCCTCGTTGGAGTGGATGCCCAAACAAGTACAGGAGAATTTACAAAGTCATGCGCCTGTGTAAATTCAATTTCCATTGTTGCATCATTAAAATCAAGCGTGAAAGTGGGCGGTGCTTGGGGCAAATCATGTGCAGGGGGGTCTGCAAGTAATGATTGATTTAATGCAAGTCTAAACCAATTGCAGGAAGTAAACCAATTTAAACCTGTCAATGTTTTGGTCTCTCCAAACTTATTAACCTTTGTCCAGGCTAATGCAAAATCATTCCAGAGGTCACGCTGTGCCTGTGTAATGTTTTGCCATTCGAACAATAGAACGCCTAATTTTTGATGTGAAAGAGTTTGTTTTGTTGTGCTCGATTTTGAGAGGGTTGGTCTGCTCCTTATGATTGAGCCGCTTGGGTTTTTCTGAAATGTGACACCTCCAATGCTGCCCTTGATTTCTGTAACTATAACGCCATAAGTAATACGTGCCATGCATCAAAGTTAAGGATTTAGCTTGTTAGTGCATTATGCTGCTCAAAGGTCTCAAATCTCCAAGCTGTGTATTGCGTATACGAATCATATTCGGCAGCTGTAACAGGGCTTCCTGTTGCTGCTGCGGTCTGTATTAGGGCAATACTTGACTTGCCCCAAGTTGTGTATTGCCATGTATTAATATCAAGCAAAAAAGTAGTGAATAATGTTGCTATATTTTTAGGGTAAATCATACGGGAATGAATAGTTGACCGCTTACAAACTTGATACCACTTGCAGTAAATCCTTGTTGTAGTGTATCCTTAAAGCATGATATTGAAGATGTGCCTGATGTATTAGACCACATTCCTGCTGCTGCTAAGCTAACACTATTATCCCCTGCCCGAAGTAGTCCAGAATTACCAAATACCGCAGTACTTGAAATCGTGGGTATAGTAAATGTTAATGTAGTAGCGTTGGAAGTACCAAAGAAGATAAAATTGATGTACAATACATTATTGATACGTGTGTATGAAATTTGTTTTACAATTAAAGAAGAAAAGCCAACTACAACGCAGCTTGCTGAAAAATCTATCCATTGGTTTAACCCTGCTGTTGTTTGGTCAATGAAAGCTTGGTAGTATTTGTACCATAACCCTGTTATTCTTAAGTATTCATTCCATGTATGCTCACTGACACTTCCCGATATTGCTGCTGCATCCCTTACCTGTGTTACTAAGTTTAGTTGTGGGTTTGTAGCTTCTAGCCATGGGGTAATAAGAATCCAATTGGAAAAATTTAGTGCTATTGTGTTAGGGAATACAGCCATAAGGGTTTTAGTTCAAATGTAAAAAAAAAAGGTGTGCATTTCTGCACACCCTTACTTTTTTGAGTTCCTATGGATTAAGGACCTACAATTGTAGAAGCATCAAGGCCTAGACCTTTGATGCCTTCTGCTGTAAGTACAGGCACCATTTTTACAAATACTTTTTGTCCTGCTGTTTTCCAGCCTGTTCCAAACTTTGCTTCGTAAGCTGTTGCAATATCATAAGGCGAAGCATCTGCAGTAACGATATTTTCGATATGTCGATACTTATTCTTCACAAAATTAACTCCTGCGCTTACCGGTGCAGTTGCAAATATTGCTGTGGTTTGGTTGGCTGCTATTGCAGGTGCGTAGGTAACTATCATAGTTCCTGCTCCTGCCAATGCTGCTACACTCATAGAATCTACTGCCTCAACTGCTGCAGGAAGTGGTGGAGAAGTTAATGGCGAACTGCCTATTGTATCTAAAATTCTATTAATGCTCATGTACAAATTAGACCCTGTTAATTTGGTTAAGTCTCCAAATACATTCGTCTTTGCAAAGCTATCAACCGCACCCGACCAAGATAATCGCTGTGCCTGTGTTAAACTTCTCCAACCTTGTGCGAACTGCGTAAAAGAATTACGAACTGCACTTTGAAAGGTGGTCTGAGGATTTACAGGAGAGGTCTTATTTCTCATGTATGCTCCAAATCTGTTTTTGGAATGGACAGTACCATTTACTTTTCCTCTCATGTCTGCAATCATCTCGCCATATTTAACCTTGGCACATCCAAGAGTAAATTTGTACTCCAATGAAACTGCAAGCAAATCAATGCCATAAATGATTGTTTCGAATAAGAAAAGGAAAGGAAGAATAAGTAATTTTTTCATGACTAGTTTTTTAGTGTTTAACAAATATATGGATTTTCTTACACGTAGCATGAAATATGCCATTTTTAAGCATTGTTATTAACATTCCATTGTTAATTGCTCATGGTATAGCATTTTATCTATTGGCTTAAGGCCGATTTTGTTGGCTGCCTTGTATGTTATGGGCTGCCCTTCATGGTCATAAAAGAAATTTGATTGGGCTGTGTAGCCTTTTTGTATAGATCTGATTTTATCCCTGTACAAAGATAATACTTCACATTCGGGAAGATTGTCGAAGTATGTAGGGCGAAGATTGAAAACATTAATCCAATCATATTCATCTACTCTAACAGATTGTGCAGCTAGTTCCGAACACATTCCAGATAATTCTGATTCGGGCAGTGTTATATGGAAATTATTTGCTTGGGATAAATTCCTACTGCATCCCCATAACCTGCCTTGTATGGTGCGCCTGTTGTCATCATTCTTGGTCATGTACTTAATCAAGTAAGCTGTCATAAGCTTTATATTGTGCGTGGGGTGTACTCTAGTGCTTGGAGGGTTTGCTGATTGCTCGATTAGTCCGAATGTTTTTAAAGTTCTGTTCCAAATGTTTTGCAGGTCTGTTTTCCACATATAGCAATCACTTGTTATGTGAAAATGTATTTCCCCTCTCTGCTGTGGTTCTGCTTTCCATACATAAGAGCGTAAGCCTGTTTTTCTGTATGCTGACTGAAAGAATCTATTTAGTACACGCTTTATGAATTTGTCCGTGTGTCCTTTTTGGTTTGGTAGGGTAAGATGTATAAAATTTAATCTCCAGCGAAACCATTTTTTTGTGTTGTTGGAATAACACCATTTCCACTTAGCAGAAGCATCAAGCCATAAGATTGCATTGCGCATCTTCCTTTTTGCATTGGTGCTGATAATACCTTGGTGCTGCTCTGACAAATCCCCTGCTGCTGTTGCCCCTCCTAGATTTAGAAGCCTTTGCGGAGAGGTATGAGGCTCACGAAGTAGTACAGCGATTTGGGGTACATAACATATCCGCCAATATCTTTCCCTTGTACCTGCCATCTACCGACTTAATGTACTGAAATGTGTAAATCTGCGAAATAGGATAAACCCATAAGGAGAGGTCTAAGCAGCCTTAAACATTATTTGGTACATATCATCCATGGCAGAAATTGTGCTCTTGTATTGATTCATAATGAACTCAGGGCAGAGCATCCCTTTGCCTGTGGTATGCCTAGCGTAGCCATAAAGCTGTTTAGTGTCTTGGTATAACCTGTCAAGTATGCGTTTCTGCAATTTTGAGCGTGGTTGTTTAGCATTAAAGCATCCGTAATTGATTAGGTCTTGGGTTGTTGCTCCGTAGGGGTTGACTTGCATAGTAAGGGATTTAAAAGGTTTATGATTGTTTATTTGAGTGGAGCAAATCCGAAAAGGGCAGGCGTTGATGTTTTAGGAAGTAGGGGGTAAATATGGCTACAAATCTACCCCCTTTCTGCCCCTTCAGCTATAATCCAGCGCTTGTATGCATACTCCTATGCATACTCCCTCTGTTACAACTTTCTTTAGGCCGTGCCGATTGGTACGGGTCGAGCCTCTTTGATTTCTTGTGGTGTTGCCCTTTGTACTGCATTTCTTTGTCTGCGCCTTTGATACAATAATTCCCTTTCGATAATTGACCAGGTATGCCCGACCTGTGTTGAGTGAATGTAGTATTTATTTTCTGACATGATGCGAGTAATTTGAACGTATGAATGTGGCAAGGGCTGATTTATTGCAGTTGCCAAAGTGCAGATTGATGCTGCTAAAATTTTGAGCTCTTTGGATGCGAACTGCACCGCATTATTATAGAGCAAAATGTATATAGTTTTGGGTTTCATGTTACAAATGTAGCTTATTATTTCAACGTGAAATAATAAAGTATTAACAATTTC
>CALOEX010000006.1:0-3620 GCA_942492555.1 uncultured Bacteroidota bacterium | reverse complement strand
AGCTACTTCTTCATAGAAAGAAAAAACCTAAAACATCAAAAAGAAAACAACCCCACACCTTTCATACCCCTTATTCCCATACACCCTACACCAAAAAACACCAACCCTACAGCCGGTGACCCAGATGATGACGATGAACGAAGAGAAGGAGAAGAAAGAGCAGAAGGTCAAACACATTCCACCACTTCAGCCTCTGAGGGCAAACCAAAAAAAGTATGGCGCCTCAAATTTTCTCGCATCAACGTAGGAGAAGAACCCAAAGGCAAAAAAAAGCAAAGTGACACCCCTACAGAACATACACTAAACCAAAGGAAACTATTTCGCATTTTCATCATCGTTTACTACATCGCAAAGCACCTTAAAAACAAACAAAGAACAAAAAATACAAAAAAAAGAAAATGTACAAGCACCACAAACTACACAGGCATCCGCAACTCATATCGCTATGAAATAGACCAAAGCCAAACCAATATAACCCCTATAGCATTCTGTAGCACGTCACCATTGATCATAAACAGGTAGCAACCTATATCCAAAAAATGAGAGGATCACCTACATGCTTTAAAGAAGTACAAAGCCATAGCACCTTTCCACCATGGCTTCTGCAAAATACAATGTTTACGACACTTATGCATGGCATCCTAAAATCGCAAGATTTTACAATCAGATAGACAATAGTCTAGAGGGAGAAGTTTTGCACTGCAATGTGCTAACACCTGTTTTTTACCTAAAAAAGCCAACATTAATTGTATTTAGGCATCCAAATTTCCTTTTTTATACCCATTCCTATTGCTACGCTATGTCCAGGCTCTAGCACAGTAGCATAGCTACTTGCTAGAACCTGGACATCTATGCTACTTTTTAATGGATACACAATCATAATAAACGAAAACAGCTCACATAACGACATTTGTACCGATCTAGTTACCCTTTATTCCTCATGATGCGTCATTCGCTATTCATTTTCTCATGTGTCATTTTTGGCCCTTTACCTATGCAAAACTTATGAATCTCATTAATCATCATTCGTTTGGGTTTTGAGTTTGTATATCATTTTTAGGTACTCTACTCCAACCTGTAGACTTGTAGTATATAAAAAAGAAAAAAATGCGTAAAATAAAACGAGGCTAAGTCGACCTAGTACTCCAACAAAGTTAAAAACTTAAGTGAAGAATAAGGAACTTAGCCCAGTTTTTTAAAATCAATAAAACTCATATAGAATTTAGGGCTAAAGACCCAGTATTCAGGTATCGAGAAAATTGATTTTATATTTTAATTTAAAAAATTATGTTATGAACAATTATACATATTTTATAGGAATTGACATCTCTAAAAGCAAACTAGACATATGTGTTTTAGAAAGCAAAAAAGTGATGCTTGAACATTGTATTGAAAATACACAAGAAGCCCTCAAAGCTTTTCAAAAACAGCTACGGAAGATGAAGATAACACCCGCCAATACCCTTGTTTGTTGTGAACATACAGGTATTTATGCAAGCGATCTCATACACTGGAGCAACAAAAGTGGCTATGGTTTATGGTTAGAAAAAGCGATACAAATCAAGCGATCAATTGGCATGCAGAGAGGAAAAAACGACAAAGTAGACGCTTATCGTATTGGTATATATGCCTATCGCTATTGTGATCAAGCCGTGGTTTTCAAGCGTCCTCGTAAAGAAATAGAGCTTTTAAAAAATCTTTTAACCATCCGCCAACGGTTGTTAAAAGTCAAAAAGCAACTCCAAGTACCTTTACAAGAACTGCAATGCATAGATGGTAGCATATATAAAAACATAGCAAGCGTTTCTAAAAAATCCATACAAGCGATAAAAAATGATCTTCAAACAATTGATGCGCAGATACAACAAATCATCAAACAAGATGAAAGCATACGCAAAACCGTCAATTTTGCCACCTCTGTTGATGGTGTGGGGGTTATAACAGCCATATCAATGGTTGTAGCTACAAATGAATTTCAATATGTCCAATCAGGAAAACAACTCGCTTGCTACGTAGGCGTCGTACCTTTCACCCACCAATCAGGATCGAGTGTTTTAGGCAAAGATAGAGTGTCGCATCTTGCAAATAAGCCTTTGAAAACATTGCTGCATTTAGGTGCAATATCAGCCAAAACGTATGTTGCAGAATTTCGTGCATACTATGAGCGTAAGATAGCAGAAGGAAAGCATAAAATGTCTGTTATCAATGCCATCAGGAACAAAATGGTAAGGCGGTTGTATGTATGTGTGACACAAGGAAAAATGTATGAAAAAAAATAGTGGTAATTATTTGCTCAAGTCATAGAATTCTTTTAGCATCTAATTGCTAACAGTTGTATAAGTTGTAGTGTATGTCATTTTTGGCCCCTACTCCAACCGTTCCTCCGATGCGTATGAGCAGATTTTGATGATATAAAAAATGAAAAAGTAGATCCATATGTTGGAGCTCATAGCTTTTTGATAATTTATAGGCCGTTTCTAACATCTCTTTTTGTAGAGATTTATCCTCTACTTTTGGGTAGGCCTTGGCAATTCCTTGGATATTTTTTTCAATGGTTGACTTGTACCAATCAAAGCCATATTTTCTTTTCTGATTGCACTTTATATTGTTTAAGCCCATCCCTAAATTGCTTGAGGTAACCAGCAAAATCAGGTTTGCCTTGCGGTATATGTAGCGCTTGCGTACAGGTGATTTTATCTTGTGGATAGTCGGTTTGCCAGCAACAGTATTTTATCTCGCACTTTAAACCCCATCCCTTACCCCAACTGGCATCATTTCCTTGCAATGAACAAACCAATTGATCGCCCAAATCCTTAGCCAATCTATTTTTAAGATGGAATAACTTGCAAGACCAGTACTGAACTTTGATATAAAATTCCGGATATTGATCATCATAAGGCAAACGGGCTAAACCAGAAGCAATATGCAATAACTCTGCTTTGTCTGCATCTTTTTTAAGTTGCGGATAGACCTTGGCAATGCTTTTCAGATCATTGGAGAGATTGTTTTGATACCACTCTCCTCTACGGATCTTATTTGCTTTTCGTGTTATCTTGAAAATGTGCTTGGTAGTCACTTATGTCGTATTAGTAAGGGTTGAGCACATCGAGTATGGTATCTGTTACATTTGTACTTCTTGAAAACAGAACCATTTAAAATGGCTTTGCTACAATCTACCCTTTCTAGGTTTGCATGGGTAAAATCACGATCAGAAGAATTGAACCCTGCAAAAATTTTTACCTTGATAACGAGCGCCACGGGAATTGAGGGTGGCATGAAAACAAAAGAAAAAATGATGTGCTGTATCACGTATGGCATGTCAAGGTTATTTTTTTAGATATCCTTGCAGTAATGCGATTTGCTTTGCTTTGGGTAGCTCTGCAAAAAAGAGGTTTTGTTGATGCGTACTGTCGTCAATATGTCTTATTTTGTTATCATGATTATTTTGAGTAGCATCAAGATAGGGAACACTTGCGACGAAGCATACCGATTAAAAAAGAATACGTTTTTGTGTTTTCATTACCAATAGTATCGAAGTTTAGCAAAAGAGATAAACTCCTCCATTTTACAGCTTTTTTATAATTAAACCAAATCAAGATAAAAGCGAAGCAGAACACATC
>CALOEX010000005.1:0-3247 GCA_942492555.1 uncultured Bacteroidota bacterium | reverse complement strand
CCTAACCCTAACCCTAACCCTAACCCTAACCCTAACCCTAACCCTAACCCTAACCCTAACCCTAACCCTAACCCTAACCCTAACCCTAACCCTAACCCTAACCCTAACCCTAACCCTAACCCTAACCCTAACCCTAACCCTAACCCTAACCCTAACCCTAACCCTAACCCTAACCCTAACCCTAACCCTAACCCTAACCCTAACCCTAACCCAAACCCTAACCCTAACCCTAACCCTAACCCTAACCCTAACCCTAACCCTAACCCTAACCCTAACCCTAACCCTAACCCTAACCCTAACCCTAACCCTAACCCTAACCCTAACCCTAACCCTAACCCTAACCCTAACCCTAACCCTAACCCTAACCCTAACCCTAACCCTAACCCTAACCCTAACCCTAACCCTAACCCTAACCCTAACCCTAACCCTAACCCTAACCCTAACCCTAACCCTAACCCTAACCCTAACCCTAACCCTAACCCTAACCCTAACCCTAACCCTAACCCTAACCCTAACCCTAACCCTAACCCTAACCCTAACCCTAACCCTAACCCTAACCCTAACCCTAACCCTAACCCTAACCCTAACCCTAACCCTAACCCTAACCCTAACCCTAACCCTAACCCTAACCCTAACCCTAACCCTAACCCTAACCCTAACCCTAACCCTAACCCTAACCCTAACCCTAACCCTAACCCTAACCCTAACCCTAACCCTAACCCTAACCACAACCCTAACCCCAACCCCAACCTAACCTAACCCAACCCTAACCCTAACCATAACCCTAACCCTAACCCTAACCCTAACCCTAACCCTAACCCTAACCCTAACCCTAACCCTAACCCTAACCTCACAAACCCCAAACTTTGCTTACAGCTTAAGCTCCAAAAACAACAACAAACACAATCAAAACCTCAACATCTGCATTTGCATCCATGTTTACTTCCTCAAACGCTTGTAGAAAATCTTGAACCCTGAATGCCAACATAATTTACAACCCCACAGCCTTCAAAACCCATATCACACACAACATAACTGTCTTTCCACAGCAAAAACTGCAAACATCAAACTTCAAACTGCAAACAACATTACCAAACTACAAATATGCAAACACACAACCACAAACTGCATTACTCACCCCAACACCCTGTAACATGCAAATGACTAAGCACAAATGCCAACTGCAGCAAACAAACATTAACTACTAATCTGCTAAACACTTTGCCCAACCGAATGCCCAACACCAAACACAAAACAAATTAACTAGACAAACGCTAAATACAAATGCGGTCTGCATCAGCTGACACACACGCCAACACCAAACACAAATGTTAAACACTTTGCTAATACTAACTAAAACTACTTTGCCCAAACGTAATGCCAACAACACCTAACTTTCAATACTACTCCAAACCAAAAATGCAAACTACAAGCATTACTGTGCCCCTTTTACTGAACCACTTTAATTGCAATCCTCATCCACTCCCTTTGTATTTGAAATCATCCAATTTGAAAATATATACAGTGATATCATCTGTGAATGGTATGAATTCGAATGTTGGTTAGTGCGCCAAAATTGCCGCCACCATGACGACTTGTCACGTCACTGTAGACCGCATCTTACTCTTTCTCTTGCCTTGAAACTTGATCACAATCCATTCTCTATCTGTACAGTGTGATGAGCATTTGTATGTACTGTGATTCAGTAGTTTGTTGTGTCCATTTTGTGATTTTAAATTCCATTTCTCACTCTTGCATGTTTTGGCGCCACTTTGACGCATTATTTTGATCAGTAGCCTTATCTACCTCAGAAATTGCAGTTGATTTGTATCAAGTATGTAATTGCATTGCTTTTGTGTTAAGAGTCGATTCCAGAGATGCTAGTCTACAGTCTCTGTTCTACAAGTAAAACTGAAGACAAAATCGTGAATTTTTCATATATTTTGGTGCTAAAATGAGTATACATGAATGATTGGTGGACAATACCTTGTCAGCTATGTATAAGCATGGTTGTTGTCAAGTTTTGTATTGATTATGTTTCGTTTACAGTCGACAAACAGCCCATGTATCACCACTTTTCTGGAGTGCACGTGTAGCTATTGGTGCAATGTTCACCATGTCCAAAGTACAATTTCACTGAGTGTGTCACATCACCTACAGACACATTCTTTTCAAGTCAAGCGACAAACAACTTATCTAATGTAGTTGGAGAATGCATTAAATCCTATCAATCAATCAACGGTAATTGGACAGCAATGATGTAATGTGGTGGTACATTCATTTGTTTTCAAGTTATGTCTTTCACAGTAACCGTACAAACTGTACCAATAGTCACTGCCATAACTCTAGTAAGTACATTTCTTTATGAAACAAGTAGTCTAGTAGATACTTTTACCATTACAGTAGTTAACCTGTAGCTGTTGTTGTTGTGCCTCCACCTGTAACCACGACGTGCGATGACTCAGCACATCAAAAAAGCGTCACCATGACGGCCAAACTGCTGGCAGCAATTCCTCAGCTTGTTGTGGGTCCTTTTCTGCACAGCCACTTGCCATTTGTATCTCCATTACATCGCATCGATGATGTTGTCAAGAGGTGTGGTACCTTGTGGTGGAAACATTGAGTATTCGAATGATGTTTAGTGGCTCGTATTTTCATGTGCCTCCAAGACGACCACACAAAGAACAATAGAACTCTTCGCTCTCTTGCTTGTTTGCTACAATGTAAGTATGCAGAAGCATTTAAACTTATATTTTTTATTGGTCTATACCTCTGTGAAATGGAGTTTTCTATAGTTGAGTGTAGCATTCGTGGTGCAAAAGTGTGGATGCAGTTTTGTGTGCCTCCGAGGCGCCATCACAGAAAACGGTCTAACTCATCGCCATGTTGCTTGTTTCCTACAATATAGGTATGAACTACCATGTGAATTTACCAACGAAATCCGCTGGTGTTGCTGTGAAATCAAGAGCTCCAGTTCCGATTGTCATACTTGTCGTTGAAAGTGTGGCCGCCGACGTGTGGCCTTTTTTATGGCAATTTTCATTCTCAGCCGAGTGTCACTTCAACCCCATCTCATTGTATGGCTGTCAAGTATTCTCTGTACGGATATATAAAGAGTCTTTTTGCGTGGGTAAACAGCAGCATACAGCAAAATCGAATACTCAAAACTGATTTTGAGATTGACTGTAATGGTGCCTTCATGCCGACTGTTATGCGATATTGGTTTATGGAGCGTTGACTTTGTTGC